>CAZCFQ010000136.1:0-5428 GCA_964497955.1 uncultured Clostridiaceae bacterium
TATGAGTAAAGTAAAAAAAGAATAATTATTGTGGTTATCATTATTAAAGCTCTTATTATAATTGTTATTTTAATCCCTCCAACTATTAAATATATCTTCTTTATGCATACTGCTTTGGTTTAATTATAAGTTCATCTGTTCTTTTTGGAAAGCATTATAAAGAACAATTTTTATCTGAAAACTAAATTATATTTTTAGATACACTAATGTATCTTACATTTTTATTCGATGGGGATATTAAAACTACCTCTTTATTTCTTAAATCTATAGCTTACACTAAAAAGCACAACAAGATCTAAATCTCTTATTGTGCTAAATTAATTATATGATGTATGTGCTTATTTGATTAGATTCAAAAGCTCACAAGCCTATTTTCAAAACTAATTTACGATGTCCTTTCTTTTAAAACTCCACAAACTGGCTGATAAGAATACTAATGCATATATTAATATAATAGTAAGTGAGAAAATCACTGTTTTAGAGACTCCTTGTTGAAATAAATTTATGAACCACTTGAAATGTGTGTTTATTAAATAAGGACTAATCTTATCTGATAGTTGTCCAGCTATGTTGAATATAAATACTATCCCTATAGAAGAGCCAACAACTGCCCCGCTATTATTTATCAGAATTGATAATAATGTAACTAGCATTCCAAATGCAAGTATAGGCAGCATTGACATTCCATAAGATTGAATTGTAAGCAGTATCCCTTTTGTTGGTTCAAAAACCTGATTAATAAAATTTAACCCTTCTCCCCATTCGAAAAACAAGGTACCTACTAAATAACCAGTTATCATTTGAAATACAATAAGTATTAAAACAAAAATAGTTAGGGCAAGTATTTTCGATAAAAATACTTTTTGCCTAGACACTGGATGTAAAAGTGGTAGTTTTAAAGTGCCATTCTTATACTCCTCAGTAAACATATCAGATATCAAAATTATTAAGAATACTGGCAGCAAAAAATCAATACCAGCTGCTAAAAGTGCCATCGGCATATCTTGGCCTGTCATTTGTGGAACTTCTTCCGGAGGCAAATTTCCTATCAATTGTACTGATTTTATACCAATTGATAATGTTAATGTAAAAGCCAGTAATATGAGTATAAAAATGAACATTTTCTTTTTTGCAAACATTCTACTAATTTCATTATTAACTAATCTAAGCAATTTGTTCCCCTCCTTTAGTAATCTCGATAAAGTAATCTTCTAATGATTCATTCCGTGGGATCAAATAAGATACTTCGACATTTTTTGATATTAAGTAAGAATTAAGCTTACTAGTGTATCCTTTTACAACTTCAATTATTATACCCTTTGAAGTAACAGAAACACATTCAGCATAATCTAAGCTTTTAATGTACTTCTTTACAAGTTCTTTATCCTTATTTTCAGTATAAATTTCTATTGTCTCATTTTCTCTGTTTAAAAGATCATTTACAGCACCCTCAATTACTATTTCTCCTTCATTTAAAATAGCAACCCTATTACATATTTGCTCCACTTCATTTAATAAATGAGTTGATATCAAAAAAGTTATATCCTTTTTAGTAGCTAACTCACTAATCATTTCTCTTACTTCTTTCATACCTTGAGGGTCAAGTCCATTAGTTGGTTCATCTAGTATTACTAATTGTGGATTATTTAGTAAAGCTCTAGCTATACCTAATCTTTGTTTCATACCTAAAGAGTAATTTTTAACTTTTTCATTTTGCCTTTTTGACAATCCAACCATTTCTAATACTTCTTTTATCTTTTCATCTGCTACATTTTCATGTATATTAGCAATCTGCTTTAAATTTTTATAAGCGCTAAGATATTCGTAGAATCTAGGCGTCTCTACAACCGCACCTATTTTCTCTATAGCATTACAAAAATTGTTCTTCATATTATAGCCATTTACTATCACTGACCCTCCATCAATTTTTATTAAGCCAAGAATCATTCTTATTGTTGTGGTTTTTCCTGCTCCATTTGGGCCTAAAAATCCAAAAACATCACCTTTGCTAATATTAAGATCTATATTCTTAACAACTGTTTTATTACCGTATTTCTTTTTAAGATTTGAAACTTCTAGCACATACTCTTCTCTCATTAATTGACCTCCTTTTGCTAACTCTTTTGCATACTCTAAATATAGTTTACTCATTGGCAATTAGTATCTGTTTATAAATATATTAAAATATGGTTAATTCATAGTTTAATATTATTAATGTTTGTTGTAATTATGACCTTTAAATTAAGAATAATCTCAAGATAACAGCTCATTACTATTATCTTGAGATTATTAAAATAAGAACAAAGTTAATCTTAGCGTTTATCTTCCTTAACTGGATATCATTTGCCAAAATAAATTTCTAAATTAGTCTTATACTATGAGCGCAACACAAGTTCAAAATTACTTTATACCACTTTTTTTAATAACATACATATGAAATTTTGCATCTGCTTCTGGGTAATTAGTATAACCTTCCTGCAATACTTCCCATTCTATCTCCAAATTATTTAAAACTTTTTTTAAATAACTCTCCCTTTTTGACCCACTAATCATAAAGTTTGCTAATATTCCATTAACTTTTAACTCACAAGAGATACGCTTAATTAACTTTGTTTCTTTTTCAATATCACTTTTGTAAAAGTGCAGCATAGAATCCAATAAAACAATGTCGTATTCAGTAGTCACTGGATAATCATAAATATCTCTAACTTCTCCATTAACTTTTAAGTTCTCTTTTTTAGCTATTGTGGTCATCTGATTTATACCTACTTTAGAAATATCTATTCCTTTAACTTCATAACCCAATCTTCCTAAAAATAATGCATCTCTACCTTGACCGCATCCTAAATCTAACACATAACCTTTTGTCTTATAATTTTTAAAAAACTCAACTAATCCTTTATATGGTTTCCCAAAGTATTCTTTCTCTTTGTAATACTTATCATAAACAGGTTTTACCATTTACTTATACCCCCATAACACACTTTTATATTAATCCTATATATTTTGCTAATCAGTTTTTTAAACTAATGCATTTTAATCTATTAGTTATACCCAAAAAAGCATTCTCAAGGTTTTTAATCTATTTTATCATTAAATATACATTAGAAAAGTATCAAGAATTAACATGACAAAAACCTCATAAATGATAATATTAAACATGATATCAATCTATCATAAGGTACAAAAAAAGTTACTGTGAGCATAAAAACGGTAGTATATATTAGATTTACTATTTTCAAATACTATTCATTCCTGCAAATGTAATTAATATCAATGTTCTTAACTAATGTGTATGACTTTGTCATAACTCTAAAGTATTCGTCAGTTAGTATCATTCCTTTTTAATAACACAACTGTTTCTGTATGAGTGGTAAAAGGGAACATATCAACTGGCTGAGTTAGCTTAACGTCATAGTTGAAGCTTGTTAAGTATTTTAGATCTCTTGCTTGTGTCTCTGGATTGCACGAAATATATACTATTCTTTTAGGATTAGTTTTAACTAGGCTAGATAGAAAACTCTCCTCACTACCTTCTCTTGGAGGATCAAGAAAAACCACATCAAAATTCTCTCCGTGATTAGCTGCTTTTAATAGAAACTCTGAAGCATCATCTTTATAAAACTTAACATTTTTTATATCATTAGCTTTTGCATTTTTTATTGAATCATATACAGCTTGTGTGTTTGATTCAACACCTATTACTTTTCTAGCACTTTTACTTGCTATTAAACCAATTGTTCCAATTCCACTATATGCATCTAACACAAGTTCCTCTCCTGTCAATTCTGCAAAATTTAAAGCTATTTCATAAATTTTCTCAGCTTGTATCGAGTTAACTTGGTAGAAAGATTGTGGTGAAATCCTAAAAGTTAATCCACATAATTCATCGATAATATATCCTTTTCCCTTGAGTACCCTTTCATCATATCCTAATATCATGCTAGTCTTTCTATCATTAATGTTTTGTACTATTGTTGTTATTTCTGGATGCTTACGCATAAGCTCCTTTGCAAAGTTATTTCTTGAAGGAAAATAGTCACTTGCAACTACTAAAACTACTAATATCTCACCTGTTTTATGAGCTGTTCTAATCAATACATGTCTCAATAAGCCTGTTCCTTGATCTTCATCAAAAGCTTTAATTCTTGATTTATTTACCATATCAGTTATTGTTGCTATTATTCTATTAGCTCTATCATCTTGAATCATACATGTATTAATATTAATCACATTATGAGTATTCTTTTCATATAAGCCAGAAATAATCTTGCCTCTCTCATAAGCAAATGTAGCATGAACTTTGTTGCGATAATGTTTAGGGTTCTCCATACCTATTATATTACTAACTTGACCAAATTTGCCTAGTATTTGCTCTGTCTTAATCTGCTTATATTCTAATTGATCTTTATAGCTTAATTCCTGTAAATCACATCCTCCACAAACGTATGTATATGGACATTTTGGCTTTGTTTTTCTTTCATTAAAAATTTTTTTTAACTCTTTGTTATTCATACACTCCTCCTAACTCAAATAAGTGGGTAGATTACCCACTTATTAATTAATCTCACTTACATTTATGTAATAGTTCATTTTTTACATCCCACAATTTTTGTGACAAATCTACATAGTATCTGTGAGGCTTTTCAAATCTTAATACTTCATCCCATAATGTATCTAATTGTTTTTGGCAATATGACTTAATTTCTTCAATATTATATCGTGGATAAACTAACTCGCCTTTATTAAAAATTGGTTCAAGTAAAGGCTTTGCGTAATAATTAGAAATTGTCTTTCTTTTCCAAATATAGTGTGGGTCAAAAAGTTCGTACTCTTTTGTTTTATCTACTCCTTCACCTCTTAGTGAAATTAGATCAGCAATAGCTTTTCCATTTTCATTGTCAAAAAATCTCCATAATTGCTTAAATCCTGGATTGTTTATCTTATTTATATTTTCACTAATTTTTATTTTTGGAATTATTTCGCCATCACTTTCTACTGCAGATAATTTATATACTCCCCCAAAAACAGGATCGCTTTTAGAAGTTATTAATCTCTCACCAACTCCAAAAATATCAATCTTTGCTCCTTGGATTAATAAATCCTTTATAGTATATTCATCTAATGAACTAGAAGCTACAATCTTGCAATCAGAATATCCCGCTTCATCAAGCATTTTTCTAGACTGTATTGATAAGTAAGCTAAATCTCCACTATCCAACCTTATTCCTTTTGGCCTAGCACCTAGAGGTTTTAAAACTTCATCAAATGCTTTTATTGCATTTGGTATCCCTGAATCAAGCACATCAAAAGTATCTACTAATAGAACACAATCATTTGGGTAAACTTTTGCATACGCTTTAAAAGCCTCTACCTCACTTGGAAAAGCTTGTACCCAACTGTGTGCCATAGTGCCTATAGCGGGAAT
>CAZCFQ010000137.1:0-5403 GCA_964497955.1 uncultured Clostridiaceae bacterium
AGAAAACTTCTTAGCTAGATATAACAATTTATACCCAGAAGTTTGGGTAGAACCTGAAAGATATCCTGAAAGCAGATGGCTACCAAAGTTTTTTGAAAACCCTAGTTTAGCCAGAGAAGTAAGTTTAGGAGAACAAAAATCACAATACTCTATAGGAGCAACAAGTTTAACACTTGATTATGCAGGCTTTCCGCATTTAGATTATTCTTACTCACTTCTTGGGGATGAGCCAGTTGATGAAGATATAAACTATTTTGAAGCAGTAGATATTTCGAGCTTGTTCTTATCAGAACGAGAGATTTCAACTTGGGTAGATTTTAAAAGAGCAGTAAGAATTACAAGTGCCAGTGTAAATAACAATAATAAGTATAGTTTTGAGTATAGAAACTATGCCGATGCTTTAGATATGGGTATTCCTATCTTAAGTAGTGACCCAGCTTTTAAAGTTACTAACAATGGCGGGATAGTAACAAACATGACTAGGCATATTTGGCAATACAGTCGATTTAATTACGTGCCAAAAATTCAAGTAGATGGTGCTAATGCAATAGAGCGCGTTTCAAGTGATGAATATAAAGAAGAAGTATGGTGGAATCCTCATGCAAATGAGGTTATAACAGAATATCAAAACTATATTCAAAAAGGTTATTATATAGCAGATGTACATTTAGCATATTATGTGCCAGACAACTTATTTAGTGGTGCATTCATATCACCATACTGGACAATTGTACTAGCAGATGGAAATGAGAATAAAGTAAGATTCTTTGTAAATGCTATGACTGGTTACTTGCCTCAACAAAATGGTTTAGAGTTTAGGTAAGGGGGTAGATATAATGAATTGGTCAAAAGCAAAAACTATACTAATTATTGCCTTTTTAATTCTGAATGTCTATCTAGCAATACAAGTGCTAAATTTGCAAGAAACAAGAGTACCAGTTAGTGAATATACAGCTGTTAATGAGAAAGTTACTAATCTTATTGTAGAAAAATATAATGTAACACCACCAGCAGAATTACCTCTAGGAATAGATCCTGTCGAAAAAACAAATGTAGGATTTTTACCTGTTGATCAAGAATTGATAATAAATTCTTTATGGCCAGATAGTTCAGGTGAGTGGATTGATCAAGGCATTTATCAAAAGGATGATGAGTATTTATTTATTGATGATCAAATGTTTTACTATCTAAATGAAACCGGAACAGCTAGAGAGGTTGAGGACGAAGATAATATAATGCATCATCTTTCCTTGGTTTTAAGTGATCCAGCTAATATAGATGTAGTGGCTCCTATTTTAAGAGTTAACTTTGAAAATGTTACTTCTCTAAATTTTGATGGTTGGTTATTAGAAAGTATTACAGAAACAATAGAAGAAGAAACAATCTATTATGATATTTTGTTTATTCAAGATCTTAACCTTCCAGTATATGATGCTGGGAGCTATACAAAAATTAGAATGGATGAAAAGGGTAATATTATCGGTATTAAGAGAGCACAACTACAGACAAAAAATCTTGAGAAAGATTTATTAGATAGAGTAAAAGAAGCACTAGATTTTTCACCAAAAGTTAAAATTATTTCAGCTACAGAGGCACTTTTATCACTAGTTGTTAACGAACAATTACAACCAGAGAGCTCTATTAAGGATATACGATTAGCTTATTTAGGTTTATCTGAAAATGAAATAATACAAGACGAAACACTGCCAGATATTTGGCAACTTATTCCTGTTTGGAGGTTGAAAGTGATGTCTCCAGAGGGAGATATTGTTAATTATTACCTTAATGCGTACACAGGTAATATAGAAAAGTAGGAAATCTATATTTTAATGTATTTATACTATAAATAAAGGTTGAAAGTATGTTAAAATATAATATGTTGTAAAGTGAAATTATTATCCAGCAAAATGTTGGATTGGAGGATATTATATTGGCTACAAGATTGAGAATAAAAGGTGGAAAAAAATTAGAAGGTAATATAAAAGTTAGTGGAGCTAAGAATGCAGTAGTAGCAATTATCCCTGCTACAATCCTAGCAGGAGATACATGTACTCTTGAGAATGTTCCAAAATTATTAGATGTATTAAATTTTGAAAAAATATTAAACTCTTTAGGTGCAAAAGCAGAATTCATTGCAGAAAACACTTTGAGAGTAGATCCAAAATCAATAAACACATGGGACTCAAGAGATCCATTAATGAGTGAGTTTAGAGCATCATATTATGTCTTAGGAGCATTACTAGCAAGATTTGGCAAAGCCCAAGCACTACTGCCAGGAGGGTGTAATATTGGTGTTAGACCAATAGATCAGCATATAAAAGGGTTTGAAGCTTTAGGAGCTACAGTTGACATTAATCATGGTGTTATTACTGTAGAAGCTAAAAATGGCTTAGTAGGTAATACAATATATTTAGATATAGTAAGCGTTGGAGCAACAATTAATATTATGCTTGCAGCTGCTGGTGCAAGAGGTACAACAATAATTGAGAACGCTGCAAGAGAACCTGAGATTGTTGATGTTGCAAACTTTTTAACTGGGATAGGAGCTAGGGTAAGAGGTGCAGGAACTGGAACAATTAGAGTAACAGGTACTGCCAATAGATCAGGAGTAACACATCCTGTAATTCCAGATAGAATTGAAGCAGGAACATGGCTAGCTTTAGCTACTGCAACAAATAGTGATATTACTGTGGAAAATATAATCCCAGTTCACTTAGAGGCTGTAATAGCTAAGCTTAAAGAGATGGGTGCAAAAGTTGAAGAAGGGGAAGACTATATAAGAATAGTCTCAAATGGTGACTTAAAAGCTGTTGACCTTAAAACATTCCCCTATCCAGGGCTTGCAACAGATATGCAATCCCAAATGCTGATACCTTTAATTAAAGCCAAAGGAGTTTCTACTGTTATTGAGAATATATATAATAACAGATTCAGAGTAGTCAATGAACTGAATAAAATGGGTGTAAAAATAAAATTAGATAACAACATTGCTGTTATTGAAGGCCCACAAGAGTTAACCGCTGCTACAGTAAGAGCTACTGATTTAAGATGTTCCGCAGCTTTAGTAATTGCAGGGCTTTGTGCAGAAGGTGAAACTATTATGGAACATGTCTATCACTTAGATCGTGGTTATGAAAATGCCGTAGGGAAGCTTAAGGGTGTTGGAGCCGATATAGTTAGAGAAGAAATATAAATTAGTTTAATATAATAAAAAATGACACAATTTTCATTGTGTCATTTTGTCTTTTAAAGAGACTATATTATTTGTTGTAATTATAGCTTGTCCTGTTGAATTGTCTATATATGAAACATTAAATACTAAAATATCTGAAGTATTATACTTACTTAAATCTTTCATATCAAGTTCACACTCATCAGATAACCTGACGATTGCCTTATCAAAGTGAAGACCAGTAAGCACTTCTACATATAACTCATCTTCAAAAATACGAATAATCTTTCCTGTCATGCTGTCAATCTTAGGTGAATTAATAGGATCTTCATTATTTGTATTAAGACTTACAAAAGAAATTATTAAGATTAGTGATGCAATTAAGGCTAGTTTTTTCATAATATTTATCAGACTTCTCTTAATTTAGTTTTGTTCCAATTATAAGACTTTTTCTAGACTAAAAACTGGTTTTAGTTCACCAATTTCTTCATTTTTATGGTTTGTAATTTTTGGATTATGGAATTTTGATAAATCTTTTTTGTGTTTTTGATTAAGAATTCCAAGTTGGTCAAGAACTTCAACCATAGCACTACTCGCTGCTTTGCTATTACCATCTTCAATTTTTAGTGCAATTCCTATGTTTTGATCTAAAAGTCCAAAGCAATAAACGCCTTGCGCTCCACTTTTATTAATCCATTTACCTTGTCCACTTTCAATCAAAGCGCTACAGAATCTTTTTGAACCAGCAATTTTTAATGGGTTTTTATACATTGCTTTAGCTATTCTTTTGGCAGCTACTGAATATTTTTTATCTATATAAATAGGAGTAGATAAATTTGCCCAAGCTTTAGCCATACTATAAACAGACATACCATGAACTGGAACTCCGCATCCATCAACACCAATTAAGATATCTTCCTTTTTAACTCCAGAAAGAGCTTCCATAGCATCAAGTATTGTTTGCTGAACTGGATTATCTATTTCTGTGTAATTATCAAGTGGCCAGTCCATATAATTTGCTAAAGTTAGCATTCCTGAATGTTTACCAGAGCAGTTATTATGAACTTCACTTGGTTCTATACCTCTTCTAACAAGTTCATCAGCAGCTTTTCTATATACAGGAGGATGAATTCCGCATTGTAAATAAGATTCATCTAGACCTGCTTTTTGTAAGATAGATCTTACAGTTTCTGTATGTAAAAGCTCTCCACTATGAGAAGCGCAAAAAATTGCATATTCATCTTCAGTAATTCCGTAATGATCAACAGCTCCTGATGCTAATACTGGTAGTGCTTGTATTGGTTTAGCAGCTGATCTTATAAAAGTAATTTTTTCTTTAGGAGAACCAGCTTTATATAAAATATCTCCTTCAGCATTTACTACAGCAATATCTCCTCTATAAATACTTTCAACAAGATTACCTCGAGTTGCATGTACAAGTTCTATACTCATAAAAATCTTCCTCTTTTCTTAAAAGTTCATATATAATGATACCTTTTTGATGATATACTGTAAACAATTAACAAGCAAATACTTATATAAATTAAGAGGATGTGAAAAACAATGATTCTTTCAGTTTGCGTAAATCCATCTATTGACACAGTTACGAGAATGGATGAGTTTAATATTAATGAGATTAATAGAACATATAATATTAAAAAGGTCGCTGGTGGTAAAGGGAATAATACGGCTAGAGTAGTTAAGCTTTTGAGTGGAGACGTAGAGGTGTTAAATTTGATTGGTGGATATGAAGGGCAATTCATTATTGATGAGTTAAAGAGACTTGATATTCCAGTTAATTTTACAAAAATAAAGGATGATAATAGAAGATGCCTTGCAATACTAGCTGATAATAGCCAGATTACAGAACTTAGAGAAGCTGGACCTGTTGTAGATAGTGTAGAGTATGATTTGTTTCTTAAAGAGTTTAGTAAAATCATTAGTAAATATGAGTTAGTAACTATATCAGGTTCTCTACCACAGGGGATGACTAAAAATGCATATTTTGATTTAGTAAGCATTGCTAATAAAAAAAATATTAAGTGTTTAGTTGATGCTAAGGGAGAAGTTCTTGAAAAAGTTATAAAAGCACAGCCTTTTATGATAAAAGTAAATGAGTTAGAATTAAGTGAACTATTTAATAATAATCTTACTAAAGAGGGAGATTTCATTGCAGCATTAAAAGAAATTAATAAAAAGGGTATAGAGGTAGTAATAGTAAGCCTAGGCGA
>CAZCFQ010000138.1:0-5375 GCA_964497955.1 uncultured Clostridiaceae bacterium
CGCAGATATCACATCTTTTAGCCATTAGCAACGCACCTCCTTTAACTTAATTAGTGTTATTTACGTACTTTGGATATTATACATTAATTACTATTGTTTTGCAATCATAAATAGTATAATATAATACATGCTTACTGTGGAGGGAAAAAAATGACAAGATTATTGAATGATAATGAGTATGGACAGATTATGATTAGTGATGATGTTATAGCTAGAATAGCAGGAATGGCTGCAATTGAAAGCTATGGTATTGTTGGAATGGTATCAAAGAATATGGTAAGAGACAGTTTTGTAGAACTTTTGGGCAGAGATAATGTTTCAAAAGGTGTAGAAATTGATAGTGAAGATGAAGAAGGACTTATTATTAATCTATATGCAATATTTGCATATGGAGTTAGAGTTTCAGAGGTTGCTTACAATATAATGAGAAAAGTAAAATATATATTAGAGAGTATAGTTGGAGTAAAAGTTAAAAGTGTTAATATCCATGTTGAAGGTGTTAGCCAAAAGTAATAGGGAGCTGAAAAGAATGAGTCAAATAAATAGAATTACTACTGAAGAATTTATGCAGATGTGGGTTCTTGCACTCAATAATTTGTATAATAACATAGAAATAGTGAACGGACTTAATGTTTTTCCTGTTCCTGATGGTGATACTGGTACAAATATGCACTTAACATTAAAATCTGCTGTTGACAATATGGATAGAGAAGACAGTAACTTAGCAGATGTTGCATATAAAATTTCAAAAGGATCATTAATGGGAGCTAGAGGGAACTCTGGTGTAATATTATCCCAAATTTTAAGAGGATTTAGTAAAGCTTTATCAGATAGTAATGAGATTGATGCAATTGATTTTGCTAATGCTCTTCAAAGTGGTTCTGAAACAGCTTATAAAGCAGTGATTAGACCTGTAGAGGGAACAATTTTAACTGTATGTAAAGATGCTGCAAATGTAGCATTAGAAAGTGCTGAAAAGGGCAACGGTTTACTTAAAGTAATGAGAGACACAATTGAAGAGGCATCAGCTTCATTAAAGCGCACTCCAGATTTGTTACCTGTTTTGAAAAAGGCAGGCGTAGTAGATGCTGGTGGCAAAGGCTTACTCATTATAATGCAGGGATGGTATAAAGCCTTAGCAGGAGAAAAAGTAGATTTAAAAGAAGCTTTACCTAAAAAAGTTGTTAAACAAAAACAGCAGCCAACAGAAGAAGGTTATGGGTATTGTACAGAATTTATGATTAAGACAAATGAAAATGATACTGATAAGATAACAAAGGTATTTGACAAAATTGGCGAATCGTTAGTCGTTGTAGGTATTGACGATATTGTTAAAGTGCATGTTCACTCAACCCATCCGGGTGAGATTTTAGAAGAGGCTTTGAAATTTGGAGAATTAATAAATATCAAAATTGAAAATATGCAAGAGCAACACTCGCACATACAATCATACGAACAAGAGACTAGAGAAGAGGTTGAAACAGCTTTAATAGCTGTTAGTGTAGGTGAAGGTATAAGTAATATTTTTAAAAGCATGGGAGCAGATTGGATAATTGAAGGCGGACAAACAATGAATCCAAGCACTGAAGATATTGTTTCTGCTATTGAGAAACTAAATGCAAGGAATGTTTATATATTACCTAATAATTCAAATATAATATTAGCGGCTCAACAAAGCAAAGAGTTAGTAGATGCTAATGTGTCAGTTATACCTAGTAGGAACATACCTCAAGGGTTTGCAGCAATGATGGGTTATAATCCAGCTGGAAATTTTGAAGAAGTAGAAAAAAATATGATAGAAAATATGAACTATGTAAACAGTGCTGAAATAACATTTGCAACAAGAGATTTCAAAGCTGATTTTGGTAATATTAATAAAGGAGACATCATAGGAATTAATAATGGTGACATAATTGTTGCAAGTGATGATCCAGATACAGTCTTGTATGCAACACTTGATAAAATGATAGATGAAGACTCTGAAGTTATTTCTATTTTTACTGGAAATGATTATAAAGAGGAAGACAATGAAGAAGTTCACGATAAGTTAAATCAGAGATATCCAGAATTTGATATTGAAGTCCATTATGGTGGCCAACCTTTATATTACTTTTTGATATCTGTCGAGTAAAGAGTTGTTATAGATGAGAGTAATTGCAGGTATAGCAAGAGGAAGAAAATTAATTAGTAAAGATATAAAAGGAACTAGACCCACTTTAGATAGAGTTAAAGAGTCTTTGTTTAACATTTTAGGTTATCCGCTAAATGGATTGCTTGTTCTAGATTTGTTTTCTGGTACAGGAAATTTAGGGATAGAAGCACTAAGTAGAGGTGCGGATAAAGTTGTTTTTGTGGATAACAATTTAGAGTGTTATAAATTAATTAACAAAAACATCAATATCTTAGGGTTTGAAGAAAGATCAGATGTATTAAAAGCTGATGCTGAATCTTTTCTCTCAAATACTAACATGAAATTTGATATTATCTTAATGGACCCACCATATAAAAATATTGATCTTATATTTAAAGTTATTAAGATAGTTAACGAAGGATCTATTTTAAAACAAGATGGGTTATTAGTAATTGAGCACGACAATAAATTTAAACCAATTGTTTTGCCCAATGACCAAAGAAAATACGGTTCTACTTATCTTTCCTTTTACAGTAAAGAAAAATTGTTAGAGCTTTCTAATGAAAATAAATGATGTGAGGAGACAGACTATGAGAAGAGCTGTTTATCCTGGAAGTTTTGATCCTTTAACTTTGGGACATTTAGATATAATAAAAAGAGCTGCAAAAAATTTTGATGAGTTAATAGTTGCTGTGGTGAGAAATCCTTCAAAAAATCCACTTTTTTCTGCAAATGAGAGAGTGAATATGATTGAGAAGGCAACTTCGGATTTGCCTAATGTGAGAGCTGATCACTTTGAAGGTTTACTAATCCATTATGTTGAATCTGTTGATTCAGAAATTATAGTAAAAGGATTAAGAGCAATCACTGATTTTGAGTATGAGTTTCAAATGGCTTTAATGAATAGAAAGCTTGACTCAAATATAGATACAATGTTTCTTATGACAAGAAATAAGTACTCATATTTAAGCTCAAGTATGGTTAAAGAAGTTTTTAGATTAGGTGGAGATGTATCTTGTTTAGTCCCTAAATGTGTTTTAGACCAACTCCAAACAAAAATTAAACCAGAAACCAAGTTTTTATAAATTTATAGAAATAGAAAGGAATGTAATATGAAACATATCAAACCAATCAACAAACCAAACTTAGTTAGTTATTCTAAACCATGCAAAGAATGTAAGACTTCATGTCAGTCAGCTTGTAAAACTTCTTGCACAGTTAGTAATCAAGAGTGTGAGAGTATTAAATAGAAAAATTACTGCCCCTTTTTAGGGGCATTTTTAAATATAAAGGATGTGGAATAAATGAAGGTTCATGTTTTTGAAGCTCTTGATCAACATTTGGTACTTGATGTTGGTAGTGGAGTGTTACATAAAGTAGATAAAGATGCAGCAAAAGTTATTGCTCTACTAGATAAAGGTTTATTATTATATGAAATAATAGAACAGTTAGATTTAGAGGAAGGGTTAATTAATGAAATCATTACTGAAGTTAATGATTTAAAAGAAGAAGGATTATTGTTCTCAGATGAAGTTGTTACCCACTATAGGCCTAAACTTGAAGATGCGGTAGTTAAGGCACTTTGTTTACATGTAGCTCATGATTGTAATATGAGATGTCAATATTGCTTTGCAGAAACTGGAGAGTACAAAGTTGGTAAAAGAGAGTTGATGAGCCTAGAAGTTGCAACCAAAGCAATAGACTATTTGATAACTAGTTCATCTTCTAGAAGAAATTTAGAAGTAGATTTTTTTGGAGGGGAGCCTTTATTAAACTTTGAAGTAGTCGAGCAAACAGTTAAGTATGCAAGAGAACAAGAACTAAAATATAATAAGAACATAAGATTTACCCTCACTACTAATGGGGTATTACTAAATGATAAAAAAATTGATTTTTTTAAAGAAAATAATATTCAATTGATAATGAGTCATGATGGAAGGTCAAAAGTTCATAACAAAATGCGCCCATTAGCAGGAAAACAAGGAAGTTACGAAAAAGTAACTAAGAATTTTAAAAATGCAATAAATAAAGGTATAAAAGATTATCATATTAGAGGAACATTTACTTCTTATAATAAAGATTTTGTTGAAGATGTAAAACATATTTTAGATTTGGGTTTTGATAAGATCTCTTTTGAACCAGTTGTAACAGATCCGAAGGAGGATTATGCTCTAGAGTATAAAGATTTAAAATATTTAAAAAAAGAATACAATAAGTTAGCCCAGTTATATATAAAAGAGCATAAAAAAGGTAATAAATTTAAATTTTTTCACTACGAAATAGATTTAAATCAAGGACCATGTCTTGCCAAAAGATTGTCGGGTTGTGGTGCCGGATATGATTATTTGGCTGTTGCGCCAAACGGAGATTTATATCCGTGTCATCAATTTGTAGGTATTGAAGATTTTAAGATGGGTTCTGTACATGAAGTAGGATATAAAAAGGATATAGCTAATAAATTTTTAGACGCTCATGTTTTAAATAAAAATAAATGTAAAGATTGTTTTGCGAAGTATTACTGTAGTGGTGGGTGTCATGCAGATGCTTATTTTCGAAATAATAATTTTTATGAACCAGTCGACTTTAGTTGTGAACTGCAAAAAACAAGAGTTGAATATGCATTAGCAATTAGAGCGTGTTTAGAAAATGAATGATAGTGGATTATATCAGTTATTTATAAACTTAGCAGAAGATAAATTAATAAAGGTAGGAAAATTAGGAGAGTTTAAATTCATTAAAGGTCTTTATATATATACTGGTAGTGCAAGAAATGGACTTCAAGCAAGAGTTAGCAGACACTTATCTAAAAGAAAAAGACTACATTGGCATATAGATTACCTATTAAAACAATCATACATTGAAGAGGCAAGACTATATTATACACCTAGTTTCAGTGAGTGCGTGTTAAACTTAAAGACATTTAAACAATATACCAATGCTATTTATCCTGTCAAAGGATTTGGCTCAAGTGACTGCAGCTGTATATCACATCTAATTTATGTAGAAAAAGCTTTGTTAAAAAGTAAATATAATGACTAGCTATTAAAAAACTCATCCCAAATTTTTAGGTATTCTTTCTAACTTAATTTGGGTGAGTTTCTTTGAATTTAAGAGCTATCTATGATCTATCTA
The DNA here is from genome assembly GCA_964497955.1 of uncultured Clostridiaceae bacterium. GTDB lineage: Bacteria > Bacillota > UBA994 > PWPR01 > PWPR01 > PWPR01. The sequence continues at coordinate 5,264 of CAZCFQ010000138.1, forward strand.
AAAAAGATCAATTGCTTTCGTAGCTAGTAAATTAGCTTGTACAGCTATAAATGCGATATTTCCATCTAAGTAATCATTTGCATTGGATAATCTTAATACCATAGCAGCACCT
>CAZCFQ010000139.1:0-5265 GCA_964497955.1 uncultured Clostridiaceae bacterium
ACAGAAAAGTGTTGCAAATTCACTGGGGTGGTGGTACACCTAATTATTTAAATCACGATCAAGTTAAATTTTTATGGAAACACATCACCGAAAACTTTAATATTGATCCACAAGCCGAAATTTCCATTGAAATTAATCCCGCCTACGTAGATCAAGACTATATTTTCTTTCTCCGCGAAGTGGGGTTTAACCGCATTAGCTTTGGGATTCAAGATTTTAATCCCCAAGTCCAATTAGCTGTGAATCGTGTCCAGCCAGAAGAACTGTTGTTTAATGTCATGGATTGGATTAAAGCTGCCAGGTTTGATAGTGTGAATGTAGACCTGATTTATGGTTTACCTCATCAAACTCTCCAGACATTTCAAGAAACAGTTAAAAAGACGATTGCATTAGAAGCATTAATAAGATGGAAGGTAGGAGATGAGTTTATTTCACCTGCTAATTTTATTCCTTTTGCAGAGAAATCAAATCTTATAATACCTATTGGTGAATGGGTTTTATATGAGGCTTGTAGTTTTGCTTATGATCTTTATAAAAATGGTTGTTCTTTGCCAGTAGCAGTAAATATATCAGGATTGCAGTTTAAAGATCCATATATAATAAACCTTATTGATAAGGTGATTAAAGAAACAAGTCTTCCGTACAACTTGTTAGAACTAGAAATAACAGAGGGAATATTAATGGAGAATGCTGAAGAATGTAAAGTAATTTTAAATAAGCTTCAAAAGAGAGGCGTTAAGGTTTCTATAGATGATTTTGGCACAGGATATTCTTCGCTCTCATATTTAAAGCATTTTCAAGTAGATCAAGTTAAAATTGATAGAACCTTTATCAAAGGAATTCCAAACGAAGATGAAGGGACAATTGCAAAAGTTATAATAGAATTGGCAGATAGTTTCAACTTAGATGTCCTTGCAGAAGGGGTAGAAACAACAGATCAAGAAGAATTTTTACTCAAAAACTCTTGTTTTAATGCTCAAGGATTTCGCTATTTCCACCCACTGACAAAAGAAGAGATCAGAAAAGTAATTTGTAAAAAATAATATAATTAAAAGTTGGCTAGTTTTAATTAGCCAACTTTTTAGATTTAATCATATATATAAAAAAGACTGGTTAATAACCAGTAACAAGAAAAATTAATTATCTATACTTTTTAACCAAATGAACCATTTCTCTTATTAAAATACATATTATCTTCAGCTTCTTTAAATATTTGATATATTTTCTGTTTCTGATTTTCTTTACAAGAATATCCAAATGCTACTGATGCTTTGAATTTTTCTGAAGTTTCAGTTAAAAATTTTTGTATCTTAGCAAACTTTTCTTCAATGTTAATATTTTTGGCTGCAGGTATCAATATGACAAACTCATCGCCACTTTGCCTTGCAATTACACCTAAATTCTCAAAGTGATTATTTAATGCTTTTGCTACATTAATTAGTAGTTGATCACCATCTTGGTGTCCGTATTTATCATTAACAGATTTTAACCCATTGACATCACACATTATAATCATTAAAGGATAGTACTCTAGACTATCGTAGTCTTTAAGCTTTTGATCTAAAAATCTTCTATTTTTCAAACCTGTTAATTGATCATGATAGCTTAAGTACTTTATTCTTTCAAGATAAAGTGATTCCTTAGTCATGTCAATTAAAGCAAGTCTAATTTTTTTGTCAGATTGCTTTTGTAGAACATTACCATATATTTTTACAATCTTTTGCCTATTCCCAACACGAATATTAAAGGTAGAGTTTAATTTTTTACAAGAGTTCAAAAGCTCATTTTTAAAGAAGTAAAAAGCATCTTGATTATTTGGATCAATTAAAATATCAAATTTCTTATTAAGTAATTGATTACGTTCAAACAGTTCTTTAGATTTCTCATTGGCTTTTTCTATAACAAAATCTTTATCTAAAATCATATATGAAATAGGAGCATCTTTAAAAATGCTCTCATACTCATTGCTTAAATCCTCTAACACTTGATTCATTCTTTTTAACTCATCATTTTGAAAGACAAGTTCTTCATGATATATGCTTAAAGTTGATAACATTTCAGATCTAGATTTATGTGCCAGTTTATCATCTTTAATTAACTTATCTAATATTTCATCTATTTTTTCCATAAATGTTACCTCCAAACAAACATGTTTAGTCATTAATTTGAAATACAACGCCAGTTATTTTAACAACATCTCCTCTTTTATTTTTCTCCTTAACAATGGCTTTGCTGTGAAATCTAATTAAATTTTTGTCTTTAGATTTAATTGAGAACTTTACATCAAAAGACTTATTCTCATCATGAATAAATCTATGAATGCTTTTAATAAAATGATCACAGTCTTCATCTACAATAAAACTACAAAAATTATTCATTTCTATTTCTAAATCATTATCACCAAAGCCTAAAGTCTTTGATATATTTTCACTGAACTTAATTTTCTTAGTTCTGTCATTATATTCAAACATACTTACTTTTGCCATATCTAAAACCATTTCAAGTTTTTGTTTTTCATCATGTAATCTCCGCTGTTCTGTTTTTAGTCTGGTTACATCAATGAAAGTTACTATTATGCCTTCAACAGAGTTATATTCAGTCCTATACGGTTTTATTCTTATTAAATAACACTTATCATTTTTCCATAGCTCTTTTTCTTTACCTACTAAAGATTCTAAAACATCGTTGATATCTTTGCTAAAGCTAGGATACTTTTCAAAGATACTAATATGGAAAATAGGTCTCCCAATATCTGACTCCATAATATTAGTTACTTTAGAAACTAAAGGAGTTATTTTCCTTATAGCTAATTTTTTATCTAAGTATAAAGCTCCTACATTAGTATTGCGAATTAGATTATTTAAATCGTTATTTAATTTAATAAGTTGTTCTATTTTTTGCTGGTGTTCATTATTTACAGTAAAAAGCTCTTCATTTACAGATTGGAGTTCTTCATTAGTACTTTGGAGTTCTTCATTAGAGGCAATTAGTTCTTCATTAGAAGATTGCAACTCTTCATTAGATGTCTCAAGTTCTTCTATGGTTGCTTGAAGTCCTTCCTGAGCAATTTGCAGTTCATTTTCCAGCTGTTGTACCCTATCTTTTATTTCGGTTGACATCTCTACTTCTTTAAGATTAAACTCTTCTTTATTATCCTTATCTTCATAAAAGCTGATTAAGTAAAAATTATTATTATCAATCTCCAACTTATTACCCTTTAACTTAATCCTACCTTTATTGCTACCAAATTTTATGACATTACTGATTTCAAGATTCTTTTCGGTGGATTTTAAACGCCTAACTAAATTATTTATATAAAGTGCTAGTTCACGACTAACATTTGTAGAGATTTTATTTGAGAACCTACCAGGTTGAAGTGTCATAAACTTTGACATATTATTGATAATGTGAATAATATTATCATTATCATCTATAATAATTGAGGGGGGAGCTACCAAAGAAAATGCTTCCATTAAGACTTTCTCAATCTTTGATTGTTTAAAGCTCACTTCTTTATAACTTTTGGTATAATCTGTATTTGTAGGATATACTATTGGAGAATTTATAGGTGGTTTATAACCTTCTTTATATTTAAATATCTTCCATTTGCTATCCAAGGTTTCAAACCCATCGCTAAGGCTTCCAATAGACTCACTACTACCTAAAAACATGAATCCATTCGGAGCCAAAGAGTAATAAAAACTAGCCAATATTTTTTGTTGGACTTCACTCTTAAAGTAGATAAATAGATTTCTACAAACAAGCAAGTCAAGCTTTGAAAAGGGTGGGTCTTTTAAAATATTGTGTTTTGCAAAAACTACCATTTTTCTAATACTATCAGTGACTTTAAAACCACCTTCTTGCTTCTTAAAGTATTTTGCTACTAACTCTGGATCTACATCAGATACTATACTGGCTGGGTATATTCCTCTAGCTGCTTTATCGATTGCTTGGCCGTCTACGTCAGTAGCAAATATTTTGACATCTGTGTTTGAACCTATATCATTAGCATATTCTTTCAGTAGTATAGCAATAGAGTAAGCCTCTTCTCCTGATGAGCAGCCTACTGACCAAACTCTTACAGTATCTCTAGTAAAATCAATGTTTGGCAAGACATTTTCCTTAATACTTGCAAAAGCTTCTTTATCCCTGAAAAAGCCAGTTACACCTATAAGTAGTTCTTTTTTTAGGATATCTTTTTCTTTATCTGAGTCTGATAAAAAATTAAGATATTCTTTAATATCATTTAATCTATTTACTTTAATTCTTCTATTAATCCTTCTTACAATCGTATTCTCTTTATAATTTGAAAAGTCAATACCAGTACGACCTCTTAGCATCATTGTAATTTTAGTCAAGTCGTCTAGGTTGTTCTTATAATCATCTTCTTCAAGATTATCTTTAGCTTTAGGATGATTAATGTAATTGAGGATCTCATTTACCATTTTGTTTGGAGGTAAAACATAATCAATTAATCCTGTTGCAATAGAGCTTCTCGGCATACCATCAAATTTGGCACTTTCTTCGTTTTGTACCATTGTTAACCCGCCTGCTTCTTTTATAGCTCTTATGCCTAAGGTACCATCACTACCTGTTCCAGAAAGAATAATACCAATTGAATTCTTACCTTGATCTAAAGCTAATGACTTTAAGAAAACATCAATAGGAAGATTTAAAAAGTTTCTTGCTTTTTGATCTTCAAGGTATAATTTACCGTGAAAAATTGAAAGGTTTTTTCTAGGAGGTATCAAATATACTTTATTTGGTTTAGCCTCAATACCATCTTTTGCAACAATGACATCCATTTTTGTATGTCTTGCTAATAGTTCATCCATCAAACTTTTAAAATCAGGTGATAAGTGTTGAATCACAATAAATGTTAAACCTGTGTTGTTTGGGCTGTTTTTAAAAAATTCTCCTAATGCTTCTAGGCCACCTGCAGATGCACCAATGCCAACATAATATCTTTCACTCATCAAACCACCCTTTTTAACAAATTAAAGCATAACTTTTCAATATTATATCTCAAAATTTTATTAAAATACAGTGAATTTAGAGACATTTTTTGTGTTTTCCAAAAATTAACTTTAAGCTAAAAATAAGATTAAAATAACTATTAGTAAAGATTTTTTATATTCAAAAGATAAACACTGAAATTAATTATTAATTAATGAAGACTTATTACGTATCAACATGCTCTATAGTTGGTAAAACACTATATTACTAACTTGAAAATTATATAAAATAGTATATTTAGCATTATTC
>CAZCFQ010000140.1:0-5239 GCA_964497955.1 uncultured Clostridiaceae bacterium
CACCCTTTATGATAATATTTTCTTCTGTGAGATTATCTACTAGTTCAATTATTGTACCAGCTGAAATCTTTATTTCAGATCTTTTGGCTTCTTTTGTAAGTCTTAAAACATTTATCTTAGCATCCTCTTTAGTCTCTATTTTTAAATTAGAAGCTTCTATAACTACTTCATCAAATTGACCTTCTAAAATCACACTTCCATCCTCAGCTTCTTCTGATATAACAATATCAATTGAGTTACCTTCTTCATCTAAAACATCTGTGGCAACTACTCTTAATCCACCCTCTGGTGTATTTTCTATTCTAATTGACTTATATTGTCCTCCATTAATATGAATACTATCTGACCCACCACCACGGATAATTAAAGTGCCATTTAAGACAGTAACATTATTAAGAGTAACGTCCCCATCCAAAACTTCTTCAGATATGATTAAATCATATCCTACTATAATATTTCTCAAGATTACATCTGGTGAATTTATGTTTACCTCACTATATATTGTGGTCCCTTCTTCTGGTCCGTAAGTTCCAGATTTTTCTATAGCTAGTACTTTTATAGCATCCTCTTCCATAAGCTCTCTTGTTTTTTGTAGTGTTGATATAGATTCTGATCTAGTCATAAATTCTTTTGAATTGAAAGTATCACTTATAAATTCTGACATAAGTCCACTATTGATAACTGCAGAAACAGAATTTACACCCCAACTAGGAATCTCTAAATAATCAGTAAAATCCTCAATTGCTTCTAAGTTTTCTTCTAAATCAACTAATCTTGTTAATATTGCTGCTGCTTCAATTCTTGAAACATAAGCATTTGGTCTCATCGTTTTATCTGAGTATCCACGAATATAATCTTTTGCTACAGCTCTTTTAATCTCATTTGAATACCAAGAAGTTGGTTCAATGTCAGTAAAGTTGTGTGCTTTTTCCTCTCTAAACTCAAATACTCTATTTATAAATGAAATATATTGAGCTCTTGTTAAATTTTCATCAGGCAAATATTCTCCTTCATTGAAACCTGATAATAACCCTTCATTGATCCACTGTTGCATAGTTTCTTCTGCCCAATGACCTTTAAGATCATTATCTTTCCCTAAGTCTTTAGCTAAAACTGATATAATAACTATAGATACTAATAATATTACTAATATGATTGCAAACAGTTGCTTACTAAGATTTTTCAAAGTACTCACCTCCTTTTAATAACAAAATATCTGTACATAATTCGACAAAAAGCTTTCTAACTATTACTGAATTTTTGTATAAATGTCTATCTTCTTATTTTTTTAATATTTCTACCTCATTTCTTATTAAACTCATACCAAAAGTTTTAATCTAGCATTAACCATTAGCAATCTGCATTGTAATAGACAAAAAGAAAAGCATCTTAAGTGACCTGATAAATATTAATAAACAAAATATCTTTCTTATCATTTTTGATAAGTATAATATATATGACGTTATATAATAAAAACAGACACCATAATTTCATACATCTATTCGAATTGCTTTAATAGATGGGTACTTAGATTTATTCTACAATAAACTGAATTTACCTTTTTGTGATTGTGTATAAATTAAAATTTTGTTTAATTTCATTGTTCTTATCTAATATTTGCTTCCTCTTTTACCATAAATAACTAGATATTTAAATAGTATTAAAATATAAAGATTTGCTTAAAAACCAATACTGATACATGAGATAAATCCCTAATTGGAAAATAAATACTCCCTTGAAGTATCAATAAATTTGTTCTTTCTATATATATTTAAAATCTCAGATGATATAATTTAATTAGTCAATTTTTTAAGTGGAAAATGAGTTACTGTACGAAAGTAAATTTGCTTTAATATTATTTATCATTTTCTTTTTTTGGTAATTCTATATTAGGTTATTGATTCACTTGGTGTTTGCATAAAAATATCAAGGGAACTCAGCTTGTTTGAGAAATCTGAAAATTTGTATAAGTATATTTTAAGTGTAATTTTGAGGTTATGATAATTAGGATTAAGTAAAAGGAGGATTTATTATGTATTGTCCAAATTGCGGAAAGAATTTAGCACCTAATGCAAAATTTTGTACTAATTGTGGTTTACAAGTAAACGAGACTACTTCAAACGGTGAAAAGATAATTATGGCTTTTATGGTTAGTAAAAAAGATGGTTTGTTTAAATTTGCAACTTATAGTTTAGTTTTTACTAATACTAGGATTATTATGGCTTATGTGGATGATAAAACATTACAACAAGCATCCCAAGATGCTATAGAAACAGCTAAAGCTAATGGAGCAGGTTTTTTTAAACGAATAGGGGTAGCTTCAAATGCAACATCAAATTACCATCAGCGTTACTTTTCAATGAATCCAAATAACATACTCAATGAGACAAGTCGAAACTTCCAAGTTTATTACAATGATATTCGTTCTCTAAAAGTAGTAAAAGGTAGAACAGATTATGACGCTGATGGAACTAGTAGAGATAGACCTGGTAAAGTAATTATTAAAACTAATAATGACAAACATACTTTTATCATGCTCAAAACTAACAATGATAGTAAAATTAAAAAAGAGATGCGTAATTTGTTACCTATAAAAGTTAGATGATTTCTTCTAACTTTTGTATACTTTTTGTACTGCACTGGCTTCTGCTATGGAGAAAAATAGATTAAAAAGTGAAATTGATCATGCTACAAAGGATTATTTTTAGTTAAATAAATTTATTGCACTTATTATAAAGTTGCTAAAACTTTAGACAACCCATATATTTATTATCATTCAACTTGTTATGATAATAAAATTCCTTTCAAATTGTTTGAAAAAACTGGTTATAGATTTGAAAGAAGTGAAACTTTGTCAAAAGGTAATCTCGTGTGTGATATGAGATTTGTTATAAATAATTTTTTTACTTAATGTATTTAATATTTATTTGAATTATAATGGTATTTTTGTTTTTATTTTTAATAGAATGAAAATTTAGATGAAAACAATAAAACAGGCTGCTTTTTAAGATGCTGCTCTTTTATAATTTTACTATGGATTCATTAAACCTAATATTAAATGTAAAAAATAAATAGTTTTCCTAGTTAAGTTTGTTTTGCTTGATTTATACAAAACAAAACATCCTTAAATCTTAGACAAGTTACCCAAAACATCTCTGAAGGATTTTGAAAGGACAGATAATGCTTAAGAAGAATGAATTTGATAAGAAAATAGAAAAAGAAATAATTACTCTCATAGGTGCTCCAATAAGCTCTAATAATATCCAAGTGTTTTCGAATGAGAAATACGCAGAGAAAAAAGAAATTAGAATATATCAAACACAATCTAGTTCTGTAATTATCACGGCACCATCTTTATATGATATTGCTTGTCAAAAAGTAAATATTTTTAAAAATGATAAAAGAGTTTCTATAACTCAGCTAAAAGATTTACTACATTTAAGTGGCCATAGAGTGGAAAGTAAAACAGTTTTTCTATTTTTAGATCCAGATAACTATAAGGAATCAGTTTTAGAACTGAAATATAAAGTTTTAAAAATAGATAATGGATATAAAAAAGAGTTTGAAGAATTTATGAGCGAGTGTTCAAAAAATGATTTAGAAGAAGGACAAGTAAGTCTTGAAGATCCTGTTGTATTTGGTTGTTTTCATAAAAATAAACTAGTAGGTGTTACTAGTTACTGGTTCTGGGGAGAGACTCTAGCAGATATTGGAGTGATTGTTCACCCTCAGTATCGAAAGAAAGGTATAGCAAAAGCATTAGTCTCAAAATTGTGTAAGTGGGGAATAAATCACAATAAGATTAATCTATATAGGCATGATGAAATAAATAGTAAATCTAAATATTTAGCAATTTCATTGAATTTCAAAGAATATTTGTATGTAGAACATATGAAGTTATGAGAAATCTTGTCCTACCTAAAAGCATATTTTAATGTTGAGAGGAATTATAAACTATTCTATATTTCTAACTTCTAAACTATCAGTTAAAGCTTTTTAATATTTAATTGCAAAAGTTATGATTGAAATTTTACAACTTGATATTATGTTTCGTTCTTTTTCTTTAATTTTAGCTATTACATCATTTGATTTACAACTTATTCCAAATAGGCCATAGTACATCACTAGTGATCTTAACGATATGATCTAATTACTTTTATGATTACATTCCTTAATTAAGTTGCCAGCCCATATATACTTACAGTTTGAGTTTGTTTTATTAAGAAGAAGTATATACAATCATAGAATGATTAAAATAATATATTATCTTTATCATACATTTTAGGAGGATTAGGATGAAAGTTTTAGCAATTTCATCGAGTAATAGAAAGAAAAATACCTACAGTATTATTTCTCAAGTTAAAGACATACTAAATGATTCAAATATTGAAGTAGAAATTTTACATTTATTTGATTATCAAATTAAAGCTTGTATTGGCTGTGAAATGTGTATACTAAATAATACGTGTGTTTTCAATGATGATGTGGCTTTCATTATGAAAAAGTTAAGCCAAAGTGATGGCATAATTCTGTCCTCACCTGTTTATTTACAATCAATTTCAGGAAAACTTAAAACTTTTGTTGACAGAACTTGTGTTTGGTATCATAGACCCGAACTATTTGGTAAGCCTCTTTTAGCTATTACTACTACTAAAGGATCCGGATTAAAGAAAACCTTAAACTATTTACAGAGTATTGCTACTCAATGGGGTGCTTATAATAGTGGTAGAATTGGTAGGACTATAAGAACAATTGATCTTCCTGTTACAAAAAAAGAATGTGCTATGTTTATAGATAATATTAATCGCAAAAAAAGCGAATATACACCAACCTTAAAAAGTATTTTAAATTTTAACACACAGAAAGTCTTGTCCAAATATTTAGTTGGTTTAGATGAAGCTTATTGGAATGAAAGAGGCTGGTATGATAAACCATATTACTTTAAATGTAAAGTTAATCCAATAAATAGATTCTTAGGATATCTAACATACAACTTTCTAAGCAATGTAATGAATAAGGAATAAAACCAAGTTTTGTACTGAAAATATTGACTAAAACTTCACAAATCAATACACTTATAACTATTCAAAAATCTTTTTAATCTGAACTGTTTGTATATATGTATTAGTTCTCTTGAATATGCTGCATTTTAATTGACACATAATTAGGATGTAATATAGCATATCTACTAACTTTTATTGTCTTTATTAAATTTTAATCTAATACAATTCATATCAGT
>CAZCFQ010000141.1:0-5159 GCA_964497955.1 uncultured Clostridiaceae bacterium
TCTTGTAAACTTGAACTTTCTTAAAGTCTATGTTTTACTAGCTAGTTTTTTATTATGTTACCTCTATTACAAGATTAATTTAATTTCTAAAATTAAATTAGTGGACAAGTTATTTATTGCACTATCATTATTATTACCATTTTACTTAAATATCTATAACACAGAATGGTTTATCAACTCATCTATTGCTATATTACTTAACTTCTTATTAATGACTTTTTTTGCAAATAAGTATTTAGGCAATCAAATTAATATTGTCTTAAATAATAATTATTTGATTGGGAGAGATACTTTTGAAAAGCAATTAGAAATTGCAAAAAATGTACAAAGAAATTTATTGCCTAGTAAAGATAGTATAAGAAATGCACAAATATATCTTAAATATGAACCTTTCTGGCAGGTTGGTGGAGATTTTTGTAATGTTTTTGAGTTAGGAAAAGAAAATAATTATGTTATTGTAATAGGAGATGTAGTGGGAAAAGGCTTAGCAGCAGGATTAATAATGACAGAACTTGTAACTAATATAAAAGCTTTGATTAATTATAAAAATACTTCGGTTAGTCAAGTTGTAAAAAAGCTGAATAAAATATGTTGTAGCGAAAACATTACAGATCATACTTATTATGCAACCACCTGTTTAATTCAGATAGATATTGATAAAATGGAATTAGAAATATGTAATGCTGGTCACGAACCTCCATATTTATTCAGAAATAAAGAGAAGAAATTGGAAAAAATTGAAAAACATACTGTAATGCTAGGTGTAAACTGTGATAAAATTGAATTTGAGAAATCAACATATAAGCTTAATAAGGGTGATCTATTAGTATTATATACTGATGGACTACTTAACATCATTGAGGGCTCTTTAGATAGTTTGCTAAAAGAGTGCTTTAATAAAAAAGACTTTAATGTTTTACGATGTATTTCTACTAAGATTGAAAATTTTGACAAAAATGTGACTGATGATTACTTAATTTTGATAATTGAATTTGGAGGGATATAAATGAAGGTTTTTTTAAAATCCATAGTGTCAAGTTTCCATGATGATAATAGAATTGATCAAACAACGCATGATTTTAATGAATCCCTAAAAGGTTATCTAACTGATATGGGCATTAAACTGGTAGATGAAGAAGAGGCTGACTTAACAATATATTATATTAAGTCTGGTGGTACAGAGAATATATTTAAGGAAATGTATGAACCTCAAGATATTACTCTTTTATTAACTACATCTATGCACAATTCGTTACCCGCAGCTTTGGAAATTCACTCTTACTTAACTGGATTAGACTATGATGTTGAAATATTACATGGGGATCCACAAAGCATTGCAAAAAGAATTTTTATCTTTGCAAAAGTATTAGATGCGAAAAATAAACTCAAAACTGATAAGTTAGGTGTTATTGGGGCGCCATCTGATTGGCTAATTGCTTCAAATGTAGATTATGATAGGATTAATGAGATATTTGGAATAGAGTTGATTGACATATCATTGGATGAATTTTACAAAGTTTGGGAAGAGTTTGAGTATCTTAGTTCATCAACTCCCTATGATGATGAGGATATTGTTAAAGATTATGATCAGGAAAAAGTTTCAGAAGCTAATAGGATTTATAAAGCTTTGAAAGTATTAATCAATAAATATGGATTGACAGCATTAACTTTGAGATGTTTTGACCTAGTAAACAAAGGATGTGGTACTGGGTGTCTTGCTTTATCATATTTAAATTCAGAAAATATTATTTCAGGATGTGAAGGGGATATTCCTGCTGCAATTTCAATGCTTATAATGAGTAGATTGACTGACCAACCTATATTTATGTCAAATCCATCAAGGATTAATGTTAAGAATAACACAGTATTATTTGCTCATTGTACATTGCCATGGAATATGAGTGAAGATAAACAGTTAGATACTCACTTTGAGACTGGTTTAGGAATCGGTGTTAGAGGGTATATAAAACAAGGTGATGTAACAGTTTTTAAATTAGGAAAAGACGCAGATCAGTACTTTGTCTCTAACGGAGAATTAATAAAATCTGGTAATGAAGATGTTTTATGTCGAACTCAAGCCACTATAAAGCTAGAAAATGACGTAAGATACTTCCTTAAGAATCCATTAGGAAATCATCACTTAATAAGTAAAGGTAATTATTCAGAGTTAATACTTGAATTTTTTGAAACACTATAATTATACATATTTTAGCCATAAAAATTATAACAAGTAAAAAAGAACCTATTTAGATACCTTAAATAACTATCTAAATAGGTTCTTTTTTATGAAATATCTGATATTAGTTAAGCTTATTTACTCATTAGTTTCAGTACTTTGTCTACCGCTTTCAATCCATGACCAGTTAATTGAATTACTATAGATTCATCTTTTTCAAAAAAGTTATTCTTTACTAGCTTTGTATATGCTGCAGTTGCTGCTGCACTTGTGGGTTCTATAAATATACCAAGTTTAGCTAATAACTCAAGTGAGCTCCAGATTTCTTTGTCACTAACTGTTACAAATAACCCTCTAGATCTCTTAACAGCTTTAAGGATTTCTGATCCTTTTAGTGGAGTTGCACTACTAATGCCTTCAGCTAGAGTTGAGGTTTTTTTAATTTCTACAGGTTCTTTAAGATTTCTTGCAAAAGCTTTTGCTAAAGGAGCACAGTTTTCTGATTGAACTGCAACTATTTTAGGAATCTTATTAATTAATTTATTATCATATAATTCTTTAGAAGCTATATATGCTGATGTTACTAAACTTCCATTACCACAAGGGACTATAATGTAGTCTGGTAAAGAGAACTTTCTTTGCTCCCATATTTCATAAATGAATGTTTTTACACCATGTTCGAAAAAAGGACTCCAGTTATGACTTGCATAGAAACTTTTTAATCCAGCATTAAAAGCAGCATCAGCTGTATCTTCTCTGGAGCCTTTGACTTTAATTAGATTAGCTCCATAAAGTTCTATTTGAGCTGCTTTTCCAAGTGAGGTATAGTCAGGGATATAGACATCACATATAATGTTTGCTTTGGAAGAATAAGCTGCTACAGCACTTCCCGCATTCCCTGAAGAGTCTTCGACAATTTTATTAACATTCCACTGTTTTAGCATACTAATCATAACAGAAACTCCACGGTCTTTATAAGAACCAGTTGGTAATAGATAGTCAAGTTTTAGCTCACAATTTCTATCGTTTAACTTTACATTAGTCAAAGGAGTTAAAGCTTCACCAATACTTACTTCCTCTTTTAGAAAAGGTAAAGCTTTTCTATATCTATAAAAACTAGGGGTTTCTCTTTGTATAGAATCAATAGAGAAAGTGATGTCTCCTTTTAAAAGTAAATAGTTTCCACATGCACATCTCCAACGTGGATTTGATAAATCATAGACTTTTTGGCAGTTTGGACAAGTAAGCTTTAATTCTTTGTTTATCATTTTTATCTCCTTTTATTACGGTTATCTAAATTTTTTTTTGATATTTCATTTACTTATTTAAAATAATTAGTATAATAGATTAAGTTATGGAGGATAGCTTATGAATATTATAAATGAATATAAAATGCAATGGAAACTATTTAATGATAATGTACGTGCTTTTTTACTTTTTGATTTATGTAATAGGTTATCCATAGCAGTTTATGTATTGTATTTCCCTAGATATTTAATTGAGATAGGATACAAAGAAGATTTATATGGTTCTTTAATGGGCGTATCATCAATGATGATGGCTATTTTTGCAATATTAGCAGGTGTTTTTTCTGATCGTATAGGAAGAAAAAGCAGCTTATTAATTGGAGTAAGTATATCTAAAATTACATACTTAACTAGAGCATTTTTTATTTTCATCCCAATTCTTTATACTTCTCATCTGCTTGATGGAGTTTTCTTAACGTTGTATAATGCTACAGTAAATCCATTTATTTATGAAAATACAACAGCTAAAAATAGGATTCATGCATATTCAATGCGAGATATATTTATGCGGATATCAACAGTATTAGGCAATTCATTAGGGGGTTTTTTACCAATAATAATTCTCTTTTTCTTACCTGACCAGACGACTATAGGTATATATAGAATTATTTTCACAATATCTTTATTGATAGCTTTATTTGGATTTTTTCAATTATCTAAAATTAAGCCATCTACAGATGAAAATATGCTTAAGAAAAGGAAAAAAGAATCTATCATCAAAACAATCAAAAACTTGCCTAAAAAAGATATGGACTTTGTAAAAAAATTCACGGCTGTAAATGCTTCTATTAGTTTTGGAGCTGGTATGTTTTTGCCATTTATGAATACATATTTTTTGAGAAAATTTAATGCAGGGCCAGATTTAACAGGTATTATTTTTTCTTTAGCAAATATTGTAGTTATTTTTGGCTTAGTTTACGCACCAACTTTAGCTAGTAAAATGGGCATGGAAAGATCAATAATATTTACTAGAATTTTATCATTTCCATTATTTGTTATAATGGCTTTTGTTCCATCAATTTGGATGGTAGCGCTTGCTTATATGGCAAGAAATACACTTCAACAAATGTCTAATCCACTTAAGAATTCTTTTCTAATGGAAAGTATTAGTAGAGAGACAAGAGCTAGTGCTAGTGGAGTTTTAAATGCCTTTAGTCAAGGAGCTAGAGCGATAGGGATGTTTTTGGCAGGATATATAATTGTAGGATTTGGTTATGAATCAATATTTATGATAGCTTTAGTATTTTATATAATTTCAGCAAGCTTGTTTTACAAATTTTTTGTATCCAGTAAGCAGAAAGGTTTGATTAATTAATATGTCTAAAAAAGAAGATAAAATTATTACTTATTCGGAAATAATAGCTTTTTTTGTTCCAATAGTATTTTCTACTATGATTATGATGACCACTCACACTGTAATCAATTCAGCATTAGCAAGGACAAAAGACGCAGCTATTGCAATTGCTAGTTATGCTGTTGCAAAATCAATAGCTACAATGCTATATTCTCCTGCTACAACTTTGAGAAGGGTATGTGTAGCCCACTTAAATGATAAAATAAAGTTTAACCTTGTTAAAAAGGTAGCTTTAACTGCTACGCTATTTTCTTTGTTTTTAATGGCAGTAGTAGCACTTACTCCTTTAAAAAGATTTGTATTTTTAAATCTTATTGGAATA
>CAZCFQ010000142.1:0-3866 GCA_964497955.1 uncultured Clostridiaceae bacterium
CTGCTGGTGGCAAAGTAGAGGTGGTCTAGGTGTTAAAGACACTTCGCAATGCTTGGAAGATTCCTGACTTAAGAAAGAAAATGTTATTTACCCTAGCAATGTTATTTGTTTTTAGACTAGGTGCACATGTGCCAGTTCCAGGAATTAATAACGAAGCTTTAAAACAGTTATTTGCAGAAGGTAATTTGCTAGGGTTTTTTGATTTAGTATCTGGTGGTGCATTGTCGAACTTTACTATTTTTGCAATGTCAGTATCACCTTATATTACTGCGACCATTGTTATGCAATTGTTAACAGTAATAATCCCTTCATGGGAAGAAATGATGAAAAATGGTCAAGAGGGTAGAAAGAAGCAGATGCAGTACACAAGATATGCTACTGTTATTCTGGCCTTTGTCCAAGCATTTGCAATAACACTAGGAATAAGGAATTACTTACTTAACCCTACAATGGGTTCATATTTGTTAATAGCTTTAACTTTAACCGCAGGTACAGCTTTATTGATGTGGTTGGGTGAGCGCATAACAGAAAATGGAATAGGTAATGGTATTTCATTAATTATCTTTGGTGGTATTATTTCAAGACTACCAATATCAGCATATAATTTAGCAAGATCGGTAAGTATTGGCGAACAAAGTATTGTAACACTTGTTTTGGTAGCAGGTGGTGCAGTTATTATGATTGCAGCAATTGTTATGATTCAAGAGGGACAAAGACGAATACCGGTCCAATATTCTAGAAGAGTAGTCGGTAGAAAAGTATATGGAGGACAAAGCACTCATATTCCTATGAGAATTAACCAAGCTGGTGTAATACCAGTAATCTTTGCATCTTCAATACTGATGTTTCCAGCTACATTAGCTGCATTTAGTTCGTCTGAAACATTGCAAAAAATTGGAGAAGCTTTACAGATGGGTTCATGGTTACATACTGTATTTTATTTGTTGTTTATATTTGGATTTACTTTCTTTTATACAACTGTACAGTTTAACCCTAGAGATGTATCTGATAACTTAAAGAGTCAAGGTGGCTTCGTTCCAGGTATAAGACCAGGAAAACCAACAACAGACTATATTTCTAAAGTTCTTTGGAGATTGACTTTTGTAGGTGCTACTTTCTTATGTTTGTTAGTAGTTATTCCAATAATTTTGAATAATGTATTAAATATTCAATTAGGTATTGCTGGAACAAGTTTAATTATCATGGTTGGTGTAGCTCTTGATACTGTTAAACAGATTGAGAATCAATTAATGATGAGACATTATGGCGGATTCTTACAATAAGAGGTGTTTTAGATGAGAATAATTATGATGGGCCCTCCTGGAGCAGGTAAAGGGTCGCAGGCAAAAATTATAGCTAAAGAGTATTCTATCCCACATATTTCTACAGGAGATATGTTTAGAAGTGCATTGAAAAACGAAACACCAATGGGATTGAAAGCTAAAGAATATATGGACAAAGGTGAGCTTGTACCAGATAGTGTTGTAAATGGTCTTGTAGAAGAAAGAATAAGTCAACAAGACTGTGAAGATGGGTATGTATTAGATGGCTATCCAAGGACTATCAATCAAGCAGAAGCTTTGTCAGGTATTTTAGATAAGAAAGGACAAGAAATCGATGTTGTCCTTAGTATAGATACAAGTGATGAAACTGTAATAAGAAGATTAACAGGTAGAAGAACTTGTGTAAATTGTGGGGCTATTTATCATGTAGATAACAACCCACCAAAAGAACAGGGCGTTTGTGATTTGTGCCAACATGAAGTTGTACAAAGAGAAGACGATAAAGAAGAAACTGTTCGTAATAGATTAGAAGTTTATAAAAAGCAAACAGAACCATTAATCGACTTCTATGATAAAAGAGAATTATTAGTAGAAGTTGATGGTGAACAAGAACTATCAGATGTATTTGATGATATCAAAGAGATCTTGGAGGCGAATATCTCGTGTTAACAATAAAGTCTGCACGAGAACTTGATCTAATGAAAGATGCTGGCAAAATAGTTGCTAACTCTTTATCATTAGTTGAACAAAACGTTCGTCCTGGTATTTCTACTGGAGAACTTAATGATATAGTAGAAAAATACATGGAAGAAGTAGGTGCCAGGCCATCCTTTAAAGGATATAATGGTTTCCCAGCAGCTATATGTACTTCAATTAATGATGAACTTGTACATGGTATTCCATCTTATTCAATTAAGTTGAAAGATGGAGACATAATCAGTGTCGATATAGGCGCTGAACTCAAAGGTTATCATGGGGATGCTGCAAAAACATTTGCCGTTGGTAACGTGAGTGAAGAAGCTAAAAAGTTGATGAGAGTAACAGAAGAAGCGCTAAACAAAGGTGTAGCGGCTGCAAAATCTGGAGCGCGTTTATCTGATATTTCTTTTGCTATACAAAGTCATGTTGAAAAAAATGGGCTTTCAGTAGTAAGGGACTATACGGGTCACGGTATAGGTCAACAAATGCATGAAGATCCTCAAATATTAAATTATGGACCTCCAGGAAGAGGAATAAAACTTAAGCCTGGAATGGCTCTAGCAATAGAACCAATGGTTGTAATTGGAGGATATCAAGTAAAGCAATTAGAAGATGGATGGACAGTAGTTTCTGTAGATGGAAGTTTGTGTGCTCATTTTGAACATAGTATTGGAATTTATGAACATGGGACAGAAATATTAACAAAACGATAGAAAAACCGTTTTCTGAATTTAAAGGAGGCATCATTTTTGGCTGGTAAAAAAGCTATTGAAGCAGAAGGGAAAGTAATAGAGGCATTACCTAATGCTCGATTTAGAGTTAAGTTAGATAATGGACACATGGTTTTGGCAACTATATCAGGAAAAATAAGAATGAACTATATTAGAATATTGACTGGCGATAGAGTAAAATTAGAATTATCGCCATATGATTTGACTCAAGGTCGAATAACTTATCGATATAAGTAGCAGCTATTAGGAGGTGCTGTCGGTGAAAGTAAGACCATCAGTAAAGAAAATGTGCGAAAAATGCAAAATTATCCGTCGTAAGGGTCGGGTAATGGTTATATGTGAAAACCCTAAGCATAAACAGCGACAGGGTTAAAATGGAGGTGTAAGGATGGCTCGTATATCAGGTGTTGACCTGCCTCGTGAAAAACGTGTTGTAATTGGTTTAACATATATTTATGGCATCGGCAGATCACGAGCAGAAGAAATTTTAGAAAATACAAATATTGATCCTTCAACTCGAGTAAGAGATTTAACAGATGACGAAGTAAGTAAACTTCGTGAGTACATAGATAACAATATTATGGTTGAAGGTGATTTACGCCGAGAAGTAACACAGAATATTAAGCGATTAATGGAAATTGGTTGCTATAGAGGCTTGCGTCATCGTCGTGGCTTACCTGTTAGGGGTCAGCGTACAAAGACAAATGCGAGAACTCGCAAAGGACGTAAGAGAACTGTTGGCATCAGGCGTAAGAAGTAGGAGGGAAGAGTAGATGGCAAAAAGAGGTCGTGGAAGCAGTCGACGAAAGCGCCGTGAAAGAAAGAACGTAGAATCAGGTGTTGCACACGTGGTTTCAACTTTTAATAATACTCTAGTGACCATTACTGATAAAGCAGGAAACGCTATATCATGGTCAAGTTCTGGTGCACAAGGATTTAAAGGATCACGTAAATCTACTCCGTTTGCAGCAGGTATTGCTGCAGAAGTAGCTGCAAAAGCAGCTATGGAACATGGAATGCGTGATGTAGATGTGAAAGTTAAAGGACCAGGACCAGGAAGAGAAGCTGCAATTAGATCACTTCAAGCTGCAGGTTTGGAAGTAAATTCAATTGCAGACGTTACTCCAATACCACACAATGGATGTCGCCCACC
>CAZCFQ010000142.1:3966-5149 GCA_964497955.1 uncultured Clostridiaceae bacterium
GATATACCATCATATCGTTTACATGAGGGAGACGAAGTAGCTTTAAGACATAAGAGTAAAAGCTCAGTGTTGTTTAAAGAAATTTCAGAAGCTTTGGCAGATCGCATGGTACCAGAATGGTTAAATGTTGACAAAACAGATATGAAATTTAATGTTGTGCGAGTTCCAGAAAGATCTGAGATAGAGATACCAGTTGAAGAGCATCTCATAGTTGAGCGTTATTCACGCTAATTGATGTACCCTCAGATTTGGTGGCAACACATAATGTGTAAACAGGAGGGCATGCAATGATAGAAATGACAAAACCTTCAATTATAAAAAAAGATGATAGTGAACAAGAATATTTTGCTTCTTATGTTATTGAGCCATTAGAACGTGGATATGGAACCACGTTGGGGAATGCTTTGAGAAGAATTTTACTTTCTTCACTTCCCGGTGCCGCAATAACTAGAATTAAAATTGATGGGGTTTTACATGAGTTTTCAACCATTGAAGGCGTAGTAGAAGATGTCACAGAGATTGTGTTAAATTTGAAAAACTTTAAAATAAAAGTGCATAATCCTGAAGACCAAGGTATTGTTAAACTTACTATTGATGTTGATGGACCTGGTGATGTAACAGCTGGGGATTTTACAGCAGATAGTGATGTTACAATATTAAACCCTGACTTACATATTGCTACTCTAGAAAAATCAGGATATTTACATTTAGAAGCGGATGTAGAAACTGGTAGAGGGTATGTAACTGCAGAGCAAAATAAGATGGAGAATCAACCAATTGGTGTGATTCCTATCGATTCGATTTTCTCTCCAGTAAGCAGAGTAAGTTATCATGTTGATGATGCAAGGGTTGGTCAAGACATTAATAAACAGAGGTTGACTATTAATATCTGGACAGATGGTAGGCTAGAACCTGAAGAGGCTTTAGGACTAGGCGCTAGAATTATGAGTGACCATTTAGAGTTATTTATTAATATGTCTGACACAGCTAAAAAGACTGAAGTCTTAGTAGAACAAGAAGAAGAAGAAAAAGACAAAGTTCTTGAAATGGTAATTGAAGATTTAGATTTATCAGTAAGATCTTTTAATTGCTTAAAAAGAGCGGGAATAAATACAGTTGAAGAGTTAATAGATCGCACAGAAGAAGATATGTTAAAAGTGCGCAATCTAGGAAAGAAATCTTT
>CAZCFQ010000143.1:0-3417 GCA_964497955.1 uncultured Clostridiaceae bacterium
CTACGGATTCTTCCGCCTTTTACAGTTTTTGAGACGGGCTTAATTTCTATTACTTTTTCACTTAAATTACTTTTTTGTTCTGCGTTTCTTCTTTTACGCTTATCCATCTCATATCCTCCCGCTGTTAAAACTCTAGACCGGCTTCACGAGCTGCACTTGCTAGTGCGGCAACACGTCCATGATATTTATAGCCGCCTCTATCGAATACTACCTTAGTAATTCCATTAGCCACTGCTCTTTCGCCAATCAATTTGCCAACCATACGGGCTGCATCTTTATTACTACCATTATCAACCGCGTTAGCAACTTCTGGGGTTAATGTTGATACCGACATCAAAGTTTTACCTTCATAATCATTGATTATTTGGGCATAAATATGTTTATTAGAGCGGTACACATTTAACCGTGGACGTTCATAACTACCGAATACGTGATTGCGAATACGATAATGGCGTTTCTTACGAAGTTTATTTCTGTCTGCTTTATTTAGCATTATTAAATACTCCTTTCCGCACCACGGTCTTAACCAGTTTTGCCCACTTTTTGTCTTACATATTCGCCTTTATATCTAATACCTTTACCCTTATATGGTTCAGGTTCTCTTATTGAACGAATGTGTGCAGCAAATTGGCCGACTTTTTGTTTGTCTATTCCACTAATATTGATCTCTGTGTTTGAAGGAACTTCTACATTTATTCCTTCAGGTGGTGTAATTTCTACCGGATGAGAATACCCAACCGCTATTACTAAAGTACTACCTTTCATTGAAGCTCGATATCCAACACCACGAAGCTCTAATGACTTAGAATAGCCCTTTGTTACACCTTCAACCATATTATTAATTAAACTACGTACTAAACCGTGTAATGATCTGTTTTTTACTTGATCATCAGGTCTTTGAACAATGATTTGGTTATCATCTAAACTGATATCCATACCTTGATCAAAGATTTGTTCAAGTTGTCCTTTAGGCCCTTTAACACTGACCTTGTTTTCATCTACATTAACTTCTACACCTTCAGGAATTTCTACTGGTTTCTTTCCAATACGTGACATATCAGCACCTCCTACCAAACATAACAGACAACTTCGCCGCCAAGACTATCTTCGCGTGCTTTCTTATCTGTCATTAATCCTTGAGATGTTGAAATCATTGCTATCCCTAAACCATTAAGCACTCTTGGAATTTCATTTTTCTTAGCATAGACTCTTAATCCAGGCTTTGAGATTCTTTTAATTCCATGAATTACTTGGCTTCTATTAGGGCCATATTTTAACATTATACGTATTAATCCCTGTTTATTATCCTTTATAATCTCATAATTTCTAATATATCCTTCATCTAACAAAATATCAGCAATTGCTTTTTTCATGTTAGAAGCAGGCACATCAACACTGCTATGCAAAGCCGAGGCCGCATTGCGAATGCGAGTTAGCATATCAGAGATAGGATCAGTCATTGTCATATCAACAGCCTCCTTATCCTAACTTTTTACCAACTGGCTTTTTTCACGCCTGGTATTTGACCAGCATGAGCCAGTTTGCGGAAGCATATTCGGCAAACACCGAATTTTCTCATATATCCACGAGGTCGACCGCAAATTCTACAACGATTATATTCTCTTGTTGAATACTTTTGCTCACGCTTTTGTTTAGCGATCAAAGATTTCTTTGCCATGGATCTACCTCCTTACCTTTGAAAACGGCATACCAATTAAAGCTAACAATTCTCTTGCTTCCTCATCTGTTTCTGCTGTAGTTACAATTGTTATACTCATACCTTGTACATTTTCTACTTGGTCATACCTGATTTCTGGGAAAATTAATTGTTCTTTTACACCTAATGAATAATTGCCGCGTCCATCAAAAGCTTCTGGTGAAACACCTTGAAAGTCTCTTACACGAGGCAAGTTTATTGTTACTAATTTATCTAAAAAATCGTACATGCGAGTTCCTCGCAATGTCACCTTACAACCTATTGGCATACCAGCACGCAATTTGAAATTAGATACTGATTTTCTAGCACGTGTTACAACTGGCATTTGACCAGTTATCTTAGCTAAATCTGTAACTGCTGCGTCAATTGCTTTACTATTTTCTACAGCTCTACCCACACCCATATTGACGATGATCTTTTCAATTTTTGGAACCATCATCGGATTTGAATAGCTAAATTTTTCAATCATTGCTGGCATAACTTCTTCTTTATAAAAATCTTTTAGCCTAGACACGAAAATCCTCCTTTCTGTTTGAACTACTTGTCAATCACTTGATTGCATTTTTTACAGTAGCGCACCTTTGTGCCATCTTCGAGGACTTTCTTACCGGTCCGACTAGCTTCATTACAAGAAGGGCATATTAACATCACATTAGAAGCATGAATTGGCGCTTCCATTTCAATTATGCCTCCCTGTTGATTCATACCTTGAGGACGTTGATGTTTCTTAATCATATTAACGCCTTCAACTATGACTCGGTTTTCCTCTGGGTTTGCTTTCAAAACAACTCCAGTTTTTCCTCTATCTTTTCCTGCTAAAATCTTGACCTTGTCATCTTTTTTAACATGTAGTTTATTCTTTTTCATCGCTATCCCTCCTAGCAGCTAAAATACTTCCGGTGCGAGTGAAACAATTTTCATAAAATTGTTTTCTCTTATCTCTCTGGCTACTGGGCCAAAAATACGAGTCCCGCGAGGATTACTAGAATCATCAAGAATAACAACTGCGTTGTCATCAAATCTGATATAAGTTCCATCCTTACGTCTCACACCATACCTAGATCTTACTATCACTGCCTCAACAACTTCACCCTTCTTAACTACTCCACCAGGTGTTGCTTCTTTAACTGTGGCGATGATAACGTCACCAATATTGGCATAACGACGCCTAGTTCCTCCAAGCACTCGGATGCACAATACCTCTTTAGCTCCAGAGTTATCTGCAACACGCAGTCTGCTTTCGCTTTGTATCACAGCGTGTTCCTCCCTTCATCCTACTCTGCTTTTTTAACTATCTTAGTTACACGCCACCGCTTTGTTTTACTCAGTGGACGGGTTTCCATTATTTCAACAATGTCGCCTTCACGACATACATTCTCTGAATCATGTGCATGATATTTCTTACTTCTTTTAATACGTTTCTTATACAATGGGTGACTTGTCATTCTCTCAACTAAAACAACTATTGTTTTGTCCATTTTGTCGCTTACGACAAGACCCTGTCGTACTTTACGTGTATTGCGTTCCATTATCGGGTTGTCCTCCCTTCAACTACTGGTTAATACCCAGTTCACGCTCACGCATGATCGTCATTACACGAGCAATCGTCTTGCGAACAGTGCGAATGCGCATTGGGTTTTCTAACTGACCAACTGCTGAGCGGAAACGCAAGTTGAACAGCTCTTCTTTTAAATCTTCTA
>CAZCFQ010000143.1:3517-5008 GCA_964497955.1 uncultured Clostridiaceae bacterium
AAAGCTTGCAGTCCGTATTCACCTTGTGAAACACTAGATCCGCCTTTTGCTTTGCCTTTCATGCGGCCGCGATGATGTCGGCGGTATTTGACGCGTTTTGGCATTAACATTTTGGCGTCCTCCTTTTCCGCAGATATGGTTTATTTTTCTGGTAGAACTTCGCCTTTATATATCCACACTTTAATGCCGATTTGGCCATATGTGGTATAGGCGGTAGCTACTCCAAAATCAATTTCAGCTCTGAGCGTCTGCAACGGAATGCGTCCCATTCTGTCCCATTCTACTCGAGCGATCTCAGCACCGTTTAGTCGTCCTGATACCATTACTTTTATTCCTTCAGCTCTTGCTCTCATAGCTCTTGTCATTACTTGACGCATAGCTCTTCTATAAGCAATTCTTCTCTCAAGCTGACCTGCAATGTTTTCAGCAACTAAAGTAGCATCTATTTCAGGCTTGCTAACTTCAACTACATTTATGAATACTTGCTTACCTGTCATTTTAGCTAATTCAGCACGTAATTGATCTACACCGGCACCATTTCTGCCGATAACCATACCTGGTTTTGCTGTCATTATTGATATTCTGATAATATTTGCTGTTCTTCTAACAATCTCAATTTTTGAGATTCCAGCGTCGAATAGTTCTTTTTTCACATAGTTTCTTATTTCATTGTCTTCTATAAGGAAATCTGCATAGTTGCTGTCTGCATACCATTTAGATTCCCAATCTTTTATTACTCCTACTCTTAATCCAGTAGGATTAGCTTTCTGACCCAACGTATCTGCCCCTCCTTATTAACGCTCTTTGACTACCACAGTAATGTGGCTGGTCCTCTTCAATATCGGATAGGCACGCCCTTGAGCTCGTGCACGAAACCTCTTTAATACTGGACCGCCATCTACATATGCTTCTGCTATGTACAATGAATCAATGTCCATTTCATGATTGTGCTCTGCATTTGCTGCGGCTGAGTTTATCACTTTAATGATTACATCGGCGGCTTTACGTCTCGTAAAACGCAGTATGGCCAGGGCCTCTGCAACATCCTTGCCACGAACTTCATTTATGACTTGACGAGCCTTTCGTGGGCTAACTCGCACATAGCGCGCTATTGCTTTTGCTTCCATGTTGCTCATACCTCCCTGAAATTACATTACACTGTCACACTTGTTGTGCGACTACTTTTCTCTCCATGGCCTCTGAACAATCGTGTTGGAGCAAACTCTCCCAATTTATGTCCGACCATATCTTCTGTAATATATACGGGTACATGTTTATGACCATCGTGAACTGCAATTGTATGACCCACCATTTGTGGGAAAATTGTAGAAGCACGAGACCATGTCTTTAGTACCTTTTTCTCGTTCTTTTCATTGAGTTCTTCAATGCGTCTTAATAGTTTTGCATCAACAAAGGGCCCTTTTTTGGTAGAACGACTCACCTTGTGGCCTCCTTTCTTTCCTTACGATATTATTTCTTTTTATGCCTACT
>CAZCFQ010000144.1:0-4849 GCA_964497955.1 uncultured Clostridiaceae bacterium
TTATCATTACTTAATTGATCATTGGCTAATGAATTTAAATTATCAAAGCTTGAATCACTTTTAACCTTGTTTTCAGTTTCTAATTTCTTTATTGCTTCTAACTCTTTAGAGTTATCTAGATTTAACTCTTTTCTATCTAGAACTACACTTTCACCACTTTTTACAAGATTAATGTTTTCTATATTAGCTCTATTAAGTGATTTAATATAATTATCATTATTCTTTTCATTAACAAAAGTTAATCTATTGTCAACTTTAGTATCATTACTACTTATAAAGATATCAGTAGAATTAAGCTTCACATCACTAGGATTACTAATGAGTTTGATACTATCAACTGATTTTACAATCTTTATTATTTGTTCTTTACTTACATTTACGTTTTCATTGTTAGTAAAGCTTAACATGTTAAATAAATTGTTTATTTGTTCGTCAGTCAGTTCTTTATCTTTGTCTAATAACTCGTTAAAATCTACCAAATTTTCTTCTAAACTTAATGCATTTTTTGTAAAAGTCTCAAGTAATGTTTTGGTTTTATTATTAACTTTTGATTCATCCATACTCTCTGTTAAGTTTAATATAATTTCTTTAATATTTACTTTCTTTACATTTTCACCTTTTGCTTCATTTTTAACTAAAGCTTCTAAAATGTTTTCAAATTTTCCTTTATCAGCTCCTTTGCTAAATAGTTGTAGTTGATTATTATCATTACTTTTAACAACATTTAATATTTCCATCTCATTTGATCACCTCCTTATTTATATATCAAAACTGGTTATTCTACTAATTCATCATCTCCATCCTTAGTTATAACCAACTCTTGATTTCTTTCCATTTCAAGCACTACTGAAACAATTCGTTGTTGTGCTTCAAGAACTTCACTTAATCTTACTCTACCAAGCATATCCATTTCTTGTTCAATCATTTCTCTAGCACGTTCTGATACATTTGCAAATACGAAGTCTTTTACTTCTTCCCCAGTTGACTTAAGAGCCATTGCAATATCAGAATTCTCTACTCTAGTTAATACTGTTTGTGCGTATCTTCTATCTAAAGTCATAATATCCTCAAACAAGAACATTCTCTTTCTTAATTCTTCTGCTAAATCTTCATTTTCATATTCAATATCGTCTAATACTTTTACTTTTGCTACTCTATCCATTGAAGATAATAGATCTGCTGCAATATTTAAGCCTACAATATCAGTAGCATCGCTTGGGCCAAGTATATTATCTATTCTTTTTTTAACTTCTGCTTCAACTTGCTTTACAATTTCCGGTGAAATTTTGCTCATTTTTGCAACTCTCGTTATAATATCAGCTTGTCTTCGTTCGTCAAATGTTGATAATATATGAGAACTTTGCTCTGTATCCATAAATGATAAGATTAAAGCTACTGTTTGATTTCTTTCAGATTTTAAAAAGTAAGCAATTTCACTGCTTTCTACATTTCTTAAAAATCCAAAAGGTTTAGATCTTCTTAATGCACTTAACTTTCCAAGGATCTCCATACTTCTTTGAGTACCTAATGCTTCTGTTAAAACTTCTTTGGCATAATCTAATCCACCAGATCCACCAATATACCCTTCAGATAAACACATCTGATAAAATTCTTCAAGAACCTCTGCTCTTACTGATTGAGGAACAGATCTACTTTCAGCAATATGAAATGCCACCTTTTGAAGGTCTTTTTCACTTAAATTTTTTAATATTTCAACAGAATATTTCTTTTCAAGTGAAATAATTAATATAGCAACCTTTTCTGCATTAGTTAAATCTAAGCTACTCATCTCTAACTTCCTCTGTAAAAGGATTTCTATTCTCATTATTTTCTAACCACATAGATATTATATCTGCAGCATTTTTAGGATTATTGTCTACAATCTTTTGAATTTCTTTACGCATAACTTGTTCTTCTTTTGTTTTTTGATCCATTTCTGCTGATCTTTGCTTTTGTAAAGCTTCAGTTAATACTCTTTCAGTTAATTCTTCTCTACTATCTGGTCTTTGAGTTGGTGCTATTGTTTGGGTTACGACCTGTTGTCGAGTTGCTTTTTCTTTTCTTGCTTTTCTAAGTGATATAAATACAATCATAGCAAATGCAAACGCTAAAACTGAAGCTACTATACCAACTAAGGCTCTTTCAGAAATAGGTAAACCACCATCATCAACATTTGCTAAAGCCATTGCTTCTGCTATTTCTTGCTCTCGCTGTTCATGTGCTGTAAAATCCATAACTGATGCATTAACATCTACTAATTCAACTCCAATAGCTGTCGCTGCAACTCTTCTTATTTCTTCCAGTTGAGCAATTTCAAGCTCTGGATTATTAATTAATATAGAAACTGATATATCTTCAATAGTACCTTCTGCTTGATCTACTGACTCTCTCATTTCATTTACTCTATAATTAACAACATTTTGAACTCTCTCATTTAAACTATCACTACCTGCTTCTACATTAGTTGTGGTGTCTTCATATATTTCAGATAGCTCTTCAACTAAAACTTCTATACCTCTATCATCAATCACAGGAAAATACTCTATACTTTCAGTCTCTACTTGATTAAAGTTTAGATCCGTAGTAACAGCCACTTTAAAATTATCTGATCCATATACAGGTTCAAATAAATAAAGTATTTTATTTTCTAATTCAGTTTCTATTTGATTTTTAAATTCTTGTTGGCTGTTTGTTAATGCACTAAAAGAACCTTCGTTGCTTGCTGGTAATAAATCATTTAGATTCGAGTCAATAATGGCAAGATTTTCGGTTCTTAATCCTGATACACTTGTAAGCATAAGCTTTTCAATTGCACTAACTTGTTCTTTTGAGGGTCTGAAGTTTCCTTCTAAATCTAGTACAACATTAGCACTTACTGGTTTATTTTCATTGCTAAACTGAAATGTCTCGCCAGTATCTATACTAATTGTAACTATTGCATCAGAAACTCCTTGGAGAAGTTTGATAGTACTACGGAGTCTATCTTGAAGTTGATATACTAATACGATATTTTTGTCTTGTGTTGATGATGTCATTGAAATACTGTTTAAATATAGGTCATAGTTTAAACCTGACTTTGGATATCCTTGAATAGAAAGTTGCATTCTTGCACGTTCTTCTTCTCCTTCTTCTATTAAAATTGTATTATTATCTTCTGTCTTTGCTTTAATATTAAGTTCTTCTAAAATAGCTAATACTTCAGCACTTTCTTCAATATCTAAGCCTGTATATAATACGACATACTCTGTTGTAGTTAAAATAGTAGTAGTAATGCCTATAGCAATAAGCCCAAGAATTGATAATAAAACTACTCTTCTTTGGACTTTACTTTCTAAAGACATCCATTTGGATTTTAAATTTTGAGTAAGTTTTTGAATTGAATCAGGCATTTATATCTTCCTATCTAAACTATGTTTATATTTATAATTGCATCCTCATAATTTCATTATATGCATCGACAACTTTATTTCTCATTTCTAAAGTTAGTTGCAAATTCATTGCATTCATTTCTGTTTGGATTAAATAATCTAAATATTCTTCACTGTCTCCAACTATAGCTTTGTTAAGTGAAGTATCTGCTTTTTCCATATCAACTTTTATTTCATCAATTGCATTATCTAACATATTTGAAAAGCTTTTACTATTACTTTTATTAATATTGCTTTGATTCAAAATACTCTGGGTTGAACTATTTGGAGCAATTGAACTAATTGCTTCTATACTCATTACTTAATCCTCCTATCTTACTATTTCTAGTGACTTAGCAAACATAGATTTTGTCGCATTTAATACTGTAGTATTAGCTTCATACGCTCTTGATGCTTTCATTAAATCAAGCATTTCTTCAGTTGTATCAATATTAGGCATTGTAATATATCCATCTTCAGTTGCTAGCGGATGATCTGGATCGTAAACAATTTTAGGTGGTTTATTATCTTCTATTACATTAGTTACATTAACTCCTGAACTTTCAACTGGCGTACTAAAGTTATTAAGAGTGGAACTAAAGTCTCTATACTCTTTCTTTTCTCCAAAAATAGCTACTTTTCTTCTATAAGGCTGACCGTTCTCTGTTACAATTGACTCCGAATTTGCTATATTTTCCGATACAATCTCTATCTTTTTCTTTTGGGCATATAGTCCTGTAGCACTAACTCCCAAAGCTTTAATAAAACTCATTTAATCATCTCCTTGCTGAATCAACTATAATATTATATAGTTTCAAATTAGATTTTACAGCTTCTACTACTAAATCATATTTCATTTTATTCTCAGTTAAAGAAACCATTTCTTTATCAATATCAACGTTATTACCTGTTATGTCTTCTGATAACCCCATTTTATCGATTATAGAAAACTGGCTAAACTTTGAATCAGTTGATTGTACCGTCATAGATCCATTTTCATTTGTTGTAAGATGCCTATTCATTACTTTTTCAAAATCTAAATCTTTTGCTTTATATCCAGGAGTTTCAATGTTAGCAATATTGCTAGCTATTAGGTCATTACGCTTACTTAATCCTTTCAAACTTTTATTCAAAAAGTCCATCTTTAGTTCAAAATTATCAAACATTCTTATCTCCTTTCATCATTTTAGTGTATTATTTTAATCAATTATTTTGCTTAAATACATTTAAGATTTGCTTATTTGTAATTAAATTTTCTTAAATGTAGTTATTTTTACTTATTCGTTGTTATGTAAGATAGTATAAATCAAATGCTTCGAATAAACAACAGATATTTTACTTTTTTTTGATATTTATTATATTTTCTTCGTATTTTTCTTAAAAAATAAGGATATTTAAACAATTATCAAATCCATATACCATTATTTTTTTTATATTATACT
>CAZCFQ010000145.1:0-2445 GCA_964497955.1 uncultured Clostridiaceae bacterium
TACCAGCAACTTCAATTGCATTTTTGTTTCAGAATAAATTCCAAAAGTATACTACCCCAACTCATACTGCTTTAATATTTGCATCCGAACCAGTGTTTTCATATATTTTTGCATTTATATTAGTTGGAGAAGTACTAACTACTAGATATACAATTGGAGCTTTCTTAATATTACTAGGAATAATTTTATCAGAACTTAAAATAAAGCAAAATAAAATAGTTTAAAATCAAAAAAAGGTTTAGGAAAAATCCTAAACCTTATTTTTTTATTATTATTCTTCAATTAGCTCAACGTTTGCACGTGGAACCCTTACAACTTCTCCGTTTTCTTTTAATTTTGCAAACAATACACGGACCATTGTTTCAGATTCAACTTGCTGTAGCTCTGGTGGTAATTCTACTACTTCAGCTATCTTGCCGAAATATGGTGCACGAATAATTCTTATTAGTGTACCGTCTTCCATACCTGTAGCATCAATTAAACCATCATCACTTACATTAGCAAACTCTTCACCTTGATTTTCTACAACGATCTCTGGTCTCATTACACCAGCACGAATCTGAGTCGCACCATTAATAGAAGCCATTTGACCTTCTAACTGATTTAACATCTCAAATGTTTTATCAGCCATTCTAATTTCACCAAAACCTTCAGTTAAAACTAAAGTAATTGGAATATCTTCTGTACCAGTAATAGCTACACCGATATCATAACCTAGATAATCGATTAGGTCTGTATCAATGATACCACCTGCTACTATGCCAGTAGCTCCAACTTCTCCTGCTTTATTCAAAGCATCTAGTGTAACTAAAGAGCCACCAACAACAATCTTGTCTTTGCAAGAACTGTCAAGGTGTTCGGCTTTTAATACATCTGCTGGAGAACTAGCAACAACTTTAATCTCTCCGAAACGCTCTCCGCCAACTCCAAAGATACCCTGAACTAGAGCAGCTTTTGTTTCAATGATTACACCCTCTTCAGGAATAACTTCAACAACTTCTCCTGGGATATAAGCTTCAACCTGGATTGGAAGTGGTGGTTTTCTAATAATTAACTGTCCTGTAATTTCAGATAAAGTATCAATTACACCTGTTACAGGAGAAGTTACTTTTGTTGCAAGGAAACTTAAACCTAAGAATCCTGGTTTTTCAGCGATCAAATCGCCTTCTTCTACTTTGTCGCCTTCTTTAACAACCATAAGTTCTTTTAATCGTTGAATCTCTTCACGCATACTTACATCGTAGTTAAATCTTTGAGCAACATTTATTGTTGTAGGTTCACCTGGTAACATAGTTTTAGCAACTAAGTCATGAGCTTCTACTCTTTGACCTTTTTCTACTAAAACATCACCAAGTAAAGGTAATCTTCTTTCTTTTTTAACGACTGTTGAACGGGTTACTTTCAAACCCGGTGTATATGCACTACCCATTTATTATTCTCTCCTCTCCACACTTATTCTTGATAAGATTTGAGTGTATCTACTGGATATTCATCCATTGATTCGATCCACTCCATAAGCTTATCTACTCGAGCTGCTTGGTCTTCAGGTAAATACATTGGATTTCTTCCACGTGCATCTACAACAACACCAGCAAGTCCTCCTTCAACTTCTGCAGTCATCTTATGTCCATGACCTTCTCCAACATCAAAATGTCTTTGAGGGTTAATCTCTAGTGTAGCTTTGTGACCTACTTCTAAGTCCATTCTTGCGATTGAACCAAATGGGACTTCAACTGAATCAGTAGATCCATCTTCTCTAGTCATGTGTACAGTTACACAAGGATCGCCTTCTTTAACTTTTGAATTTGCAGTTTGTACAGGAGCTACTGATGTACCTAATCTAACCAAACAGTCACGGTCAAATACATGTGTTGCAGCTTCTGGGTGTACTTCTGAAAGAACTCCCAACTGTGGCATCATAAAGATACTATCTACAGTAAGCTTTGTAACACCCTCTGGTTGGAATGCATCTAATATCATCATAACAGCTTGTACACGTCTTGGAGCATGTGATAATACTCCACCAGACCCGATAATCATATCTAAATCCATCATGTCAACTAATGTCTGACCTGATAATGTTTGTGCAAAAGTTTCTGATACGTCACGAATCTGCTGAACACCTTTAAGACCTACAGCTAATGTCTTATGGTGAGCAAAAGCTAATCTTAAAGCTTCGCGTGCTATAGCTTGTTCAACTACTAAATCTTCTAGTGATTGTGGAATAGTTGTTGGTCGGATCATTTTATTTCTAATTCTATTACGTAATTCAAACACTTCGATATGAAGTGGAACCCAACGTAAAATGTTATCTATTCCGGTTTCATTTAATACATTACAAATACTGTAACTCATACCTAAGTTAGCACTTACAGTTCTATTAAAAGTTTCTTCAAAAACTGAGAATATATCTGTAGTTGCTCCACCAATATCTACACCAACAAT
>CAZCFQ010000145.1:2545-4765 GCA_964497955.1 uncultured Clostridiaceae bacterium
ATACCCCCAGATAATAAAATCATATCTGGTCTTAACTCTCTAATTCTCTGAATTTTAACATAGTCTTCTCTACCGTCATTTTGAGCTATTACGTCCATAACAATAGCACCTGCACCAAGCGCAGCACGCTCAGCAGATTCTGCTGTCATAGTCTTAACAACACCGGCTACCATCATTTGTAGTCCTCCACCAGCAGAACTGGTTGAAACATACAAATCTACACCGCTTGTATCTTCGCGGTTAGGGTAACGACTAGTTGTAATAACCCCACCTTCATCAAGATAATTTACATGAGTCGAAGTATCTTCAACTCCTTGATTCTTCAGCTCCGAGATTTCTGTAATAGCGTTTCTAACACCCATAGTTACATCCTCAAATGGAGCCTCTACTGTTGTAGGTGCCTCGCCACGTTTTGATAGACGGTACTCACCATCTAATTTTTCAATTAAAATAGCTTTAGTTGTTGTACTGCCACAATCCGTAGCTAAAATTGTGTTTACTTTTTTTGGATCAATAGACAATTGACTCTCCTCCTTCGCCATTTATGCACCTTTCAAATTATAGCACAAAGAAAACATATTTAACAAGTGAATGAAAATATATTCTTTGTAAAAAAAACGAAAAAAATCGCAAAACAGCGCGATATTTTTCATTTAATTGCATTTATTTTTTCTTTGGGAATTTTAACCAACTAAATATCCCTTTACTTTCACCGTTTTTCTCTTTTTCTTTCTTTTCTCTCTCTTTTAGCCTTTTTTTTCTAAGCTTTTCTTTTTCTTTCTCGATTAAAACATTATCTCTTCTTTCCTCTATCGCTTCAATTAATAGATAAAGGTTCTTTCTGTCTTCAAAAATTTGAGCATAATCCTCTAAAGTATGCTGCCCTTCTTTAACTAACATATCTGCAAAAGGAGCGCCACCGTACATAAGTTGACTAAAAACAAAACTTAAAGGAGTTCCTGTTTCAAGTAGAAAGAGAATTGGTGCAAACATTCCTGTTTGTTCTACTTTATCAACTAAGAATTCTATCATTTCATCTCGTCGTTTTTCATCTATTTCGACATACTTATCAAAAAATTGCATATAAAAACCTCTCCTCTTTAGCTTGTT
Organism: uncultured Clostridiaceae bacterium; assembly: GCA_964497955.1. GTDB lineage: Bacteria > Bacillota > UBA994 > PWPR01 > PWPR01 > PWPR01. The sequence continues at coordinate 3,656 of CAZCFQ010000145.1, forward strand.
AGTCTAAACAAGCTGTAATAAACTCATTAAATAGTTCATCATAATTATATTTACTATCCCACATTCCTTCTGGATGCCACTGTACACCTACTAGAAAGCTATCCCCAGTTCCTTCAACTGCCTCAATAATTCCGTCAGGCGCATATGCCACAACTTTCAATCCAGTTGCTACTTCCTTCAGCGCTTGATGATGAAAAGTATTGACTCTTAACTTTTCGCCATAAAGGTTATATAATAAACTGCCTTTTTTAATCTCTATACTGTGAGCTGTGAATGGTCTAGGAGCGTTTTGTCTATGTTGAATATTAGTTTCATACTGACTATATATATCTTGATATAAGGTTCCACCCATTGCTACATTCAGTAGTTGCAATCCCCTGCAAATTCCAAAAACAGGTTTATTTAGCTTAATAGCTTTTCTAGTTATTGATAATTCGAACTCATCCATAAGTGGAGATATCGCACCTACATCTTTATGAGGTTCTTCGTTGAAGAAATTTGCCCCTATATCAGGTCCTCCAGAAATCACTAACCCGTCAATTATTTCTAAAAAACGTTCAATAACCTCTTCTCTATCAGTTACAGGTAACATAATTGGAACACCGCCACTTTTTTCTATAGCTCTTATATATGTATCATTTTGGCGCATCTTTTCTTCTTTCCAATCATGATATGTAGTAATGCCTATTATTGGTTTCATTATCTTTCCTCCATCTATTTCTTAAATCATCTTTATTATTATATCACTATAAAATTATATTAAAAATTCATTTCCTTAACTTTTACAAAGTTATTACAAATGCTATCGAATAATGCTTTTCATGGCTAATAGAAATCTCAACAATCGAAGATCCGTTAGCTAACAACTTATCACTTGCTTTATTGTACAATTTTACATAAGGCTGGCCGTTACTTCTATTTAGTATTTCAATATTTTTAATACCACAACTTAAACCACATCCCAAAGCTTTGCCCACAGCTTCTTTAGCTGCCCATCTGCTTGCTAAGTATTTTACCTTATCTGTTTTCTTATTGAAAATTGTCTTTTCATCTTCTGTCAAAATTTTATTAACAAAACTATCTTTGTATCTATCATATAGTTTGGCAACT
>CAZCFQ010000146.1:0-4743 GCA_964497955.1 uncultured Clostridiaceae bacterium
AAGCCCCTTCTAGATTGTTAGTAGTTAAAAGTTTAAAAGCATCTAATGCACTACCCAATCTTCCAGTGGCATTTATTCTTGGGGCCAATCCGAAAGCTATGTTGCCTGTGCCGATGTCACCTTTTTTAAGTCCACTAACTTTAATTAATTGCTCTATGCCGTAATTATTAATTCCTTGATTTATTTTTTCAAGACCTAGCTTTACTATTAGTCTATTTTCTTTTTGCAAAGGCACTATATCAGCTATTGTTCCAATAGATGCCAGTGCCAAAAGGGTATCCCACTTAATTTGATGATTAAGTGTTTTTACAATTCCTTGAGCTAATTTCAAAGAGACTCCAGCACCACATAAAAATTCAGTAGGATAATCATTCTCTAAATGTGGATTAATAATTGCATCAGCTACAGGCAAATTAGCGCCCATTTGATGATGGTCTGTGATAATAATCTTTTTCCCCTCTTCTTTTATGAAGTCCACTTCATTCTCTGCAGTTATTCCACAATCAACTGTAATAAAAAGATCATTTGACCTTACTAACTCTTTTAGTACCTCTTTATTTAATCCGTAGCCATTTTCTACTCTATCTGGAATAAAAACATTTACATTATTATATGAAAGTGATTTAAATAAATGATATAGAATTGCACTAGAAGTTACTCCATCTACATCATAATCTCCATATATTAGAATATTTTCATTGTTGTTCATCGATGTTTTTATTATATTAACTGCTTTTTTCATATCTTTAAATAAAAAAGGGTCATGAAATTTTAGTTTGTCAAATGAGATAAAATCATTAATTTCATCACTTGCTACACCTCTGTTTAATAGGACTTTATATTTAAGTGGTAAAAAGCTTGGTGCTATAATTGATCTTTTTTCCCATTTTTGTTCTATTGATCTATTTTCCAAGAAAACACCCTCTTTAATTAATATTGTCATTATACTATATTTTTATATCTCAAAAAAGTTCTCTGTATTTGATTAATATGTTGAAAATATTAGCCTCATATGACTATCATCTTTTTATTATATCAAAAAATAACCTATAACTAAACAAAGGCCCGCATATTATGCGAGCCATTCATTTACTCTCCAGGAATCTCTCTAGATTCATATCTTAAAACTTCTAAGTAACCCATCTTTTCTAGTTTTTGTCTAAACTCAGTTTGTGTTTTCCTTTTCATCGGTAGCGACTCTTTCTGAGATAAAATGTAAATTAATCTTGCAACCATTGATGCATCCATTTGAATTGCTTTTGGATTTAATTTATCTAAACTATCCCAAAATGTATGTCCATAGCCTCTTGGTGCTCCTGATGAAGAAGGCGCTGATGAAGAATAAGAAGCTGCTGGAAAACCATTTGCAGCAAAATAATACATATCAGAATAAAGACTAATCTTATCACCTATAGCAATATTTGGTTCATACATATCTTTAAAAATTTGTTTGAAAAACTTGATATTTTCTGACCATCCTTGCAAAGAAAACTTACCATTAAACCCTCTACCAGCTCCATCTAAGTTTAACATAAAAACAAAGTTTTCATCCAAATGATCTTTAACATAGTTCTCTGAGCCAATCAAACCTGTTTCTTCTTCTGCAAAAGCAACAAAACGAACAGTTCTCTTTAATTTACCTTCAAAAAAAGCTAAAGCTCTGGCTGCTTCCATTACTACAGCAGTTCCTGCACCATTATCATTTGCTGATTCATTAATATCATGCCCATCATAATGTCCGCCAATCAAGATAATCTCTTCAGGTTTCTCTATACCTTTAATCTCACCAACTACATTATAGGAATGCGTATCTTGAACAATGTTTTCGCTAACAATTCTCATTTTAACAGTATTATTTCTTCCATGTCTTAAGATATAATGACCTGTCTCATAAGATACCGAAATGGCAGGTATCTCACATTCTTTATTAAAACGAGCTGATCCAGTTTCTGGTAACCCTCCTGGCTCTCCCCTCATCCAAATAAACCCAATAGCTCCAGCTTCAATAGCCCTACCTAACTTTTCTCCTCGATGCATGCTTCTATGATAAAACTTAGGTGTAGCAGTATTAACCATTGCAATTGCACCTTTTAATTTATCACGATTGTCTTCATAAGCCTGAGGATCTCCATCTCCCAAGTACACTAATTCTGCTTCTACTTCGCCTTTAGGGCAAAAAGGTAAAGCTATGCAATCTACCTCTTTAACTATAGGGTCTGTTATAGTTAATCTAGTCCCCTTACGAACCCATCCATTACAAGTAAACTTCTCTTTTACTACATTTTTTATTCCATATGACTCCATCTTACTTTTAATATAGTCAGCAGCTAATCTTTCTTGTTCACTACCTCCAAATCTTGAACCAAATTTCTCAACTAATTCTTCTACAAAATCTGCTCCATTTCTTGATAAGTACAAATCTCCCAATATTTTTCTTTGTTCTTCCATTAATATCACTCCTTAAAGTTCTTCTAGTAATCTAACTAATAAAGCCGTTCTTTTAGGGATATGTTCCACTATAGTATGTTCACTTATCGCATGAGCACCATTACCTACCGCGCCTAATCCATCAATTGTAGGAACTCCTAAAGCAGCTGTAAAATTACCATCACTACCTCCACCGGTAGAAGCTTCACTTAACTCAAATCCTAAATCACTTGCTATACTTTTAGCTAGTTTAAACATTTCAATAGTTTTTTCTGTTCTTAACATTGGAGGTCTATTTATTCCTCCCTCTGCTTTAACTATAGTACCTTTAACAAAAGATTTTCTAGTTAATATATCATCAGTTATTCTTTTTGCTTCTTTCATTGTTTCAACTCTTACATCAATTGTTGCACTTGCTTTTGCAGCAACTACATTTGTTTTGGATCCACCGTGAACTGTCCCTACATTTACAGTAGTTCCTAAATCTCTGTTTGCAAGACTATTCAAATCAAGTATCTGTTGAGCTAATTCGGTTACTGCACTGATTCCTTTATCTGGCGCACTTCCTGCGTGTGATGCTTTACCTAATATTTCTAGTGTAAATTTTCCTACACCTTTTCTAAAAGTTTTCAAAGAACCTTGTGGTGGTACAGATGGTTCTAAAACTAAAACGCAGTCACTCTTTCTAGCTAAATCTTCAATAATTTTTCTAGACGTATGTGAACCGATTTCTTCATCACTATTAAATAGAATCCTGACATTTTTTTTCTTTAAACTACCTCTATTAACTGCTTCTTCTAACGCATAAATAGCTTGGGTCGCTCCAGTTTTCATATCGAATACTCCTGGCCCTTTTAATATACCATCATTGTTACTAAATGGAATTTCATCTAAAGTACCCAGTGGCCATACTGTATCTATATGGCAAAGCATCAACAAGTTTTTTTCACTTTTACCAACTAGATGTTCAACTAACAAATGGTTACCTCGATCTTTATTCTCAAAAACTGTAGTTTTAAACCCTTTTGATGTGCATAACTTGTTCAAAAAACTTATCAACTTGTCAATTGCTTCTTTTTCATCTGAAGGACTTTCAAATTCAACTAACTTTTTAATTGTATTAATCATTTCATCTAACTTATTCTTGTTTAAATGATCAGCTAAGTTTGCCATCACTTCATCTCCTATCTTTCCTTTATTACTTTACTATATTTCTAGTTAAAACTAAAAAAACCTCTATGCTATCATTAAAATAATATAAATTAAGTAATAATGTTAATTATCACATTGACAAACTTACTTGCATTTGCTAATCTTACATAAAATCAATATATAAAAAAACACCTTTAAAACGGTCCAGAGAGGCCGGTAAGGGATTTATTAATTAATTTCATTTAATGAAACTAACCTTCCTACCGGCCATAGGAAGGTTTTTTTATTGGAAGGAATGATTTAGATGAATCCAAATATACTTTTAAGTAACCTTTTGGATACTGAAGATTTAACGACTTCTCAACTTGAAGGAATTTTTAAATTGGCTAGCCACTACAAAAATAATAAAAACTGCAACCTTGACCCAAATTTTAAAAATAAAACTATAGGGTTCCTTTTTTATGAACCAAGTACAAGAACCAAAGGTTCTTTTTATCAAGCAGCTCAAAAGTTAGACCTTAAAATATTAGATTTTTCTCCTAATACTAGTTCTGTAGTCAAAGGCGAATCTCTAATAGATACTGCAAACAATCTTATTTCATTAGGAGTTGACATCTTTGTTTTAAGACATAAACAATCAGGTTCTGCTCTTTTCCTATCTAAAAACATTAATAAACCAGTTATAAATGCTGGTGACGGAATGCACGCACACCCCACACAAGCACTACTCGATGCTTATACTCTATTAGAAAATTTTAATTCCTTAAAAAACAAAAATATTGCGATAATAGGTGATATTAGACACAGTAGAGTCGCTAGAAGTAATATCTATATACTTAAGAATCTAGGAGCTTTAGTCACACTTGTGGGTCCCCCTACATTTCTCCCTGAAGAAATATCAAAACTTGGAGTAAAGGTGACAAATAAAGTTGAAGATGTTTTAGATTTTGATGCAATTATGCCATTAAGAATCCAAAAAGAAAGACAATTGAGTGGATATATACCTTCTTTATCAGAATATAGTAAGTTTTTCGGATTAAATGATACTCATTTATCAGAAATAAATGAAAATAGTATAATTATGCACCCAGGTCCTATTAATCGTGGCGTAGAATTATCATCAAGTGTCGCAGATTGTGATAAATCAGTTATATTAGAACAAGT
>CAZCFQ010000147.1:0-4742 GCA_964497955.1 uncultured Clostridiaceae bacterium
TCGTGAAGGCGGACGTACTGTTGGTGCAGGTATTGTTACTGGTATTAGAAATTAGAACTATAAGCCGGCTTGTCCGGCTTTTTTTTACGCAAGGACACATCATTTATTGACATAGAAATTATTATATGATAATTTAGTTGGGTAGCCTTGTGAATAATAGGGAATAAATATATAATAAATCTGGATGGAGGTGCCCTAAATGCGTATAGGTATAACTTTGGAATGCACAAAATGCAAGCAAAGAAATTATAGAACTAGTAAAAACCGCCGTACAAATAATAAGCGTTTAGAATTAAAGAAATATTGCAAATTCTGTCAAGAGCACACACTGCATCGCGAAACAAAATAGTTTATAATTAAGATTAGGGATGTGTAATAATGGCAGCCAAAAAAAAGTCAAAATTAAAGTTTTTTAAAGAAGTAAAAGCAGAAATGAAAAAGGTAAAATGGCCAAATAGAGAAGAACTAACAAAGGCAACTGGCGTGGTATTAGCTACAGTAATTGCATTTGCATTAGCGATGGTTTTAGTTGACTCTCTTTTTTCTCAACTGTTACAGATATTTATATAAAAACAGGGGAGCGGTTATATAATGGCTGATAGAAGATGGTATGTTATTCATACTTACTCAGGGTATGAGAACAAAGTTAAGACCAATATGGAAAAGCGTATTGAGTCTATGGAAGTATCCGATGAAATATTTAGAGTAGAAGTTCCTACTGAAGAAGTAACTGAGGTAAAAGGTGGTAAAAGCCGTACGTATGATCGTAAAATATTTCCTGGTTATGTTTTAGTAGAAATGGTCGTTACTGACCAATCTTGGTACGTTGTAAGAAATACACCTGGTGTAACAGGATTTGTAGGGCCTGGATCAAGACCCGTTCCTTTGAACGAGGAAGAAGTTAAAAGAATGCTTGGAGAGCCTAAAGGGCAAGAAGAAGAAACTGAAGAAGTTGCACGAGTTGCTTATGAGATAGGGGAAGTTGTGCAAGTTGTTGATGGACCTTTTAATAACTTCAGTGGTACCGTAGAAGAAATTTCTCATTCAAAGAAAAGATTAAAAGTAAGGGTTTCTATGTTTGGTCGTGAAACACCAGTTGAATTGGACTATAACCAAGTAGAAAAAATGAATTAATGTTAAATAAATGGTAGGAGGTGTAGTAAGATGGCAAAAAAAGTAATAAATGTAGTTAAATTGCAAATTCCTGCTGGAAGGGCTAATCCGGCACCACCAGTTGGGCCAGCTTTAGGACAAGCAGGTGTTAATATTATGCAATTTTGTAAAGAGTTTAACTCAAGAACTCAGAAAGACGAAGGGCTAATCATCCCTGTTGTTATAACTGTTTTCCAAGATAGAAGTTTCTCTTTTATTACAAAAACTCCTCCAGCTTCAATCTTACTAAAGAAAGCAGCAGGTATTGAATCTGGATCTGGAGAACCTAATAGAACTAAGGTTGCAAAAGTAACTAAGGATCAAGTTAAAGAAATTGCAGAAATGAAAATGGTTGATTTAAATGCTGGTAGTATTGAAACTGCAATGAGTATGATTGCAGGAACTGCTCGTAGCATGGGTATTGTTGTAGAAGACTAAAAAATATTTAAATAAGTTTTATTTTGTGGGAGAGGAAGCTCGTTTGTACCACTAGGAGGTATATTATGGCAAAGAAAAGTAAAAGATATTTACAAGCTAAAGAACTAATTGATAGGGAGAATCTATATTCTCCACAAGACGCTTTTGAATTAATTAAAAAAACTGCTAGTGCAAGTTTTGATGAGACAGTAGAAATAGCTGTTAACCTTGGAGTTAATCCAAGGCAAGCTGACCAACAAGTAAGAGGTGCAGTTACATTACCAGCTGGTTTAGGTAAAACTATCAAAATGGTAGTTTTTGCTCAAGGTGATGACGCAGAAGCTGCTAAAGCGGCAGGTGCTGATATTATTGGTGATGAAGAGACTGCAAAAAAAATTAACGATGGCTGGATGGATTTTGATATAGTGCTAGCAACACCAGATATGATGAGAGTTGTTGGTAGATTAGGTAGGATTCTAGGCCCAAGAGGTTTAATGCCTAATCCAAAAGCAGGAACAGTTACTACTGATATAGAAAATTCAGTAAAAGATTTTAAAGCTGGTAAAATTGAGTATAGGGTAGAGAGAAATGGTATTGTTCATGCCCCAATTGGAAAAGCTTCTTTTAGTGTTGAAGATTTATTGAGAAATTACAATGCTTTAATGGATGCATTATTAAGAGCTAGACCAGCAGCAGCTAAAGGTGCTTATTTTAGAGCTATAGCAGTTTCAAATACTATGGGTCCTGGTATCAAAGTATCACCAAAAACAGTTGCTCCACAAAAATAGTTGACATTAAAAAATTTATATAGTAAAATTCTTCGTGCTGAAGACAGCAGGTGCTTAGGCTTAATTTCCTGCCAAGGCTAGAGAGTAATGTTTTATAATTTTTAATTATAGATATTAATCTACCTCTGTGCTCTTTAGTGCAGAGGTTTTTTTAGTTACCCTAAGGAGGTGGAAAGATGAGCAAAATCAGACAAGAAAAAGAAAGGCAAGTAGCAGAAATTAAAGAAAAATTTAATAATGCTAAAGCAGCGATTGTTACTGATTATCGTGGGATTAATGTTGCAGATATGACAGATTTACGTAAACAATTGCGTGAAGCAGGTGTCGAGTATAAAGTATTAAAAAACACTTTCGTTAAAATTGCTACAGAAGACATGGACCTTGGTGATTTTAAAGAAGCATTACAAGGACCAACAGCAATAGCCTTTAGTTATGATGATGCAGTTACAGCAGCAAAGATTTTGAGTGAATTTAGTAAAGAACACGATTTAAAATTGCCAAAGATAAAAGCTGGTGTTTTAGAAGGCAAATTTATTGACTTTGACCAGGTTGTTGACTTGGCCAATTTACCACCAAAAGATGTAATGTTATCAATGGTATTAAGAACAATGCAAGCTCCAATAACAAGTTTTGTTAGAGCAAACAATAGTATTATAACTAAACTACTTTATGCATTAAATGCAATAAAAGAAGAAAAAGAAAACAATTAAAATTATAGGAGGTACTAATAATGAATAAAGAACAAATTATTGAAGCCATCAAAGAAATGACAGTGATGGAGTTATCTGAGTTAGTAAAAGAAATGGAAGAAGTATTTGGAGTATCTGCAGCAGCTCCAGTTGCTATGGCAGCACCTGGTGCAGCAGCAGCTGAAGAAGAAGAAGAGCAAACAGAGTTTGATGTAGTATTAGAAAACTATGGTGCTAAGAAAATTGGCGTAATCAAAGTTGTTAGATCTGCAACTGGTTTAGGACTTGTAGACGCTAAGAAGGTAGTAGATGAAGCTCCTTCTACAATTAAAGAAGCTATTAGCAAAGAAGAGGCTGAAGCACTTAAAGCTGAATTAGAAGAAGCTGGAGCAACAGTAGTACTTAAGTAGAAAATATAAAAGCACCGATTCGGTGCTTTTTTTCTTAAATTGCGATTGACAATGATGAGTATATTTGTTATCATTGTTTATTGCTACGATTTTGTTAAAATTGAAGTTAGTTGCATATTTGAGGTGCGTAAAACCGACTAATATTGTTGATTTCTTGGAAAAAATTTAGAATTATGTCAATATATGTTGTTGCGGTAGCTGCTTAAACATGCAAAATGCATGAGGGGTTATCCCTCTTTTTTGCTTTTAACGAAAAATTGAACGCAGGGGTGAAGATTTTATGCAAACCCGAACGGTTAATTATGGTCGCCGTAAAAGAGAGACATTTGCTAGAAATGAAGAAGTTTTAAAAATGCCAGATTTGATTGAAATCCAGAGAGCATCTTATAGATGGTTTGAGGAGAGAGGATTAAGAGAAGCATTTGATCGCATTTCTCCTATTCAAGATTTCACTGGCAATTTAAAGTTGGAGTTTTTAGACTATTTCTTTGACGAGCCAAAATACTCAGTAGATGAATCAAGAGAACGAGATGTCACTTATAATCGTCCATTACGAGTTAATGTCAGACTGATTAATAAGGAAACAGGAGAAGTAAAAGAACAAGAAGTATTTATGGGAGATTTCCCTATAATGACAGAGAAAGGTACTTTTATATATAATGGTGCCGAACGTGTTGTCGTCAGTCAATTAGTGCGTTCCCCAGGAGCATACTACAAAGATAAGATAGATAAAAAAGGGAACAAAGTTATAGAGGCAAAAGTAATCCCAAATAGGGGTGCTTGGATAGAGTACAATCACAATAGAAGAAATGTAGTTACAGTGAGAATCGATCGTAGCAGAAAAATTCCTGTAACAACGTTTTTACGAGCTTTAGGATATGGAACTGATGCACAACTCATTGACTTAATGGGAACTAATTCTGCGGTTGAAGCAACATTGCAAAAAGATTCTACTGAAAGTGTAGAGGAAGGCTTGCTAGAGCTATATAGAAAGTTAAGACCTGGTGAACCGCCTACAGTTGATGCAGCAGAGAGTTTAATTGACTCAATGTTTTTTCAAACAAAAAGATACGATTTAGCTGATGTAGGTAGGTATAAGCTAAATAAAAAGCTTAACTTAGGTTCACGTATTAAGGGTCATGTTTCTGCTGAAAATATTTTTGCAAAGCAAGATATTTATCAACCAAAAACTGTTGTAAATCCAGAAACTGGTGAAGTATTAAGCCAAGCAGGGGATCTGTTGATTTCTGCTGGTTTTGAGTCGGTGGACGATGTGAAGACTGCCA
>CAZCFQ010000148.1:0-4689 GCA_964497955.1 uncultured Clostridiaceae bacterium
TGCCTAAAGTCAATCCGTTTACAGAATCTAAAGTCATGAGTGAAGAGATTCTTAAAGACACTGCTAAAGCAAATCCAGATTTTGCAGTTGCATTACTCAGATACTTTAATCCTATTGGAGCTCATGAAAGTGGCTTGTTAGGAGATTCTCAAGAAGGTGAGCCAAGTAATATTATGCCTTACATAAATAAGGTAGCTAAAGGCATATTAAGTAGAGTCAAAGTTTTTGGAGATGATTATGATACAAAAGACGGTACTGGTGTGAGAGACTATATTCATGTTATGGATGTAGCTGAAGGACATGTTGCAGCACTTATTCATCTAACTAAAGGAGTTAATATTTATAATCTAGGAACTGGTAAAGGCACAACAGTTTTAGAGCTCATAAAGACATTTGAGAAAGAAAACGAGGTTAAAGTTCCTTATCAAATAGTTGGTAGAAGAAAAGGAGATTTAGCAGAGTCTTATGCTGATGTCAAAAAGGCAAAAAAAGAGCTAGGGTGGGAAGCAAAGAGAGATTTGAATGATATGGTTAGAGATGCTTGGAGATTTAAATTAAAAAAAGAGAATAAGAGATAAAATTAAAGGAATAACTTTCTTTATAAGTTATTCCTTTAATTATTTCATTTTAAACATATTTTAACTTTTTTAGCACAGACAAGTAAATTAATTAACAATATATTCAATTAGAAGAATGATTTAAAGTATAAAAGTATTAAATTATTATGTGTGATATAATCAAAAAAAGTGATAAGTGAGTTAATTTTTTCAAGCACACTCTAGGAAACAATTAACTTAGGTTAATAAATATTAAAGGGGGTAGAGTAAATGAATAGGCCACTTTATAGATTTGGTGTATATGGTTATATTTTAACACTCTTTGGAGTTCTTGGATTTTTTGCAATGAGTTATCGTGGTTTTTCGTTGTTTAACTTTGTATTTTTGGCACCCCTTTTAGTAGGTATATTTTTACTAGTATATAAGAACAGTAAACTATATCATTATTCAAAAAATATGATTATTTTACTTGATTGTCTTTATGTAGTCGGACTAATAATATTAGCTTCATTCAGGCTACCTAAAGGAATGTCACTAATATTTGCTGCAGCCTTAGGAATTGCAGCTACATACTCACTAATCAAGTTTACTTTTTTATCACATCATTAAAAATATAAGCCTGCCAGTTGGCAGGCTTACTCTTTAAATTGTGATGTATTTTTCTACTTTTTTATCCTCAATAAGCGCTTTGCTTTCTTCAATATATTTTTTGAAATGATCAGTAGAAGTATGGTAGTCAAATGCTTTTTCATTCTTATACTTCTCATACAAGAAAACATTATTCCCATTTCTTGAAAACTCATAGTTAAGGCAGTTAGGTTCGTTAAGACTACTTTTAGCCATTTCAGCTATGATAGGCAAAAATTGATCAATTTTTCCTTCTTTAATTTTATATGTTACAGTAATAACTTGTTTACTCATTATAAAATTCCTCCTTGATCTCATTATATAACATTCAATTTAAAAGGTAAAAACAAATAAAAGTTATGCAGAATAATACAAATTTATATAATATTAAAGGAGAATTGAAATTTTTATTGAAATAGGACTATAAGAATATTAATGGTAAAAGATAACATTAATAGAGACCTAAATTAAAATGTTAGGATATTTTTTTATGGAGGTTATTATGTTAAAAAAAATAGTATTAGTCTTATTGTTGTTCATTTCTTTAATCTTTGGAAAAGCAGACGCAGTTAATCTATATATAGACAATCAAGTAGTTGATTTTTCAAACGAACTAATCATTAGAAATGGAGTTACAAAGATTCCTATTAGGCGTGTTAGTAATACTTTCAATGCAAAAGTAGATTGGAATAGTAAAAATAAAGAAGTACTATTAAAACATCAAGATAAAGAGATTAAATTTAGAATTAATCATAAAAAGTGTTTTATAAATAACAGAGAAATAAAGCTAAATGAACCAAGTGAGTTAGTTAACGGAGTAACTTATGTACCATTAAGATTAATCTCAAAAGTGTTTGGATGTGAAATTGATTTTAATAGTGAACTTAAAAGAATAGATATAAACAAAACACAAAACATTCATATTGCAACACCTTTAGCTTTTGACAAATTAAAAAATCACATTTATGTATATTCACAAGGTAATAACTTTAAAAATGAGAAATCTTTAGTTAGAAAACTTACCATAATAGATTCAAAAAGTGGAAAAATTATAAAAAGAGTAGATGATTTATTAAGTGAAGAAACTACTCTAACTATATATAAGAACTTTTTATATCAATATAGATTTATTCCTTCATTAGAATCATTTGGATTAACAAAACAAAATTTGAAAGATTTAGAAAGTATTATTGTATTTGAATCAACACTTAATGAAAGTAACAAAGATATTAGAGTAATAGGGGCTGTTAATGATTATTTATATCTTAATACAACTAAAGAGATAAAAAGAGTAAATCTTATTAGTCAAAATTTTGAAACAATTTATATTGGAAATGTAGAAGATGTTCATTTAAGAGATGAAGACTTGATTTTTATAGATAATGATAAGATAGTAAAACTAAGTCATAATGGAGATAATGAGATGACTTTAGTTGATAATATTGATACCAATTTCTCAAAAGGAGTAAAAGACTATCAGTTAAGAATATTGGATAATAGCGCGTATTATTATAATAGGAATCATATATATAAGATAGACTTAATCACTGGAATAAAGGAAAGATACTTAACTAATTATGGTAACTACTTTAATATAATCAAGATAAATAAAGAAATTGATAGTGAAAGATTGAAAGAGTTAGTTACTAGTTTTTTGCCTACAAAAGATGATTTATATCTATCGGAAGTAAATGAAGAATCAGTCAATCCTAAAGATTATTTAAGTGGTCAAGAGTATGATAAAACTACAAAGAAAATGAATAATATAGAGAAAAAAAGTTTTAAAAAGTGGTATAGAAAATTTAATCAAAGATTCTTTGGATTAGGTAGTATTGATCAAGATGTATTAGTCTGTGAAAGTTATGATTATAGGTTTGGTATAAATGGAGCGGTGTTTCCCAATATCAATTATTTAACAAGTTATGGAGATCACTTATATATAGAAAAAGTTTATCAAGGAAACTTAAGTTATTTTAGATACAACTTGTTAACAAAAGAGATAAAACCCTTTGTATATAATATCAAACACTTTAAGTATGATTAATAACCTAATGTATTTGTAAATAATATAGTCTAAATTGACCTTTATTGAAGGAATATGCATTTTTTACTAGAACTATTCTTTAATAAGAGAAAGAAGGGAATATGACATGTCTAATCATTTATATCTACCTTTTGCTGAGTTAGTTGAATTTATGAAAGAAGCATTTATTAAACTTGGAGTGCCAAATGAAGAAGCAGCAATATGTGCCGATGTTTTAATTGAAAGTGACAAAAGAGGTATAGAAAGTCATGGTGTTAACAGGTTTAAAACAATTTATGTAGATAGGATTTTAGCAGGGATACAAAAGCCTATAACTAAGATTGAAATTTTAAGAGAAAGTCCAACTACTGCAGTAATTGATGCTAATCATGGAATGGGAATGGTAGCATCTCATTATAGTATGAACCTAGCCATAGAAAAAGCCAATAAGTTTGGAATGGGAATGGTTGCAGTTAGAAATTCAACTCATTATGGAATTGCAGGATATTACGCTACAATGGCTACTGAAAGCGATATGATAGGTATAACAGGTACAAATGCAAGGCCTTCAATAGCACCTACCTTTAGTGTGGAAAACATGCTTGGAACTAATCCTTTAACAATAGGTTTGCCAACAGATGAACCTTTTCCTTTTGTCTTAGATTGCGCTACGAGCATTATCCAAAGAGGCAGGGTTGAAAAATGGGCTAGAAGTGGAAAAGAAACTCCAAAAGGGACCGTTATTGGCAGTGATGGAAGTGCTTTGACTGATAGTGAGTATATTCTAAAAGCTTTATTAAAAGGCGAAGCAGCTTTTTCACCATTAGGCGGAATTGGAGAAGAATTAGCTGGATATAAAGGTTATGGATATGCAACAGTAGTAGAGATTTTAAGCGCAGCTTTACAGTCAGGTAACTATTTAAAAATGTTAACAGGATTAACAGATAAAGGGGAGAGAAAACCATACGGTTTAGGACACTTTTTTATAGCTATTAATACTGAAAATTTTATGGGATCAGACGAATTCAAAAAAATTACAGGGAACATATTAAGAGATTTAAGAAGTGCCAAAAAAGCTCCTGGAGAAAAAAGAATTTATACTGCAGGTGAAAAAGAGTATCTAGCTTGGCAGAATAATAAAGATAAAGGTGTTAAGGTAGATAAATCACTAATAAAAGAATTAGTAACAGTAAAAAAAGATCTAAATATTGAATTATTATCACAAATCAACAATTAAAATTAGGAGAGCTAAATATGTGTTTTTATAAAAAGAAAGTAAAAAGAGTTTTAATATTTACACTTACATTAGCTCTTTTAATTATTTTAAATATTAATATTGGAACTGGTTCAGATGACCTAGAAATCTATTTCACATCTGAAAATTTACAAGTAGTTAATAGTGCAAATCAAAATGACCTTGTTGGAGTACTTTCATCAAATGTAACTAGTGGTTCTGCTATTTATACTTTAGTGGAAGAGAAT
>CAZCFQ010000149.1:0-4676 GCA_964497955.1 uncultured Clostridiaceae bacterium
TTACAATAGCATTATCAACTAGCATACCCAATGCTATTATTAATGAAGCTATTGATATAAGATGTAACTCTATACCCAATAGATTCATCACAACAAAAGAAGAAAATATTGATAATGGAATAGCTGTAGAAACTATAATAGCATTTCTTAAACCCATGCCAACAAAGACAACTATAATTACGAAGACGACCCCCTGTAAAAGATTAAAAGCAAAATCATTTACAGATTTTTTTACATCTGTAGGTTGGTCTAAGACTTTATCAATTTCTATTCCTGCAGGTAAACTTCTCTTATAATTATCAATTACTTGATCTACATCTTTACCAATTCTCACAACATTGCTACTTGGTTGGAAATAACCACTAAGTAAAATAGCATTGTTACCATTATGTAGTACCCTATAATTGTCTTCACTTACTTTATAATTAACTTCTGCAATATCTTTCAACTTTAATATTGCTCCTGATTCTTCAGATACCCCTATTGGCAAGTTGCGGATATCCTCAATGTCTGAGAAAAATCCTTCTGTTTTAACATTTATTTTAATATTCTCACCAATTCTACCCGAAGGTATTTCAATATTTTGACCTTGTAAAACATTGATTATATCATTTAGGGATAAATTAGTTTGATTAAGAAGTTTGTAATCAACTTCAACTAAAACATTTTGGTCTTGCTTACCTGATATAGAAAACCTAGTAGTTCCACTGACCTTACTAAGTTGTCTAGATAAATCCTCTGCATACGAACTTAACTCTTCATATGAGTAGTTTTTACCTGTAAGAGCTAAGATAATATTAGTTGTTTCTATTATGTCAGTGTTGACTTCAATATCTCGAACTTCTCGAGGCAGTTCTTTTTGTAGATCATCCATTCTTCTTCGTAGTTCTTGCCAGGTTTTATCTTTATCAATGGTGTAGTCCATTCTTAGTTGAATTAAAGCATAACTATCAAAGATGTATGAAGCAGAAAAATTATATCCTTCTAGTTCAGCAATATTATCTTCTATCTCTCTCACAACGTGCCTTTCTATTGAAGATGGGTCAGCTCCTGGATAAGATACTGAAATGATAGCTATTGGTGTAGTAACATCAGGCATTTCATTTCTTGGCATAATATAATAACTAAACATTCCTAATACTAAAATGATTGAAACAAAGAAAAGAGTTATTTTTCTATATTTTATGACAGTATCTAATAGTTTACTCATACTTATTCCTGTCTTTCTATAACTTCTACCAAATCACCTGGCTTAACAATATTTGAGTTAGAAATAATTAATAGATCATTAACTTCTAGCCCACTTACTCTAACTAAACCATTGAATTGATCTAATATTGAAACGTTCTTTCTAACAACTTTTCCTTGCTGAGCTACAAACACATAATTACTTCCTGAATACTTCACTGAGTCAAGAGGAATCCATATACCTTCAATCTTACCAATAATAAGATCTACAGCTGCTACGATACCTAATTTAAAATTAGTATTTTCAAGTGCAATTTTAGCATCATATAATCCAGTTTTTTCATTAGGTATTTCTGATACGGAAATCAATTTTCCTCTCAGTTCCTCTTCAAATACTTTGACAACTGCTTCCATTCCTATTTCAATATTTCTAGTGTCTTTTTGGGATAATCCAATACTTACAATTTGATCTTTGCTACTCACTACTATAACTGGATAACCAGAGCCTACTAACTCTCCTTCTTCAAACTGTTTAGCTACAACTACCCCATCAATTGAAGATTTTAGCTCTGCTTCATTATATTTTTTCAAATTATGTTCATAATTAGTTTTTGCTTGATTATAATTAGCTAACGCAGCATTTAAATCTTCTTCTCTAGCTCCTTGTGAAGCTTGGTTGTACATTTGCTGTGCTTGTTCTAACTCACTGTTTAGTATGCTTGTTTCCAATCTTATTTGCTTAATTTGACTTTCTGATAAAGCTCCCGCATTATATAGTTTTTCTGATTTTTCTAAGTTTTCTAAGGCTAGCCCATACGCTTCTTTAGCTTTTTTCAAATTTAATTCTGCTACTCTTTTTTCCTCAGGAGATCCTCCAGATTTTGCTTTTTCATACTGAGATTTTGCAGCTTCCATTTGCGATTTAGAAATTGATAAAGCTGTGTTTAAATCACTCTTATCAAGCACTGCAAGGCCATCTCCTCTTTTAACTTCATCACCTATGTCTACAAGGATTTCTTGTATGGTTCCTCCTGTTTTAAAACTGTACTTAATTAAATCATTTGATTTTATTACACCAACATAGTTGATGGTATCATCATACTCTTCTAATGAGAGTTTGCTAACTTTAACAGGAATCTCTTTATTAATTTCTATATTTTCTTGTGAGTTGCAGCTCACTAATAAAAGTGTTGTAAGTAATAAGAATACTAGTTTTTTCATTTTAATTCCTCTTTTATTATATTAAAACTCTAAAAACAATAGATTTTGCTTTAAGAACTCTGTTAATCCGTATTTTTTTGCAGTATCAATAATATCTTTTTCTCCATCTGAAAAATTCAATAAATAGAACTTTCTATTAAACTTATTTTGTTTGCTTAATGCTTCAAAAAGAAAAGCTAATGTAGACACATCATCATTTATTAATTGAATCCTTTTAACTATTATGCTCTCATCTAAATCATATCCCATGATGCATGAAATCTTTCCTTTATTAAGTAAACCAAGCCACTTGATATCTTTTTTCATTATTGAATGTTTTCTACGACTCCATACGTAGGTTCTGTCGTCTTCTAAGTAGCATAAAGCCTCTTGAGTACTAACTTCTTTTATTTTAAGTGGATTTACATCAATGCTTTTAATTACTCCTTCTAAACTAGTTAATTTAGATATTAATTTAAACCCATGTTTTTTATATAGACCAATTGCTGGTAGATTATAATCTAGCACTTCAAGTCCTACTGACTTCACTCCTTGGTTTTTCAACTGAGACAATATGCTCATTAAGAGCTTTTCTCCTAAACCTAATTTTCTATACTTTTTAATCACACCAAAAGAAGAAATCCATGCAGCCCCATTGACGACAGAAACAATAGCTAATCCAACATATTTGTCCTCAAATTTTATTATTTGAGACAATTTTAAATTTACTGGTAAAGACTTTAAATATTTCTTAAGACTAACTTTGTCATAATAAATATTAAAATAGTAATCTGAGTATACTTGGTTATATAAGCTCACTATCAGATTTAAATTTATATTATCTAAGCTGATCAAGCTTGCTTTACTCATTTTCTTTTAATCCCTTTCTTATGTCTTCTAATATCTTTACAGTTTTATTATTCATAGTGTTCATCAATGGCTCATTTGACCTTTTCTTTTTTATGTATTTATTGAACAATTTTTGATCAGTTTCCATTATATCTATCCATATTTCTCTTGAAGAAAATCTAGTTGCTCCTTGGCTTAAAATATAATCTTGTTGACTCTTATCTGAAGTAGCTACTTTGATTTCAAATCGCTCTCTCATCTCATGAACAGTTCTTTCTATAACAGTATCTGCTGTCTCATTTCTTGCAGTGTATATGACTTCAGTATTCCGATCATATTTATAAATATTCTCAGAACCACCTTCTACTTTATAGGCATCAAAAACTATTATTAAAAGCATCCCCTTATAACTGGCATAGTTTGATAATACTTCTAGAAGGGTCTCTCTAGCATCAGATAAAGTAACTCTATTTTTCTTTTTTGTTTTTTTTGTGAATATACTATACTCACTAAAAATGAGATTATATCCATCAACTATCAATAACTGTTGCATATTATTCCTCTTTCTAAACACCTTATAGTACATTATATCATCAAAATACAGAAAAATTATGAAAAAAGAAAATGGCAAACTTGAAAAGTTTACCATTTTTTAATAATAATCTATATGCTAAGGAGCTATGTTAAAAAGTCATATTCATAATATGTTCTTTAACTTCAAATCCTTTTTTCTTATAAAAATTAATCGCACTTAAATTCTGGCTATTAACTCTTAGAGATATTTCAAAAATTCTTTCTTTTTTAGCATAGTCCATAATAAAGTCAATAATTGATTGAGCCATCCCTCTAGATCTGTAATCAGGAGCTACATATATTTGATCAAGTCTCACAGTATCATAGTTTGGCATATGTGAAATAACAGTTATAGCATATCCACAAACTTTTTCTTCACACTCTGCTACAATAATCATTTGATTTTCTGAGTTAACTAATAGTTTAAAAAGAGCTTCTTGTTGAAAAATCGCATCACTAAAATATTCTCCAGTTTCATTTAACAGATCCTTATTTAGATCTTTCAAGACATAATAATCTTCGCCTCTAGCTTTTCGAACTTTCATATTTCCTCCTTAACCTATCAATATATAGTAAGTCTACCTGATTATAATTCTAACAAACCAAAGCCATTCTTACTAGATATTAAGAGATACATTATGTAAATCAGTTGTTTTTTGAAGCTTTTATGCCAGTTAAAGAATTATTATTTGAATTATCAAAGTATAATCCACCGAGGCTGTTATTTGACACAGTGATATTGGTAAAATTGTTCGAATTGGACCACTTAATAAAAAAACCATGCTCGTCATTATGAGAAACATTGATGTTTTTGAAATTTCCCGAATCAGACGACCAGTAGTCAATACCACCTTCGCTGTTACCAG
>CAZCFQ010000150.1:0-4608 GCA_964497955.1 uncultured Clostridiaceae bacterium
ATGCCGGCCTGTCACGCCGGAGGTCGCGGGTTCGAGTCCCGTCGACTCCGCCATACAATTAACAACCCATAATGGGTTGTTTTTTTGTTTATTGAGCTAAAATCTTATATAATAGATAATATAGAAAAAGGTGAGAAATATGGTAAGTAGTTGGAAAGATTTATCAGAGGATCAACGAAGACAGAAGTTTGTTGCTAGTTATTCTAATAAAAGCTATCCAGCAGGTAAAACCCATGGGGCTGTAAAGTTAGCAAGAGATCTATCAAAAAAATCTAATAAAAACGAATACAATCACTATAAGGTTTTAATGGAAGGATTTCCTATTATTGAAATGGCTATAAAATATAACATTAAACTTGAATATTTATTTATCTGTCCTGAAGATACTTATTCAGAAGAAATATTGAGTATGTTACCTAAGCTTATATCTATAGCTGATACAACATTAGATGTTTCTCCAAAAGTTTTTGATTTAATAACAAAGAAGGGAAACTCAAATGGACTAGCAGCTATTGGAAATATTGAAGAGAAGAATTTGGAAAATTTGAATTTAGATAGTGATCTAGTCATAATCCTTGATGGTTTAGAAACACCAGGAAATATTGGAAGTATAATTAGATCTGCTGATGCAGTTGATGCTAAAGCAATTATTTTTACAAATAGACAAGCTCATTTGTATCACCCACTTATGATAAGAAGCAGTAGGGGTGCGTGTTTTAAATTACCGCTGGTTGAAAGTAATGTTTCTACTGTTCAAAGCTTCTTACTTAAGAATAACTACGAGATAGTTTTGGCAGAACCTAGTGCAGATAAACACTATTATCAATATAGCTATGATAAACCAACAGCTTTGGTTATGGGAAGTGAAAGGTTTGGTATTAGCAAAGAGTGGT
Organism: uncultured Clostridiaceae bacterium; assembly: GCA_964497955.1. GTDB lineage: Bacteria > Bacillota > UBA994 > PWPR01 > PWPR01 > PWPR01. Next base: position 894 of record CAZCFQ010000150.1, read on the forward strand.
TTAATAAAGATTATAAAGCCGTATCAATTCCTATGTTAGGGGACTGCGATTCATTAAATGTAAGTATTGCAACAACAGTTTTATTATATGAAATAAGGCTTCAAAAAAACTCAGAACTAATAAGGTAAGATTGGACGGTGCCATTATTGTGTTGAAAATAGTAATCTGTGAAGATGACTTACAACAAAGAGAAAGAATAAAAAACATAATATATGATTGCATAAGCAAGTTAGAAATGAATGCTGAAATTGACTTAGTAACATCTGAAGCAGTTCAGCTACAGGAATATGTAAATAATAGCTTGAGTAATAATGATAAATATATAAGAGCTTATTTCTTAGATATTGATTTAAAGCAAGATTTAACAGGCCTTGACCTTGCACATTTTATTAGGACTAAGGATGTTAATGCATATATTATATTTATTACATTTTTGCAAAGACACATTAAAAATGTTTTTAGATATAAAACATTTGATTTCATATCTAAGACATACTTGGATCAGTTATCAGAAAATATAAAGAGTGTTATGGGTAGATTAAAAGATGATTATGAGCAATTTTATGGCACAGTAAAAAAGAAAATAACACTTAAATTTGAAAACGATGAAATTGTAAGATCAATTCCAATAAATGATTTTATAGGAATTAAAAAAGAAAATAATGTTTATGTAGCTTATACTAAACAAGGTGTTTTTAGGTATTTCAGTACTTTACAAAGTATTTTAGATTCTACAGAGAATAGCGCTAATCTTATTAGGACTCATCAATCAGTTATAGTTAATATGGATCATATAAAATCAATAGATAGGAATAAAAGAAAGGTTATCACTACTAATGATATCTCATTTGATATCTCTAGAAGAAAGATGAAAGAGGTCTTAGAAAAATGGTATATGAATTAGTAGACCTAATCTTTTGTTACATAGGTGCATACTTATATACGGAATCTATAGAGATAGTTGAAAAAGGAAGACTTTCTCTAGAAAGAAGATTAATCTTTATCTTAACTTTTGGTTCAAGCAATTTTTTATTAAGACAGTTTTTTGTTGATTACAATCAATTTTTAAGAATATTTGTTACCTATGTTATATGTTTAATTTTAAGTAAAACTATTTTTAAAAACATTAGTTTTAAAGCCATTGTTTTTTTATCTTCAATTTATGCTGCTGCAGTTTTAGTATCAAAGTTTATTATAATTTATCTTTATGGATTCATAGATGTAAGTATAAAGAATGCTAGGAATACAATCGATTATTTAATGCTTTATAATGGAAATATTACAGTGTTAATGGTATTTGCTTTAGCTGTACTAAAAAGTACTTATAGGAAGAAATATTCTGTAATAATAGAGCCCATTTCAAGCTGGACAAAATATATCTTTATAGGTATTTTAGCAATTATTGTGAATATAAATATAATTTATTCATATTATCAAGCAGACCAACGAGTTGATAAAGTTTTATGGATTGTACCTATCACTCTTGTTACTTTTGGCCTTTTAGTAATTTATTCACAGTTATTATTGAAAGCCCAGAAAGAACACAATGAGCAAGTAGAGTTTTATATTCGAAACATAGTAGAAATGGCAGATGAAATACAAAGCTTCAAACATGACATTAATAATGTTTTAGTTGGTTTATATGGGTTAGCTAAAAATGACCAATTACACAAATTGAAGAAAAGAGTCTTAGAATTACAAGACCTAAATTTAGATGAATACGTTTCAAATACAGAAGCATTTTTGAATATTAAAGACAATGGACTTACAAATTTATTAGCAGAAAAAATGTATAAAGCACATAAGAGAGGAATTAAGTTTTCTATAGATGCTCCTTATAAAATAACAGCTTTGCCTATTAATGGTGTGGATTTTTTGAGAATTTTAGGTGTACTTTTAGATAATGCGCTAGAAGCAGCTGAATATAGTAAACGAAAAAATGTTCAATGTGTTTTGATAAGTAGTAAATTGTTTTTTGATGTATCAGTAATAAACTCAATAAAGGATAAGCCAAACTTAATAAAAATTCAACAAAAGGGATATACTACAAAAGAAAGAAGTAAGGGGTTAGGACTATCCAATATAGAGAAATTATTAAGTAAATATTCAAAAGTAGAATGGAATACTATAGTAGAGGAAGAATGGTTTATTCAGAATTTAACTTTTTCTAATATAGAGTAGCAATTACAATTCATTAGCAAATAATCTTTATTTGTTAATGAATTTTCTTTGTATATAGTATACAATGTTAGAGAAATTGGATTGATTAACGTACTAGGAGGATTATGTTATGAGTAAAGATCAAATAAGTGATCAAAAGGAAAGCTCAAATACTCTCTTTAATTTATTAATAGCATTTTTGAGGGTTGGTTTTTTTGGATTTGGTGGAGGCCCTGCTTCAATTCCGCTTGTTTATAAAGAAGCAGTAGATAAATATCATTGGGCTGATGCAGATGAATTTGGTGATATATTAGCTATTGGTAATACATTACCAGGACCAATTGCGGTCAAAATGGCTGGATATATTGGCTATCAACAGTTAGGCATATTAGGTGCTACTGTGGCAATACTTGCAACAACCATTCCCGTTGTCGTAATAATGATTGCAATCCTTACTTCTTTAAGAGAGATGAAGGATCAACCTTGGGTCCAAGGTGTTACAGCAGCGGTTATACCAGTCGTTGCAATTATGATGGCAAAGCTTACCTGGCAATTTGCTTCAAAAGCTAAAGATGGTTTAGGATGGACCATGACTTTAATATTAATAGGAATATCTGTTGTTTTATTAGAGGTAATCGGAATACATCCAGCAATAGTAATAGCTTCACTAATTGCATTTGCTCTACTAAAACCAGCTAAGGAAGGTGACAAATAATGATATATTGGGAGCTATTCTTAGCATTTTTTGTCTCAAACATTTTAGGCTATGGTGGAGGTCCATCTACAATACCACTAATAGAGTATGAAGTTGTTACAAGATATGGATGGATGACAACAAATGAGTTTGCAGAAATTTTAGCACTAGGAAATGCTTTACCTAGTCCAATAGCAACTAAAATGGCAGGATATATAGGATATCAACAAGGAGGGGCTTTGGGTAGTGTAGTTACTTTAGTAGCTACAATGTTGCCCGCAACTATTTTGATGATAGCACTAACTGGTCTTTTATATAAGTTTAAAGATTCCCCAAAAGTTAAGTTCATGACTTCATTAATAAGGCCAACTATTGCAGTTTTATTAGGAGTTCTTACATTAAAGTTTGCAACAAATTCTTATGCACAAGCAGGTTTATTACACTCAGCTGTGTTAATGATTGCTAGTTTTGTTTTAATTGAAAAAGCAAAAATTCATCCAGCTTTTGTAATTGCAGGAGCTATATTTTATGGAGCATTTATAATTGCATAAAAAAAGCTTGCTCCGGCAAAAGAGGTTTGATATGAATAGAAGAGATCAATTGCCAGAGCAACTCTTAAAATGATGATAGTTTATTTTAGTTTATTTTTGTATAAAACTTTGAACTCGGATGATATAAAAGATAGACGGTAAAATATTGAAAAAAATTACCAAAAGTAAAGATTTAATAATAATTACTGTGCTGAAAATAGAGTAATTTTATACTTATATAATTAAGTAAAAAACTTTAATCAGGTTGACATAAGTTGATATTCATGCTATATTATACTTTGTCAAATTGGAGAGGTGTCCGAGTGGTTTA
>CAZCFQ010000151.1:0-4590 GCA_964497955.1 uncultured Clostridiaceae bacterium
ACAAATCCATAACTACATCCTAAATCTAAAATTTTATCATTATCATTAACACTTACTGTACTAAGCATTGCTAGTGTTCCCTCATCTGCACTACTAGGAGAAAATAAGTCTTTATGAGTTATGAACTGTAGAGTTTTTTGCTTTACTTTATAATTGTAGTTCATCAGATAAATAAACCCGCTATATCCATCAAGTATTTACTAACAATTGATGACTGAGCCATCGTATATAGTTCTGTGTTGTATGTCATTAATAAAGGCAATACGAATACAACTGTAACTGTAGCAAGAGCAACTCCTATTAGAGATCCTGTTACTAGACCAAAAAATCTATTAACAAAACTAATTGACTTTGACATTTTCGATAATCCACTTAAAGCAGCTCCCACTAAGCTAATAACTAGTTTAACTACTAAAAATATAATTAAGAATCCTAAACTCATGCTTACAACATTTACTATTAATTCAGTTATTCCTTCAACTGCATTTCCAGCACTAGTCATTTGGTTAAAAATATTCTGAACAGCTGGATTTTGAGATAATAACTCTCCAAACTCCGTACTGTTTAAAATCTCTTCAGTCTGGGAGGGATCCATCCCGCTGATACCCATATTTGCTAAATTTGAATTAATTGATCTTCTTAGGGACACCATCAAACCTGTTCCTTGTAGTGTTTGCCCAAGTGTGCTTCCCCATGTTCTTGCTGCAATAAAGGCTACTATATATCCGACAAATCCAATTATTGTTGAGATGAAACCTTTTGCAAAGCCCCAAATAGCAAACATTCCAATTACACCAAGAAGAACGATATCTATTGTGTTCACTTTTTGCCCTCCTTCTTTTATTATGATACTATTATACAATAATATGAGTTTATACTACAATGATAGACGTATTTTAGATTAGGATTGATTGGATGGATACTTTTACGATTTTTTTATTGGCGCTTGGTTTAGCTATGGATGCTTTTGTAGTTTCTATTTCTTGTGGACTTAATGAACCAAAAAGATTGTTTAAAGAAGCTGCTTTAGCAGGCTTTACTTTTGGTGCTTTCCAAGCTGGAATGACTCTTTTAGGATGGTCTTTAGGACTGGCATTTAGTTTTTGGATTTCAGCTTACAGTGGATATGTATCATTAATTTTGTTATCTTTCATTGGAGGAAAAATGATATATGAAGCTTTTTCAGAAAACCCTAAAATAATATCTTTTACAAGTGTTTTTTATTTGGTTACACTTGCAATTGCTACTAGTATTGATGCCTTGGCTGCAGGTGTTAGTTTAGCTTCACTAAATGTAGGAATAATTTTTCCTGCTAGTATAATTGGCATTTTAACTTTAGTTATATCTTTTTCAGGAGTTTATTTAGGATGCAAAGTTACTGAAATTATTAATTTAAGTAAACCCATGAATATTTTAGGCGGAATTATTTTGATTTCTTTAGGTGTTAAAATATTCTTAGAGTAATAATATAATTGACTTAAGAAAGATTTTAGTGAGATAATCAAGTAAAGTTTAGTTTAGAATTGTGTAATATAGGAGGATACTATGGGATATGTTATCTCGCTTATTTTAGGATATATATTTGGATGTTTTCAAACTTCATACTTTTTAGGAAAACTTGTAAAAGGAATTGATATTAGGAAACATGGCGTAAACAACGCAGGAGCTTCTAACACTGTAATGGTTTTAGGCTTTAAGTATGGGTTATTAGTTGCAATTTTAGATATATTAAAAGCAACCTTTGCAGTTTTAATTATTAAGAGATTTTTTCCTCAAACTACAAACTTGTGGTACTTAACAGGCTTAGGTGCATTCTTAGGACATTGTTTTCCATTCTTTATGCAGTTTCGAGGCGGCAAGGGTACAGCTTCTCTAGTAGGGGCTGCTTTAGCTATTGATATAAGAGTTGGCTTAATAACTATGCTTTCAGGAATGGCTGTTGCAATTATTACAGATTACATCTTTTTAGGAACACTAACTGTCCTAACCATGTTTGCAATTTCTTCTCTTTTTTATGATTATGGGAGTTTTGCATTATTAATTGCTGCTATAATGGCAATAATAAGTATTGTCAAACATTCTAATAATATAGTTAGACTAATAAAAGGTGAAGAGACACAAGTAAGTAATCACCTAAAGTTTTTAAAAAGGTTTAAAAAATAGACATAATCCAGTATATCACTATGTCGTGACATACTGGATTTTTTATTCTTCTAAAACAATAACCTTCATATCTCTTCTTCCAAATCGATAAACTTCAGGATAATTATCAATATAGACATCTATTCTTTTTTCCTTAATAGCTCCACCAGTATCAGTAGCTAAATATTTACCAGAATACTCGTTACCAATATCATCTAGCCCTACTAAAACAACTTCGCTAAAATAAGGAATTACATCTGGATCAACAGCAATATGTCCTTTTTTTACAGGAACTCCTGTTGAAGTTATTCCATAATATGGATCATCTGGAGTTTTTCCAGTGCAAGGATACATTTCTGTATAAGCTGTAGCTTCGACAATTATTACTTCTTTGATCTTTCTAACTTCTTCATCAACTTCAATAGTATCTTTAGTGCCATACCCCACAACTTTATCTATCGGTTCTAAATTTTCAACTAGAGCTTTATCACCAAGCGACACTATATCTCCATTACTTTTTATTGTTATCTCAAAAATGTTATATCCATTTTTTCCTTCACTTAATGTTTTTTCTTCAGTTATAAACATCGAGTCAAGTGCTGTCCATTTTGTATGGTATGGTAATTTTTCTTTTATTTGCAACTTTACTTCATTACCAAATCTTAAGTCTTCTTTCTCTAGCATACTTACTAACTCATAACCGTTAGTAGATAATAACTGTTCTAACTCATTGATAACATTTCCTTCAATTTTAAAATGATTTATATCATCTATATCTTCTATATTATCAAAAGCTGAAACCCCAGGAGCCATTGCACTTGTTACAAATGCTCCAACAGAAAGCAGTGATAATGTAATAACTATAGCTGTTTTTGCTTGATAATTAACCAAATTAACCACCTCATATACTATATGTGCTCTGATATTTGCGAAATCTTTGAAAGCATTTCGCATTTGTACAATATACATTAGTTAATAATCTTATTCAAGCAATTTGTTATTATATGTAAGTTAATATGTGCTTTATAACATTATTGTAACATTAGACAAGCTTATTCTTCTATTTTTTAGCTATAATTGCCATTTCATTCGATTCTTGGTCATATACTCCTCCAAAAACATTAGCATAGAAAGATACTTCTGAGTATAAATCTAGTAACTCTTTAATATCTTCTTTTGAATATTCTTTATCAATTACTATATAGCTTTTTATAATATTATCAGTTATTACTATATATCTAGTTTTATGTGCTTTTATCTTTTTGCAATATTCATTTTCTTCTAATACTAGATTGTTTTTGTCTGTCCAAAATCCACCTTCGTTAACTGCCCAAGTTTTATTTTGAAAACTTTTAGCTTTATTAGAAAGTTGAGTAACATCAAAAATAAATAAACCTTCAGTTTTAAGCGCTTTGTGTATCATGTTTAACAAACTATCTCTCTCTTTTTTTCTCAATGCACTAAAATCTTTATAAATTAGTAAGACTACATCAAACTTGTTTTCATAATCAAGAAATAAATAATTTTTGTTAATATATTCTATATCATATTTATTTTTTTCATTAACTTTTTTAGCATAATTTATTGAGTTAGTTGACAAATCAACTCCAATTACACTATGACCTTTTTTAGCTAATTCTGTTGCATATAATCCTGGTCCACAACCCAAATCAAGTATCTTAGATTTCTCTTTTATTTTTTTATCAATCCAAGTTGCTGATTCTTTTATAGTGCTTATCTTTCTACTTGCCGCATCACTTTCTTGATTTAAGTGAGCTTTAAGCATTTGTTTTGAAATATATGGATCATCCCAAAGATTACTTAGTCTTGATTTTAACTCATCCTTTTTTATCTCTTTTATTAGTTCATTTATCACTTTCTTCTCCTCCAAACTCATAGTTATATCCTTTGCAAATTAATGGCTTTGTACCATAAAGATTTATAACATCATATTTTTTCTTTATTTCTTCTAACTTATCTTCTTTACAACTTACATATGCATAATATAAACCAAGTGTATCTTTTGATAATTCTGATGTAATATCTTTATTTAGTTTAGTATAAAACTGCCAATGCCGTTCAATCTCTTCCATTCCTAATTTTTCATAATATTTTTGAGCACTTTCTTCCTGTGACCAAAATTCCATTCTGAAGATATCACTTCTTTTTAACCATTGCTTTGTATGTTCTATCAATTTTTTAGCTATCCCTTTGCCGCGATGCTCCTCAACAACTCCAAATTCCCACACAAAGCCACACTTAGAATCTTCTAATAGACCAATTTCACCTGGTTTTTCTTCAATTTCTGTAAACATAAAAGCTACAATTCTACCATTTAATTTGGCAACTAATTCTAAATGTTTTCCATCATATTGGGGCTTTTGATGATGAAGTGCAACCCAAGCCATTGATTTTGTTGCAACTTCTCCCCAAACTTTTAACCACTCA
>CAZCFQ010000152.1:0-1111 GCA_964497955.1 uncultured Clostridiaceae bacterium
ACCCTGAGAAGCAAATACAGAGTGACCCCCAAATCACTCTTTCTTTTTCTTTTCCAAAACCTTTATATAGTTCTAAAATTAATATACTATAAAATGATAGTCAGACACAAACCATATATTATTAATAAAACGGCTTATTCTCTAATCCCTAAGAAATTAGCTGAATTAAATGATTTCGATACAACTAAGCCTTTTCTTTTAAGGATAATCAAACCTAAAAATACTAAAGGTCGATATTTTAATGAGTGTAAAGATATAAGTGGTGCCGATTATGTTGCAACTTCTATAATTTTTAAAGAGAATAACATTGAGCCTGATCAAGAAATAGAATTTGAAGTTTACAATGTGTAAAAAAATAATATTCTTAAGAGTATCTCTAACAGATGTAAATGGTAAAGAAAGGCAAGAGATAGAGCAACAAATAAAACCTATTACAGATAAATATAAAATTAATCCTAAAGAATGTATTATAATTAAAGATAAAGGATCAGCTTATGATATGTCTAAGTTCAAAAGAAGAAAAGGTTTTATTGAAATATTAGACCAAATAATAGGCGAAGATAAAATTAAAGATTTATTCTTCGGTGATATAGAAAAAAAAGATTTAGAGATTTATGTTTTTGATTATAACAGAATATTTAGAAATACTACTTATGGAATTTTATTTGGCGCAATAACTAATCTTTACAATGTAAAAATATTCACAGTTAACCAAAACGCAGATTTAATAATAAATGAGAGTGATACTTCCACTGAGAAATCTATTAGTTATCTTAAGATGGCTTTGTATTCACAACAAGCCGAAATCTATTCTGAGAACACATCTAATAATACCAAGAAAGCTTTTGAGGTTAAAGGAGGTTTAACTTATTCTAAGAAAGGAACTCTTTTAGGGAATTGGTTTAGAGATTTGAATAATAATAGGGTTAAACTATCTAAAAATAAAGCTATTAGTCTACATAATAGACTAATTAATTTAATTGATTATTATGAAACTAAAACTAAAATAATGCATTATTATAGTTTAATCATAAAACAAATAGAAAAAGAATTTAAAATAACAATAAGTAAATCATATATAACTAGTATTAAAAAGAAAGAGGCAACAAGA
>CAZCFQ010000152.1:1211-4546 GCA_964497955.1 uncultured Clostridiaceae bacterium
AATAACAATAAGTAAATCATATATAACTAGTATTAAAAAGAAAGAGGCAACAAGAATATGATTAAAATAAGATATCAAATTAAAGCTTTAGAATTATTTGGTCTTATTATTACCACAAGAAAACAATTAGAGACTTGCAATATATTTATAGAAGGTGATCAAAATAAGTAAACCTGAAGATTTAACACAAGGGACAGGACAATTAAGTGAAGGAACTGAAATAATAAATGAGAAAATTCAAGGTTTATTTGATTATTTAGGAACTCTATCTTTATCACAATGGTTAATAATAGGATTGTTAGCACTAATTATAATAAGTATTTACTTCTATTATATCTATATGAACAAAGCTTATAACTCTCGTAGAAGGGGGTAGGGCTTATTTCAAGAGTTTCTCCAGCCTTTTTTTTCCTTTTGTGTTTATGTTTGGGCAAACGTAAACGCATATTAAGGCTTCTATTACTATTATATTAATAGTATAAAGCTTATGGCTATTCTATATTAGGCTGTAAACCAAACGATTTCTAGGAAAAGGTCTACTAAAAGCACAACTAATCCCTAAGTCTTGTATCCTTTTTCTACAAGAGCTACACCCCCTAACCCCCCAAACACTCCAAAACACTAAAGGGACAAATTAAGAGATGAACAAGTCTCTTTTTTTCCGAAACGCTTAAAAAGAAGCAAAGCATAAGTGGTATTGTGTTAAGAAAAAGAAAATCAGCAGAAGACCCTGACGCAGACTTAAAAGGCGAAGTAAAATTAGCAAACCACTCTCTGGAATTTTTCTCTTTTTACGAAAAGCATAAACGACTTTGTGACGAAATGAGTGGTCTAAAAATAAGAGCAGTTGGTGAAGCAACTGGTCCAGATGTTATGATAATAACAAGAGACAAATTTCATTTTGCGATAAGAAGACTAGACTCATTCTTGATTAATTATTTACACAACACCATCGATAAATCAACAAGGGATAGGTTAGAGTCAGAAATCTATAACTTAGAAGAAGATTTTTTAAGAGATGAACTTTATCAAAGACTTATTAAAAAAAATAATGATCTAAGTCCTAGTCAAGACATAGAGTTTGATAGATTATATTTATCATATTTAATAAGGGCTTTTAATATATCACATCAAATAGGGTTAGAATTACAAAAAACATTATTACCTTCTACAAAAAGCATAAGTAGTCATTTGAAATATTACGATTATAATGGTTTCTACCGAAATCTTAATGGTTATCGTGATGAGATGAGCGACGATTTAAGTAACTTTACTTATGGTAAAATGTTAAATCACTTGAAGAAAATAACAGGTTATTATTTTACTTATCGTTATCTGATCAACAAAAGAAATCAACAACACATAGACAGGTTGTTGTCTATTCTATACTCTTATGTTAATAATCCTGAAGTATTAAAAGAAATAAAGAAAATAAAGGAAAGCGAAGATTACACTAACTTGTTTATTAAAGAAATAAAATCTAAAACACATAAGATAAAGAAGACTTTGAACAAAATATATTTACTTTGTAATATTAGTTTATCTGTTAAGAACATATTACCTAAACCACAAAGTAAAGAATTACTTGATAAAACATTGATATGAGGTTAAATAAAGAATGTCATTTGTAGAGGGATTAATTGCAACTGCTATTGGAATTGCTATTGTTAGCATAGTGCCTAAATTATATAAATTAATTAAGGCAAAAATAAAAGGTGAAGATATTGAAGAGTTCCAAAAGATTGGTGAGATGAACTCTTTAGGTTTCAATAAATATAGACAATGGTATATTAAATCAATTAAAACACAAATAAAGAACTTCGATTTGAAAAAAAATGAATTGTTTGGTGATGTTAAGCAAAAAGATTGGATCAGGAATAGTTTAATAAAAAAAAATAAGGCATTAATAAAAAAATATATGATTAGTGAGGGCGATATATTTTGATAGAACTAAAAGAAATTACACCAGATAAGGCTTTTCACTTAATTGATAAAGAAATAGCGACAATAGAAGAAGAGATTAATAATGGTTACAAAATTGAAGACGACCAAGACGCATACTTGCAAGATTTACTAGGTATAACTTCTAAAGAAATCAAAAATGCAATTAATGTTTTAACTGATAAAGAGCAAAAGTATTATAGGGATTTAAGTGACATTGCAGAAATAGAACGTGCTTCTGATGAATTATATAAACACTCTAGAAAGATACGAGAGCAAATGGAGTTAAGGTTATATTATAACGAACGGAACTCTTACTATGTAAAAAGACTAAGAGAATTATATAAAGAAAAGAAACTAAAAAAGAAGTTTCCTAAGTTTGATTTAGAAAAATACTTGAAAATACTTCAAAATCCTTTTTTAGAAATAAAAAACTTTTCAGGCAAAATTGTTAATTATGATCCTTTTGTTGTAAATAAATTTATGATTGCTATTAATCAAATGTTATTCGACGAGATGGATTTATATATTATAAATAATGGTCCAGAAGGCTCAGGTAAATCTTGTCATAGTTCTCAGATAATACTTTGGTTTTACACAACTCTAAAAGAAGTAGGTTTGATAGATTACGCTTACGATATAACTAAAATGTTTTTCTCAGATATACTATCTATGCTTCAAGAACAAAACGAGCAAAAGAATAATGATTTTTTTAGGATAATGAATTTAGATGAAGGTAATGATTTAAACAAACAAAATTACGCTTCACCTGACGCAATGGATTTTAGATATTCTATGCGAACAACACGAAGAAACCTTAGAGTTGTAATAATAAACATTCAGCAAATAGGAGAATTAGACAACGCAATATCATTAAGTCGTGCTAATTTTATATTTGATTGTCAATTAGACTCAAATAGAAAAACAGGAACATTAAACAAAGGAACTGTTGATATGTATATCTTACCAAGAGGACAAACAATATACTCTCCGTTCTGGAGAAAGAATTTCACTCGTAATGATGTTAAGAATGCTTTCGCAAAGAAACTAGAAAAGAAGAAAGATTATTACATCTCTTTACCAAATGAATTTATGATACATCGTTTTAAGTTTCACGAAGCTTGGGGATTTGATAAAGGCAAATATGATGAATACATCAAGAACGAAATAAGAAAGCACAGTTATGCTAAAGGTTTCAAAACATCTGAATTAATTGGTTATATCATCGATAGTAAACTTCCTAAGTTAAAAGATTGGGGAACTTGGAACTTAAAAGACCCAGCAGAAAAAGCAATGTATGATAATTTAGGAAAATGGTTAAGGAACATTAAAAAGTATTTTGAATTATACCCTGAGAAAAGAACAAGGTATCAAACATCATATAATAGGAGGAA
>CAZCFQ010000153.1:0-4512 GCA_964497955.1 uncultured Clostridiaceae bacterium
ACTGAAATTTTAGAATTAACAAAAAGAATTCAAAGCTATAATAGATCACTCCAGAGAAGTCAGGAGGAGTTGACAAATTTATTAGCTGAAAAACAAAACTTTCAGAAGTATTTTGAAACAGGAGATATTAATGATGCAAATCTAGATGTATTAAATGTTATAAGACAGTATGTTCAATTTGGCTCATCTCCTAGATATACTGAAATTACTGAAGATAGTAACTATATGTTGATTCTAGCTATTTCTTTGGTATTAGGAGGAATGATTGGTGTGTTTGCTGCTTTTTTCAAAGAGTACTGGCAAAATAGTGATTAAATATTATAATATTAATAAAAGGTTAGCTTTTAATAGCTAGCCTTTTTTGAAAATTTGGTACAACATAACTATTAAAAATGTAAAAAAATAGATCAAGCCCTATACAAGCTTGAAGTATAACATTCTTTCACTGACAATAAAATTAAGAGTTTTGATATTAAATGTATCAAGATCAATAACTACTTAATATTTTGAAAAGAGAATTTAATAAAAGACTAATTGGAACTTTTGAAGATTTTTTAGAGTAATTGATTACTATTAAGAACTAAAAAAGGAGATGTTATAATGAATAAAGAAACATTAAAAGGAAAATGGGAACAGCTAAAAGGTAACGTTCAGAAGCAGTGGGGTAAACTAACTGATGATGACATAGAAGTAATTCAAGGAAATGCAAAAGTTTTAGTTGGTAAACTCCAAGAAAGATATGGCATGACCAAAGAAGAAGCTCAAAAAGCAGTGGACGAATTTGATATATAAATAAATAATAAGTCTCGAAATAGTTTCTGCTATTTCGAGACTTAAAAATTTTAAATATATTGATAATTAAGAGATTGATTCTATTGCCTTTTCTAAAAATTCAGTAATGTTTGCAATGATTGAATAATCAGCGTAATTAAAAATTGGAGCATCTGGATCATTGTTAATGGCGATTATTCTATCAGCACTACTAACACCAGCAACATGTTGAATAGCACCACTAATCCCGCAAGCTATGTAAGTATTTGGAGCTACAGTTTTTCCTGTTTGCCCTACTTGCCTATCATATTCAAGCCAACCAGCATCTACTAGTGGTCTACTAGCAGCTACAGAGGCACCAATTTTATCAGCAAATTTAAAGACTAAATCTAAGTTTTCTTTACTACCAATTCCCCTACCAACTCCTATGATAGTTTCAGCATGTTCTAAGTCAGATTGATTTTCTTGAAATAAATCATCTAAAACTCTAATACCTGTATCAATATTCTTACTAAACCCATACTCAATAACTTCACAATCTAAGTCATATGAACTAACAGGGAAAGTATTAGGTCTAACGGTTGCCATTTGAGGTCTGTGATTAGGACAAATTATTTCAGCCATAAGATTTCCACCGTATGCAGGTCTAGTTTGGACCAATAATCCATCCTTAATACTTAGTTTTGTGCAATCAGCTGTTAATCCAGTGTTAAGCTTAGCTGCAACCCTTGGGCCAAGAGATCTACCATCTGGAGTAGCACCAAGCAAGAAGATATTAGGCTTATATTCTTTTAAAATATTTGCTAAAATTTGAGCTTCTAGTAGTAAATCACCCTTTTTAGGAATATCAGCTTTAACTGATATTACTCTCTTACTCCCAGCACTTTTTAACTTATTTAATTCTTTTTCTGAAGGATTAATTATTATAGTTGAAACAAAACTGTCTAAGTCTTTTGCTAACTCATAAGCTTTAGAAACAAGTTGGTAAGCTACTTCCTTAACACCTAACTTATCTTTTTCAGCAAAAACATATATTCCTTTATATTCTGATAAGTCCTTTGTAATTGCTTTTTCTTCTCTAATAATGGCACTAAAAGGACAAGATGAAATACAAATACCACAGAGTATACAGTTATTATTAAACTCAGCTTTTCCATTTGTAATGTAAATAGCTTCATAAGGACAAGCTTTTATACAGAGGCCACAACCACTACACTTTTCTTTTAGAATCTGCATTAATTGTCACTCTCCTTTATGTTCAATAATTCTCTAAATCTATTAACTTTCTGCTCTAAAGATCCTTCAATTACGACATTTTTCTTATCTTGTTTAGGAGTAAAAACGTTAACTACTTGAGTGGGAGAACCATCAAGCCCAATTTTTTCTTTGTCAAACTTAATATCCCTACCAGTTAAGATTTCCACTTTATTTTCTAAAGTTTCAAGGTATTTCTCTAAAGTAGGTAATCTGGGAATAAATTCACCTTTTACTACAGTAAGTAGTGCCGGAATTTTAATGTATATTCTTTGAGTTTTTTCACTTGTTCTTCTTTTTATGACTAGATGACTTTTATCACTAGCAGGTTTAAGATCACTCGCATAAGTTAGGTGAGGTATATTTAAAAATTCAGCAACTTCTGGACCAACTTGAGCTGTATCTCCATCAGTAGATTGTTTACCACAAAGTATTAAATCAAAAGGACCTATTTCTTTTATAACTGTAGCTAATGTATATGAAGTAGCTAATGTATCAGCTCCAGCTAAGGACCTGTCAGTTACTAAATAGGCATTATCAACACCTAAAGAATAAGTATGATGCAGTATGGATTTTACATCGGGAATACCCATGCTTACAACAGTTATATTACCTCCATAGGTTTCTTTATATCGTAAAGCTAGGTCTAGTGCATAACTATCAAAAGGATTCATTACATTTTCTATGCCAGATCTAATTAAAGTATTAGTTTCAGGGTTTAAATTAACCTCACTAGAAGATGGCACTGCTTTTATACACACTAATATTTTCATTTATTTTCACCTACTTCAAAAAGATTACCTGGACAAAGCTTATTATGCTTATCAAAAATATTCTTTAATTTTTTCATATTACTAATATCTTTTTTGTCATACATTATGGCTAGAAACTCTCGTTTGAACTTACCAATTCCATGTTCAGCAGAAACTGTACCGCCCCAAGAGGTGATTTGATTCGCCCAGTCAAAATAGAGAGCTTTTCCTAATTTATATTCAGCATAATTTCTAGGAATTATGTTTACATGCAAATGATTATCACCTATATGACCAAATATAACATACTCAAGATTAGCAGCTTCCAAATCATTGTGATACATCTCCATGACCTTATACAAATACTCATCAGGTACAGCCATATCAGTTCCTAGTTTAGTTAAGTTTGGATACTCTCTTTTTCTTTTATCTATAGTTAGATTAACTATTTCTGGGGTGGCATGTCTGAAATATCTAAGTTGTTCAAGATCACCATTATTAACAGCTAGCCATGTATGTGTTGTATCTCCACCATTTCCATTTATTAATTTTGCTACAAGCTTTAAATGTTTATCTTGCTCACACTTACTGTTTGCATGAACCTCAGTATATACCGCACTAAAGTAATTATTAGGAAGTTCTTGTAGTTCTGTAAAAGCTGGGTTTTGCATGCGTTCATTTCTTAAAAGTAAAAGTGCATTTTCATCAAAATATTCAATTGCAGCAGGATCTGCTTCGCTCTTTCTAACTTCATAAATATAATCTAGTGCATTTTTTTCACTACTAAAAAAGCTAGTTACAGCACAAATTCTTTCTGGTTTAGATAATAACTTAAGTTTTGCTTCAGTAATAATACCTAAAGTGCCTTCACTTCCAATGAATAAATCTATCAAATCCATGTTTGGCTTTATATAGTAGCCAGCAGCGTTTTTAACATTAGGAGTATCAATTTTAGGTAAGGTTCCACTAATTGTGGTTCCTTCATTAGTGACTAGTTCAAAAATTAGCTCGTTAGCAAAGTGAACACCTCTATCGATTTCTAAAGTTTCTCCATTTGCTAAAACTATCTTTAAATAGCTAACCCAGGGTCTAATAGAACCATACTTTAGTGTTCTAGCACCAGAAGCATTACAGGCAATCATTCCACCAATACAAGCACTTTTTTCTGTTGGATCTGGGGGTAAAAACAAATCTTTTGGATCTAAAAATTTGTTAAGGTCAGTTAGTAAAACACCTGGTTGGAGATGAACAGTTTTGTTTTTAAGAGAGATTATTTTATCCATCTTTTTAGTACTTAATATTAAGCCACCCTCTGGAACTCCTCCTCCAGCAAGTCCAGTAAGATTACCTTGAATTGTTATGCTAGAAGAGTACTCTTTAACTATATCAATAATATTTTTAGTTGTAGTAGGATAAGCTATATGATTAGCTTTACCGCTCAGTCTAGACTCGTCTTTTAGCAAATCATTATCTTTTTGTGAAAAATCAGTCACTAATTGCATAAATATAAAGCCTCTTTCCCGTATTTTGTATACATATTTTATATTATTATGCATTACTATGAACAATCTTACAAGGTGTTATTTTGAGTGCAGTATTAAATTATAGTTAAGATATTGTAAATGTAAAAGATTTAAATAATATAAAGATACATATAATAGAATAATCAAAGAAAGTTTATGGGTTGCTCTAGCTTTTGGGGAGTCTATGTTTTAATTAAGTTCTATAACCACAG
>CAZCFQ010000154.1:0-4503 GCA_964497955.1 uncultured Clostridiaceae bacterium
CGCCTCGATAATCTCGTTCTCTGCATTTCCCTCACATAAACACAATATGTACTTATCTTCAATCTTACTTTTTAATGACACATTAATTTCCTTACTTTGAGTATATCCTCATACTTTGGAGAAGTACCACCTATCATATTAGAAAGAAAAACTTCACTTTTCTTGATATCGTTTCGTTCTATAACATCAGAATATTTGATAGATTCACAATAATCATTTTCAGGTCTTCTTAAAATATATATATTATCCTTTCTCTCTAAAGTATCTATAATTTCTATATAATGCGTCGAAAAAATTAGTGTTGCTCCAAATTTATTAATTCTAGGATCTGTAAAAAACCTAATTATAGTTTGTACTAATTTTTTATGCATATGATTCTCTATCTCATCCAAGATCAAATATCCCCCAAATTTCAGAATGTTATATATATTTTCTAAAATATTAACACCCTTAATTGTTCCAGAAGATATTATTTTTGATGCTTCTGCAAAACTATCTGTTTCTATGCTATTACTATTACTTTTAAATTTTATAGAAATTTTTGAATCTTCTTTATTAATACATTCAATACCTTTATCAAATAAATTTATATATTCTTTTTTTACTTCTCCTTCATTTCTTATAAAGCTAAAATTTGTATCAAAAATCATGTCTATGTATAGATTTGAAATATCTTTAGTTATAGCAGCAACAATACTATCTTGCTTTTTAAGAAATTTTTCATTTTTAGCAATTTTACTTCTTCTAATTTCTTCCTTAGCTTTTGAAAAATCAAATATCCTTTTTTTTGAAGTTACTGATGTTTTTGATTTTACTTGTATAATTTCTTCTTCAAAAAAGCAGCTATTTCTCATGGAAAGACTTTTTTGCTTAGAATCATGAATACCAATTATTGATTTAAGCATGTATATATTATCTTCTAAGTAAAAGAATACTTTCAAAATGGTTTGATCTTTTATTATTCCAAAGGGGATATCAATCTCATTTAGTCCTTTATTACCTAGTACAATATCCATTGCAATTTTAATTAAATTTAATGCTGTAGTCTTTCCAGTAGCATTAATACCAACAATTCCTATTACGTTTTGTGTATATATAGATTTATAGATTCTATCGACATAATCTTTATCAACTACACGATCGCTAGCAGTAAAATCAATAGCTAATCCCTCATTAAATAAACCAATATTTTCGTACTCAATTTTAAGAATTTTCACTTTGAATCCTCCTATATTTATATTATACTAAATTTATTACTTATAAACAATTATTTTGTTTATATTCTTAATTATTTTTGGTTATTTTAAATTATTTCGTTTTATACTTAAATATTGTGTTTTTATAATTGAGCATTATATATAAAATGTGATTCTTCTAACTTAAAAAATTTGATGTGACTAAAATAATTATTTAATTGGATTCCATTTTTCTATGTAAAATTTGTTACAAGAGTACTTGCAAAATATATGTGACTTAGTAATAAGCTATTAAACCTTTCACATTTCATTTATATCAACACTCAATATACTGCAGATAGAGTATTAGAAGCTAGATTTAATTCCCTCCCATATGTCCTTACTAACTTTCATTTTTTTTAAAATCAAGTACTATAATTTCAAATTTCACAACTTTCCGATTGGTTTAACTACAAAAAATTTATATCTTGTACAATGAAAACATCTTATTTTGCACAATAAAAATATTATATATTGCACAATAAAAACATCTTATTTTGCACAATAGAGTTGAATTATCGTCTCTCTTTTGTTAGAATTTAGTTGGTGATAAAAATGATAAAATATTTAAATAGGATAATTGATACAGTTCTAGAGCAAGAGCTAAAAGCTTTTGGTGCAGTTCTGATCACAGGACCAAAATGGTGCGGAAAGACAACTACTGCTAAAAGAATTGCAAACAGTGTCTTGTACATGCAAAATCCAGACCGAAAAGAATCTTACATGTCTCTTGCAGATCTACAACCTTCTTTGCTACTCAGAGGAGATAATCCTAGATTAATAGACGAATGGCAAATGGCTCCACAATTATGGGATGCGATCAGATTTGATATAGATTCAAGAAATAAAACAGGACTGTATATTTTAACAGGATCCTCTACTATAGATGAAGATAAAATATCTCATTCTGGTGCAGGGAGAATAAGCAGAATGAAAATGCGGACCATGTCCCTATATGAATCCTTAGATTCTACCGGTCAAGTTTCCCTGATAGATTTATTTGATGCAAATCATGATATAGAAGGTTTATCAGAGCTAGATGTTAAAGACATAGCAAAATTGATTGTTCGCGGTGGTTGGCCAGGTAATATAGACAAACCTCTAAACATAGCTAGAAGATCCATAGAGGGATATTGTGACATTATAACCACTTCCGAAATAAAGACAGTAGATGGTATAAAAAGAGACGAAGCTAAAACAAGGAATGTCTTGAGATCTTTAGCAAGGCATACCTCTTCTACTGCTACAAATGCAACTATATTAAGAGACATACAAGCAAATCACTCTGATATGCATAGAAATACTTTGTCAGACTATTTAACCGCTTTAAGGAAACTTCATATCATTGAAGATCTACCAGCTTGGAGTCCAAAATTAAGATCAAAAACTGTTATAAGAACTTCTAATAAAAGGCATCTAGTTGACCCAGCAATTTCAACAGCAATATTGAAAGCATCTCCTGAAGATTTAATTTATGATATAAATACTTTTGGGCTCCTATTTGAATCACTGGTAATTAGAGATTTGAGAGTTTACACTCAAGCTTTAGGTGGCTCAGTATCTCATTATCAAGACAGTTCAGGTTTGGAAGCGGATGCTGTAATACATCTAAATGACGGAAGATGGGGTTTAGTTGAAGTAAAGTTAGGCGATAATTCTATCGATGAAGCAGCTAAAAATCTTAAAGAGATTAACAGAAGGATTGATACAACTAATTTACGTGAGCCTTCTTTCTTAATGATAGTAACTGGCATTGGTTATGCTTACAAAAGAGATGATGATGTTCTGGTTGTCCCTATAGGTTGCTTAAAACATTAATACTTTTAATTATTTCACTTTATCATAGTCTAATAATGCAACGATAGCGCTATCGTTGCATTATCGTTGCATTTATCTTGATATTTTAGGTCTATCGTTGCATATCGATTGAAACGATAAGTTCATTATCTAGTATATTTATAGTTTTCACTCATTTTTACTATAGCTCTAATAAATGCAAAATTCTAAGTTAACTCTTTGAACAACCTATATTTACTATTAATTAATTTAGTATTATATATCTTAAATAGTTATATTTTTCTATAAGCATCTTTCATAGCTAAATTGTTTGCTTTTATCATTTCTTCATTTTCAAGGAGTTCATCTGCCTGCTCACAGTATTCGTAAGTAGCATCAAAAGAAACTTTTATTCCTTTATATATCTCTGTATCCCGACAAACAACTGTGTGGACTATGTGCTCCTCCATGCAACAAAGACACAGCTTCTCTTCACTCTTTATAATCTCCATTTATCTACCCCATCTTTCTGTAAAATAATTATCTTCAACGAGTAATGACAAATTAAAACTTGTACAATGAGATCATCACATCTTGCACAATAGCCTATCTTATAAAGGATGGTACTTCTTTGTTTTGAAGTTTTGCATATTTTTCTATAAGGGCATCTTCATCGTTACTTACCTTAAATGGAACTATAGTCATACTTACAATTCTAAAAAACCTAATGATACATCTAAATAATCACTTCTTCACCACAATTGCTACATTTGTATTTATAAAAATGAACGATACTACCACAATGTGGACATGACCATCTTTCTTCCTGAAATTCAAGAAAATCTTCTAGTTTCATTTCTTTCATCTTTACAGATATTTCTGGTATTTCATGTCTGTATTTAAATCTAATATCGTTAGGATGTGTATCAATAAGTTTCTTGTTTACTCTTTTACAAGGAAAATTATCACACTCAATACAATAATTAATTTCTTTGTCACTGTAACAACAATTTCTTACAGCACATCCCCATTTACTCGTTCTTTTTTGATTTTTGCTTTCTGAAGCACATCCAAGACATGTCTTGTTAAAAGAAGGACAGGCTCCACAATAAACTCCACAAGGAGCTAATTCATTTAATCTTTTTTCCATGCGATTTGTTCCTCCTATACTTTTAACATGGGTTTAATGTTCTAGATACGAGTTTCTTCTAAACTTCTATTTCTATCTTGAATGCTACACTAATAAAATTTATAAATCATATTGCTAAGTAAATGGCAGTTATTATCCATCATTATTAAAATACGACCCCGATAATGAAGTCGTATCAAATAAGATATCTCTTTCTTATGGATAATATATATTAATATTCTACAATAAGAATCTGTTTCCTGCTGTTTGGAAAATAAAAGTTATTATATCTATGAATTTTGTAATTCTATTTGCTCGATTAATGTTTCTTAGTTAATTACTATGCTAGTTGTGATACAGTCA
>CAZCFQ010000155.1:0-4410 GCA_964497955.1 uncultured Clostridiaceae bacterium
TAGAAAGCGAAAAATTAGAGTTAACAAGTACTGTACAAGAAGGTGAAAGCACTACTAGAGGTGATATAGTAGAATTTCATAAAAACTATTCGGATGAAAAGCTTGATTATAGCACCCTTAAGCTGAGAGCAATATATAGTGATGGTTCTGCATTTGAAAGGGAATTATATACTGAGTAAAACCTCTATATTATACTAGTAATTATATAGACGATATAAATACAAAGGAGGATGTCTTATAAGGTAGAAATTGAATCTGAAAGACTGAGAATATTAAAAGGATTGCTTAGTCAAAAAAATTCTCACTACCCTTTACTTAAATCAATAATTTTTAATAATAAGAAAGGTAAAGCTTATGTAGATTCTGTAGAGACTCCTACTATAGCAGGTATATTAAGTCTTGATGATTGGTTTTATTTACTTGGTGAAAAAATTGATAATAATTTTAGTAAAAAATTAGAAGATATCCTTCTCAATAAGACCCTTTTCGATAAGACACCTATACTGTGGTTTGGCATTACCAACTATTGGAAAAATAGATTTCTTAGACACAATTTGGTTACTATTGAAAACTATCCCCGAAATGAGTATGAGTTTATTAAGAGCAATTATAAATCTTTTAAAACGAGTTATCTAGATTATAAATTAGAAAAGATTTCTCAAAAGAATGTAGATAGACTTTTTAGATACAGTGAGGATTTGCATAGTTTTTGGCGTACAAAAGAGTCGTTTTTAAAAAAAGGGTTTGGCTATATTCTTCTTCATGATACAAAGATTATAGCTCATTCTATAAGTGCTTCTGTGGAAGACTTAGAAGTAGAGGTTGATATAGGTATGGATAAAGAATATAGGGGAAAAGGTATAGCTAAATATCTGGCTTCATGTTTAATAGATGAATGTTTACAAAAATCAATGGTCCCAAAATGGGATTGTGGAATATGGAATGTGTCTTCTAAAAAGTTAGCCCAAAGGCTAGGTTTTAAGAAGGTTAAAGAATACCCTTTTTGTATTATTACTCAGAAATAGGATCCAATAGTTTAATGGATCCTTAACTGAAAAATTTTCTATTAATATCTTCATTATGATAGAGTATAGTTCTTTCATAACACTTTTAATTTATAATTCTAAATACTTTCCATGATAAAACTTCGTATAATCAAAACGTTCATCTAACTGAATCTTTGTATCTTTAAAATATTATGATATTAAAATCAATTCTAAATTGATTAAGCACGATGTTTAAGTGCAAAAAATCTCATTCCTAACATTTCAGCAAGCATACCACAACTAAGTGCTATAGCTCCAGCACTAGCTCCAAGTTGAGGAGCAGTAGTTGCAAGTGTAAAGATAACTATTGCCATTACTATTATATTGACAACTTTAGCTATTCCTAGTGAGCTAGTTTTACCTCTTAATAGTAAACGTGCTTGATAATGTTCCTGAACAGTTTGGATAATAGGATAAACAGAGAGTATTAGCATTGGAGCTACACTAAGAAGTGCAATGTCTGGATTAACCCCAATTATATGTAAAAGAGCTTGATAACCCAGAGGAGTCAAAGCTAATATCAAGACAATTGCAGTAATTATTATACTAACTATTATAGAAAAGCGAATTATTTTATCTTTACTACCTTTTAGATTGCGATAAAAAGCAACAGTAGTTTGCTTAATAGTATCTTCAATGAAAACCATAAAAAGCCAAACAAAATTAGTAGCTACTTTATAAGTAGCTATCGTTAATTCTGGCTGATCTAATCTTGCTAAACCAGCATAAAGTAATGGCCTTAGAACTCCCCACATAAGAGAAGTTAAAAGTAATGGCGCAATAAATCTCATAGCTGCTCTTTGCGTTGGTGGATAAATTTTTTCAGGAATATCCCTAATTTTATCATCTCCCCACTTTTTAAAATAATGCCAAGCAGGAAAAGCTGCAAAAAAGGCTTCACTAGCTTGACCACCTAGCATAATTATTGCTCCAATAGCGGCTCCTTCAAGTAATGAAAATTTAGGCAAAAAATATGCTAGAATCAGCATCACCATAAGGCGTAAAAATCTTGAAATAGTAACAAAATAGGTGGACCTTTCAATAATTAGAACAGCTCTAGTTGTAGCGATAGAAAAAAATATTAGGGGCATAAGTAGTGACCAGCGCCAGACTGAACGTATACCAGGAAGTAATTGATCAGTAGCTCCGCCAAGATGTATAGCTACAAAGTCTCCTAAAGGTGTGAAAGCTAAAGCAGCTACTGCTAAAAGACATAAAAAAGCAATTTTTATCATGAACTTAACAGTATTAAGATAGTATTCTCTATCTGGACCTAATGTAATAAGCATATTCATACCTGAGAAACAAGGAGAAGATAACATTTGAGCATAGCTAAAAGCAATAGCGTAAGCGGCTATAGCTATTTCAGAGTTATTAATTTTACTTAAAGCAGAGTTGACTACATTAACACTACTTATCATAATCATCGCAGCTAAAGCTAGTGGTAAATAAAATTTAATAATTTCTAAATATGTTAACTCTCTTGTTTCTTCCATTTTGTTCTCCTTACTTACTCATATTTTATCTTAATTTAAATAAAAAGCTTGTAATTCCTGCTTAAAGTATAAAACATTTTTATAAATTGTTTGGTAATGATTATATTGTCTTATAATCCAGATAATTAATAATGCTTTCATAATGAAATATTTATGTCAACAGCTGTATATATTAGTTTAAAATTAGATTGATTTCAAGGATAAAGTAGATAATATTCAGAGATTAGAGTTGAAAGTAACATATATCTTATAATTAATGTTTGAGATATCGGATATGAGTAATGAAACCCAATTAAGTAGTTACTAGTATGTGCCATGAAAATATCCAAATAAATTTTTTAATGATCTAAAATTACAAATTAAAAAGAGCAAATGCTCAAATAAGTAAAAGTTATTTTTTTAATGTAATTTATGGAAATTACTTTCTATTGGAATGTATTAGGTATAAAATTATATTTGAATAGATTAAGGGGGTTTTGTTTTGCATAGTAATGAGATTACAATGGAAATGATCAATGATTTTAATAAACAGTTTGAAGCGGATATTAATAATAAACTGCTTATGAATGCTATTGTAAAAAATGGTATTCAAGATGTTTGCTTAGACTATAAAAGCGATGTAAACATGCAACATGTTTTCTCTATTGATATTAAATCAGGAAAAATTACTTCTCAGAATAAATCAGGAAGATGTTGGCTTTTCGCTGGACTGAATGTTGTGCGTTGGCACATAATGCAGAAACTGAATCTAGAGACTTTTGAACTATCACAAAGTTACCAAATGTTTTATGATAAATTTGAAAAAGCAAATTACTTTTTAGAGAGCATTATAGAAACACTTGATGAAGCTACTGATTCGCGTTTGATTATGCACCTTTTGAAAAGTCCAGTCGAAGATGGCGGACAGTGGGATATGTTTTATAACACAGTTAAAAAATATGGTGTTGTACCTAAAGCTATGATGCCAGAATCATTTGAAAGTTCTCAAACAAAAAGCTTAACTGGCTATTGACTTTACGATTACGTAAAGATGCTTGTATTTTAAGGGAAGCTTATTCAGAAGGGACTAAACTTGATGAATTGCAGAATATGAAGGGTGATATGTTAAAAGATATTTACTTTATTCTTTGTAAGACATTAGGAAAGCCACCTATGAAGTTTGATTTTGAATATCGTAATAAAGATGATGAATTTTTTAGAGACTCCAATTTGACTCCTTTAAGTTTTTATGAAAAATATGTAGGTAATCTTCTTGATGATTATGTAAGTTTGATCTCTGCACCTACTAAAGATAAGCCTTTTATGAAATCCTACACAGTAGCATATCTAGGTAATGTAATTGATAAACCAGTTAAATATCTGAATGTAAAGGATGAAGTGCTTAAGGAAGTTGCTATTTCACAGCTGCAAGATGGTGAACCTGTCTGGTTTGGTTGTGATGTAGGTAAATGGTTAGGCGAAAAAGGGGCTATGGATTTAGATCAATTCCATTATAGTGAAGTCTTTGATACTGATTTTGAAATGAACAAAGCAGAGCGGTTAGACTATGGTGAAAGTGTGATGACTCATGCTATGGTATTTCTTGGAGTAAACCTAAAAGATGGTAAAGCCAATCGTTGGAAAGTTGAAAATAGTTGGGGAGATGATAGAGGGAACAAAGGTTATTATATCATGAGTGATGATTGGTTTTCAGAGTATCTCTACCAGATTGTTGTGCCAAAAAGATACTTAACATCGGAGATGCTTGAAGCTTATAATAGTGAGCCAATTGTTCTAAAACCATGGGATCCAATGGGTTCTTTAGCTTAATAAAATAAAGATGAGGTCTCTCTTAGCCAATAAAAGAGAGGCCTTTATTATTGAAAAAG
>CAZCFQ010000156.1:0-4392 GCA_964497955.1 uncultured Clostridiaceae bacterium
AATTGAAGAAATAAAAAGGCTTAGTGAAAAATATCCTCAAATTGGATTTGAAGTATTTGCTCACGGAGCACTTTGCTATTCATACTCAGGGCAGTGTTTATTAAGTAGTATGATTGGTGGAAGAAGTGGCAATAGAGGAGATTGTGCAGGTCCATGTAGATTGCCATATAGGCTATATCGCGATGGAGAACACATTACGACAAAAGGTAATTACTTATTAAGCACAAAAGATTTATGTACTATTGAGCATATTGAAGAATTTGTAGATGCAAATATAAGTGCAATTAAAATAGAAGGAAGAATGAAACGTCCTGAATATGTCTATTCAGTAGTTTCAGAATACAGAAAAGCTATAGATACATTAGAAGTAAATGAAGCTAGTATTAATCATTTAGAATCAGCTTTTAATAGAGGCTTTACTAAGGGGTTAATTTTCAATGAATCACCAGATGGTTTTATGGGCGTAGAGCGGCCTGATAATCGCGGTGAGCTAGTTGCTAGAGTTAATAAAAAGAATAATAATAAACATTTAGTAGCCCTTACAAAACTTAATAAGGGTGATCTATTAGCATATAGACAAGAAGGAATAACAAAAACATATAAATTAGATAATGATATAAACAAGAATTCAATCTTTACATTACCAAAAGTTGAAATTAGTAATGATTTGGAAGTTACACGAGTTAAAAACGTTAAAGGTGATAGAGTAATAAGTGATGATATGAGGCGACCTGTAGCAAAATATAAAATAGATATCAATATTACTCTAATTGAAGGCCAGCCTATAAAAATTGATGCTATAGATAGTGTGAATAACCAAGTATATTTAGAAAGTGAATATATTTTGCCAAAAGCTCATACCACATCAGCTAGTAAAGATTATGTAATTAAGCAAATGTCAAAACTAGGTGGAACTCTTTGGGAAGCAAGAAATATAAATGTTAAAATTGTAGGCCAACCTGCAGCTCCATCAAAAGTGTTAAATCAGTTAAGAAGAGATATGGTTGAACTTTTACTTGAAAGTCAAAGAGATAAGTTTCAGCCAAAGGTAGTAAACTCTCCAAAGATAGTCTCAGCTGATACTATTGCTAAAAGAAGTGATAGAGATACAAAACTAGCAGTAAGTGCAGAAAATTTAGCAGAAGCAAAAGCAGCACTGCAAAACGGAGCAGACTATATATATTTTGGTAGTGAGAAAGAGTTAAGCTATTTTAGTCAAGATTTATTAGAAGCTAAAAAACTCTTAGGAGATAAGTTTGTTTGGCGATTACCAAGGATAACTCAAACAAAAAGTCTTGATGCTTACTTATCAATGTTTGAAAAACTTAAGCCAAAAGCAGTTTATGCAGATAATATAGGTCAAATTTATGGACTTAAAGATAAAGATGTGAAAGTAATTTCAGGCAGTGGTCTTTTTGTTATGAACAGTTTAAGTGCAAAAGAAATTAATAGCTTAGGAGTAGATGAAATAACTTTATCAATAGAGTTAAATAAAGGCCAAATCAAAGACTTATTAAATAACTTTGATGGAAAAACAAACTTAGTAGTAGGCGAAAAAACTCTTTTAATGATACATCAATCATGTGTTCTAAAAGGAATTAATCAATGTGTGGTTGATTCCTGTAAAGCGACTAATTTTTATCTTAAAGATAGATTAGACTACATGTTTGATTTAGGGTTTGATGATAAGTGTCGATCATATTTATATAACTCACAGGATTTATCTTTAATAGATCATTTGGATGAGATAATTAATATGAATATTGACACAATAACACTTGATTTAAGTGGTAGAGGTGAATTAATTGTTAAAGAATTAACAGATATTTACTCTAAAGCATTGGTTGAAACTAAAAATTTAGGTAAAATAAATGTAAGAGAGTATAAAGAGAAGTTACAAGCAGTTTTAGGAAATCAATTAACAAGAGGACATTGGCACCGCGGAGTTTAAATATTACTTAGTAAGGAGTGTGTTTAAAATGTCAGCACATATTTTAGTTGTTGAAGATGAAGAACTAATTGCAGAAATGATTCAATATAATTTAGAAAAATCAGGATATAAGGTAGAAGTAGTTTATGATGGTGTTTCTGCTATCCACTCTGTAGAGAAAAAAGTACCTGATTTAATCTTACTAGACATTATGCTGCCAAGTATGAATGGTTTTGAAGTTTGTAGACAAATTAGAAAGTCACATACAATGCCAATTTTAATGCTAACAGCAAAAGAAACAGAAAGTGATAAAGTCCAAGGATTAAAGCTTGGAGCAGATGACTATATTACAAAACCATTTAATCCTCAAGAGCTAGTAGCTAGAGTAGAAGCACAGCTAAGACGGGCAAATATATTTAATAATAATCAAAATGAATCACAAGATAAATTAATCTTTGATGAATTAGTCATTGATTGTAAAAAGTATGAAGTGACTAAACGAGGCAAAGCAATTTCCCTTACAATAAGAGAGTTTGAATTGCTTCACTTTCTAGCAGCAAAACCAGATCAGGTGTTTTCTCGTGAGGAGTTGCTAAAAGAAGTTTGGGGATATAATGAATTTTTTGGTGATGATAGAACAGTTGATGTAACAGTAAGAAGACTTAGAGAAAAGATAGAAGATGAACCTAGCCAACCGCAAAGAGTTGTAACAAAGCGTGGAGCAGGTTATTACTTCAAAAAAGAATAGCTTTAATTAAGAGGGTTGAGGTAAATGAAAACACGTAAACAATCTATACAATGGCGGCTTGTAGTAATCTATGTACTTGTAATAGTAATAGTTATGCAAGCTGTTAGTTTTTATCTAATAGATGATATTGAAAGAATGCTTGAAGAAAGTTTTGAAAATACTTTAAATAATACCTCTAACCTCTTAGTGCAGAAATTGTCAAATCAACTAGATAATCCCGAATACTTTGAACCAGTCTTATTAGATGAGCTGCGTTATCAAAGACCTAATCCTGATCTTTCCAGTGGTAGCCAAGACTATAATATCTTGCTATTTAACAATGAGTTTAAAATGCTTTTTGGACCCGAGGAGTCTTATTGGGTAGATGATCTAATGCTTAATTTAGCAGAAAATGATCAAAATTATGATTCAACTATCAGACAAGACCCAATGAGTGAGATTAGGTATTTAAACATTGCTAGAGAAGTAATTAATGAAGAAGGTACTGTTGAAGGATATGTATATATAATAGCGGCAATGGAAGAACAAGTTTATGCAAAAGTTAAAGATATTAGAGATATACTTTTTGTAGGAACTGGTATAACGTTAGTAATTTCTCTAATACTTTCACTAGCACTTGCTAGGACAATTACAAAGCCAATAAAAGAGTTAACTTATAGTGCTGCAGAAATGGCTAGGGGAAACTTTTCACAACAAATTGATGTTCATTCAAATGATGAAATAGGACAACTTGGTGAAATGTTTAATTCTATGGCAGACCAGCTAGATCAAACTCTAGGTGAAATATCTAATGAAAAATCAAAAATGGATGCAATTTTTACCTATATGAGTAATGGTGTAATTGCTTTTGACATTACAGGAGAATTGCTTCATATAAACCCAAGAGCAAAAGAACTATTAGTATTGCCTGAAGATGATAATGTTATTGTTAGTGAGATTATTGAAAAGTTAGAAATAGAAGATATTGAACAAACTGTTAATAGTAATAGACTTATTGTTAAAGAAGTTAAGCTACCTTATGAGACTAGTAGAATAATACGAGTTCAACAAGCTCCTTTCAAACGTGAAGAACAACTAAATGGTGTAATCATGGTACTAGAAGATATTACAGAACAGCAAAAACTTGATCGAATGAGAAGAGAGTTTATTGCGAATGTATCGCATGAGCTAAAAACACCACTAACAAATATACAAATTAGAATTCAAACTTTACAAGAGTATCTAAAACAAAAAGATTTAAGCCCAAACCAACTAATTAATGAGATTAAAGCTGGTTGGAAAATGCTTAATTATACACAAGAAGAAATTTTAAGAGAGTTCCCTGAGGGAGCAAATTCTGAGTATGATTTAACATACCAACAACTTAAAGATTTATACATAAAGCAGATTACAAAACTTCAAGAAGTAATGCTTCCTGTAATTGAAACTGAAACAAAAAGAATGAATAAATTAGTGAGAGATTTATTACAATTATCTCAACTAGATTCTGAACAAAATGGCTTAAATATGGTTGATTTTTCACTTGAAAAATTAGTGGGAGATGTAACTGATAGAATGAGCTCAGCAGCTAAAGAGAAGAATATGAAGTTAGATTATCAATCTGAAGGCAAAGCTTTAGTAAATGCAGACAAAGATGCTATAGAACAAGTAATGGTAAATGTATTGTCAAATGCTATAAAGTATTCACCAGAAGGAAAAGATATAAAAGTTACTC
>CAZCFQ010000157.1:0-4343 GCA_964497955.1 uncultured Clostridiaceae bacterium
TTTAGATTGTCTTTCAATCTTTCTTTTAGTTCATTATCAGCATAAAAGATATGTCTCAACCCTTCACTATTAATTATCAAAGTGTCTCCATCTAAGCTATTTGATCGTAAATCACTGATTATCCATTTATACAATGCATTATTGTTCACAGCTATTGCTAAACCACTCACATCTGTAGATCTTGTAATTAATTGAGTTGCAGCAATATTATCATTCTCAAGTAAATTAATCTGATTACTATTAAAACTACTATTCTCATAAATTATTTTTAAATATTCTAACAAGTCAGTAAAATACTCTTCATCATTATTAATGTTAACAATAAAGATTTTCTTATCATCATTAGTTGCATTAAACTCATGACCTAGATGAACATTGAAGTCTCCTAATCTACTAGAGTTTTGTGAAATGCTTGTAATAAGTGAGCACATTATCTCAATATCTGATAAACTGTAAGATTTACTTAAATAAACATCTGTATCCGCAATATTTTGATCATCTATAAATACACCTTGATAGCTCGATAAGTTAAAATCACTTGCTCGCATATATGGAAGAATTAAAGCAGAATCAGGCTTAACATATCCCCAAGCGTTGGTCGATACATTAGTTTGACAGTAAGTGTCTTTTATATGGAGTGAAATCCTAACATCAATATTATAAATATTTCCTTGATTAATATTTTCATATGGCACTGTAAACTCAATTACATCATCATTTATATTATCTCTACTTAGTTTACTACTGCCTATTGGTACTCCATTAGTAAAAATTGTTACTAAACTTTTTTCAAAGTCTAAAATATCGCTATATCTTAAATTCAAAACTAACCTAGGATTAGACTTCATTTTCCAAGAGACTGGTACTTTAAATTTATAACTAAGTGTATGATCAAATACTCCTTCTACATAGTTACCAGTATACCCTAAATCTGATAAAGTAATGACGTTGTCAATTGTCTTATCTTCAATAAAATCTATATCTTCTCCTACAATATATTTGTTACTACTTATCTGCTTTGTAAGAGATCCTTTAGACAGGATACTGTATGCATTCTTAATCGACTTTTTACTACCTAACAAAACTATTAGTATTCTTTTATCAGCATTAAATGGCGATACAATTTCAGAAATAACTGTAGAATCATTGGAAAGTTCATCATTTGTGAAATTACTCTTTAAGCTTGTAGGCAAATTATTCTTCTCACTTACTACTATTAAATGATTATTTCTTTTATCACTTTCTTCAAAATCACAAATCTCTAAATCATAATTGTTCTCTTTGTCAATTTGGCCAATCATTTGGCTTAAATAGGTTAGGCCTTCGAGTTCTAACTTAGAAGGAGCTTTTGGCAATGAAACTATACAATTTAATACCTCTTCTCCACCTTTAATAATATAAGGGTATGGAAAATCTCTCAAGCTTGGTTTCAACTGTTTCTCACTATATATAACCGAAACAGAACTGCTACCTTCTATTTTCAACCAATTTGCTGGATTTAAATCATCTTCACATGGTGAATCTGATTGTCTATTGTAACTCAAAATAGAAATCTTATTAAAACCTTTATAGAGTTCATTTTTATCAATTCTTACTTTTACTTTATTATGAGTCTGTGTATACTCACTGTATATAGGCTTATCATTTATAGTAATTGTAATTGTGCTTTTATCATTATCATCTAACTGATTTTTATCATAAGTAAGTGTTATTATAGGGTCTTCTAGTATTGTCCAATTCTCATTTACATAAATATATTTACTATAAGACCCTCTAAGCCCTGAAATGTAATAATCGTTACCAAAATAGTCATTAATGACTTCTACATTAGCTATATTAATATTTGACTCGACAATATTTTTCTCATCTAAAACTAGTTCTTTATGGAAAAGTTCCACAGAAAACCCTTCTGCTTCTAGATTATCCATCGCTAACTTTGCATTTTCTAAAACACTAAACTTTCCTGCATAAACACTAATCATACCATCAATGTTGCAAATACCTATATCATAAAAAACATCTCTTGCCTCATTATAAGTTGTAGCAGCTTTATTTAAATCTGAGAACTTTCCTAACTCTATGTAATAAAATAAATTCTCACTTTTACTACTAAGCTCAATACTACTAGCCTTTAGTTTAGCATTATACCCTATTGATCTTACTCTATCTAAAATCTTAATAGCTTCTTCCTCTGAAAAATGGCCAACGTAAACTTTATTTAGATTTCCATAAGTAACTATGTTAACATCAAATCCTTTGTTTGAAAGAGTTCTATAAACACCTAAGGCATTTGATAAATTAGAAAAAACACCTACTTGTACATAATAAGTTACTTCACTATATCCCTTAGGGGATATATAGTTAAATTGAAAAATAATTATGAATATCATGATTATTAGTAGATTTTTTTTCATCAATAAAACCTCTCTATTCAAAACGTTCTGTTTTATACCAAGTAACTTCTTTATTAAAGATAATATCATTAATATAGTTAAAGCTTCCTTTTATTGCGACCAAAACCCATAACTGACAGTAAGTGAAGTACATAATAATCACTTGGAATAAATTTCTTGGTGTGCTTTCTCCTCGTTCCATAGTTAATGCAATCATCACTTGAAGCACAAATACACTATATGCTAACAACCATAAAAGCATGAAATTGCCTTGTAATGTAATTCTAATTTCAGTAAAAACTCCTAATATAAATATTGCATATGACAAAAGGATTGAGGTTAAAAATAGAATATAAACAGAAATAAAATATAAAATATCAATCCATATCTTCTTTGCTTTGCCAAAGATCAAACTTGGGAAGTATTTGACAAGAACATAAATATTACCTTTTACCCATCTTGTCCTTTGCTTGAACCAAACAGGTAGTGTCTCTGGTTCTTGTTCCCACGTAACTGCAAGAGGCATCATACCAATAGTGTACCCTAGTTGCAACAATCTGAAACTAATCTCAGTATCTTCAGCTATAGCAGAAATATCCCAACCACCAAGTTTATCAATAGCCTCTTTTCTTAAAATAAAATTAGTTCCAGGTATTGTGCAAATATTAAACAGTTGATATCTTCCTGCCTGTGCCATCCATTGAAAACTAAGTGTTTCAATATTAATAAATCTTGTAAGCCAATTCTTTTTTTTATTTATAGTTCTAAACTTACCAACAACAGCAGCATGTTTGTCATTTCTTGTAATTTCATACACTAAATACTTAAGAGCATTTTTCTCGGGAGTATTATCTGCATCATAAACTACTAAAAACTCTCCTTTTGATTTTTTATACCCTATGTTAAGTGCATTTGACTTACCTTTACCTCCATCAGTTTTACTTGTTGTTATTACTTTAATATTATTTTCATTATATTTCATAGTTAATCTACTAAGGATCTCACCAGTTCTATCACTAGAATTATCATTTATAACAATAATTTCATACCTGTCTTTAGGGTAATTCAGATCTACCATTGACCTTATTGTCCT
This sequence comes from uncultured Clostridiaceae bacterium, assembly GCA_964497955.1. Lineage (GTDB taxonomy): Bacteria > Bacillota > UBA994 > PWPR01 > PWPR01 > PWPR01. The sequence goes on from CAZCFQ010000157.1 coordinate 3,487, forward strand.
AGCTATTACTTTTTCTTCGTTGTGTGCTGGTATCAAGATTGAAACATTAGGAAAAATTCTTAAATCGCTTTCTAAGTCAATATTCATGTTGCTTATTTTATTATAAAACCTAAATCCACCTATTGCTAGAATCATATTAAACAATAGTAAAAACCAAATTGAAAAAAATGAATAAAGGAATAGATAATCAACTGTTATCAAATTCATTTTCATTTCTCCTTTTAACTACTTTTTGCTTTCTTTTCTCTTTAGTTAAGTTATAAATAGCAATAAAGGCAATGACTGCAATTACACCTATTAAGACTAGAAAAAAACTAATTCTAGAAAACAACTCGTAAACTATGCTAGGCTTATCAGTATCAAAATTTGTGTAACTCTTAATCTGATTATCTTCAATAATTACTTTGTACTCATCAATAATTATTGAGTGATTCATTTGATATAAGTCTAGAGGTTTTATAGGATAATAACTAACCTCATTAATAAAATCTCTCAACACATTTATATTCTCGTTAATATCGAAAACAAAACTAGCCAAAGCATTATCAAAATATAGATTTGCTGCAAATAACTCATTTTCTTTTTCAGCATTTAAACTTCCATAATTACTGATATTACCTAAATTACTTGGTATATATGTTTGAAATAAATGATTATTTACAATCCCAGGGATACTTGGCATCTTAGATTTTGATAGTCTATTATGCAACTTTCCATAAGCTGTTGAAAAAATCTCTGAAACCACCTCTAACTCTTTATTAGTAGAATGTGGGAACTGGTATGCTAGAGGATAGATACCTTCCTTTTCCAAATCAATTAATGTATATTTAATCTTATTTTCTAAAACAATCATCTCG
>CAZCFQ010000158.1:0-4340 GCA_964497955.1 uncultured Clostridiaceae bacterium
CATGCTTAGACAAAAATTTTGCAAAAAAACTAGGTTTAATATCTTCTAAATAAAATGCTCTACCTTGACTTGCAGCAGTCGCTTTTTCACTAACAAATACTATATCGTTTTCTTTTACAATGTTTTTTGTATACTTAGCCGCCACAGCTACAATATTCTCACCAGATTGTATTAAGTGTGTTTTTACTGGCATTCTAGCGTATTGCTTTCCTTCTACTTCAACTATTGTATGTGGCAATGGTAGATTATGAACCATAATTAAAACTCCTAACAAATATCATTTGCACTACTGTTGTATTATATCAAATATTTGGCTTTTAAAGAATGAAAAAGCCAGCTTAAGCTGGCTTATTTTCTAGATTGATTCATATTTTGTTCTTATTTCTGGCTTATCATCTACTATTTTCAAGAAGTCTTCGGCCTTCAATATTTCATTTTCTAATAATTCTTGAGCTACTTCATGTAGTTGTTCAAGATATTTATTTAATACATCTTCTGCTTTTTCATAGCAGTGGTCAATTATTCCTTGGACTTCTTCATCTATTAGTGCTGCAATTTCATCACTATATAAATGTTCTCTTGCAATATCTCTTCCTAAGAAAACTTCATCAGATTTCTGCCCATATGAAATTGGTCCAAGCCTATCGCTCATGCCATATTCAGTAACCATTGCTCTAGCAATTTTTGATACTCTTTGGATATCGTTACTAGCACCAGTAGTTATATCGTCAAAAATCATCTGCTCTGCTATTCTACCGCCTAGTGCATACGCTATTCTATCATATAACTCTGCTCTAGAGACATAGCTTAAATCTTCTTTTGGTAAAGCCATAGTGAAACCACCAGCTTTACCTCTAGGTACAATAGTTATTGTATGAATTGGATCCATAAAAGGCATATAATGCCCAACTATTGCATGACCTGCTTCATGATATGCAGTTATCTTTCTACTTCTTTCATTATCCACTCTAATTTTTTTAGGTGGGCCAGCCATAACTCTATTGATAGCTTCTTCCAAATCATCCATCTCAATAACCTTTTTATCAGCTCTAGCTGCTAATAATGCTCCTTCATTAAGTAAATTTTCTAAATCAGCAGCAGTAAAACCTGGAGTACTCCTAGCTAGAACATTTAACTCAACATCTTCTGATAATGGCTTATTTTTACTATGAATAGATAAAATCGCTTCTCTTTCTCTAATGTTTGGTTTTCCTACAAAAGTTTGTCTATCAAATCTACCCGGTCTTAAGAGTGCTGGATCTAAAATATCTGGCCTATTAGTTGCAGCCATTATGATTACACTTTCATTCTCTTCAAAACCATCCATCTCTACTAATAACTGATTTAGAGTTTGCTCTCTTTCATCATGACCTCCGCCTAAACCAGCACCTCTGTGCCTACCTACAGCATCTATTTCATCTATAAATAAAATGCATGGTGAATTTTTCTTAGCATTTTCAAACATATCTCTAACTCTAGAAGCACCAACACCTACAAACATCTCCACAAAATCAGAACCACTTATACTGAAAAATGGAACCCCAGCCTCACCTGCAACTGCTCTTGCCATGTATGTCTTACCAGTTCCTGGTGGTCCGATTAATAGTATTCCTTTAGGAATTCTTGCACCCATTTCTATAAACTTACTAGGCTTTTTTAGAAAGTGAACAATCTCGGTTAACTCGTCTTTAACTTCTTCATAACCAGCAACATCTTCAAAAGTTATCTTGCTTTTACTTCCCTCATGAAGCTTAGCTCTGCTTTTCCCAAAGCTCATAGCTTTACTACCGCCACCTTGAGACCTGTTGATAAAGAAGAACCATACTCCTATAAACAAGGCAAAAGGCAATACATAAGATAGAGCAACTGTCCACCAAGGTGCTCCTTCTGCTTCTTTATACTCTAATTTAGGGATATTTTCCTTCATTAATCCCCTTAAATCATCATCTTCTGGTGGTAGATATATTTCAAACTTTGAACCATCAGTATACTCTCCAGTACCCTGATTACCTTGAATAGTTAAAGAACTAACCATTCCATTCTCTACTTGTTTTATAAAAGTAATGTAATCTGGTCTAGATGCTTCCTCACCGTTTAATGTGAAGTAATTTATTAGAGATAAAGCTATAATTATCAATAATATATATACACTAGCTGTGCGAACTTTCTTGTTCAAACGCAGCCTCCCCCTCTCTATTACCTAAAACTCATTTAATATTCTATCATAGCTACTTATAACTAACAATTAAATAAACATTAATTATTCTTTATATATTTTTGTATCTAAAACTCCAACGTAAGGTAATTGTCTATATTTTTCGTCATAATCCATTCCATATCCTACTACAAACTCATCTGGTATAATAAACCCAAAATAATCAGGCCGTTGGTCATGAACTCTTCTTTCTCGCTTATCTAAAAGAGTACAAACCTTAACAGATAGAGGGCCTCTTTGTTCTAACATTTTTTTTAAGTATTGTACAGTTAATCCACTATCAACTATATCTTCAACTATCAGTACATGTTTATCCGTGATATCCTCATCCAAATCTTTTATCAACCTAACTACACCACTTGATTTGGTTTGATCACCATAGCTACTAACTGCTATAGTATCAAAAATAACTGGTATCGAGATAGCTCTCATCAAATCTGAAATAAATATTATTGAACCTTTTAAAACACAAACTAATAATAGTTCTTTCCCTTGATAATCACCACTAATTTGCTTACCAAGTTCATTGACTTTCTGCTCAATTTCTTTTTGTGATATTAAAATTCTACTTAAATCTTTGTCCACTGGGGCACCTCCAAAATTTCACATACTAAAATATTTTTAGTTTCATTTTCTAACAAAGCATGGTTAGACCTTTTAAGATTTATAATTGCTAGAACTTCATTGTTAGAATCAATTAATAAAGGAATTCTTTTTCGTAAATGTCGTAAAACTTTCATATCTATCATAACATCTTTTACTTTTTTTGTTCCATCCATTCCAAAAGGTTTTATTCTATCTCCTGGTTTTCTAGATCTAATATAAATAGGTATAGATAGTTTATCGTAATCAAATAAATATTGATTATGTTCAATGCCATCCCATAAATCTGCCATATAAAACTTCAATCTTGTTTTGCCAAAACTAATCTCTTTATCTAATTCAACCATTTTTTGAGTTAATTCTTCATTTTTGAAGTAATTCTTTTTGTGTATGAAAACTTTATTATACATTCTTAAAACACTTATTTCAGATGGCAAGTTAACTGAGTAATTATGTTTTCCCTCTAGTGAACTTATCATATCTAAAGAATGTCGATAAGTTAACTCTTCTAGAGATCCAACTAAAGTTTTATATGCCAGTCTAAATAATCTAAGTTTTATAGATAAATGCAATTTGTCGATATCATTTATATTAACATAAATTGCTCCTGTGTCTACGTGAAAATATTTTTCAAAGTATTTTTTTACAGTTTTTTCTAAATAATCATTGTCAATTGTGATAATTTCACTGGTTCTGCTTAAAGCATTAATAAAATTATTATTATAATTGTTTTCAATAAATGGTATTAAGTTATGTCTAATATGATTCCTAGTATAATCATCTTTCAAATTTGATTCATCTAATCTGTAGTTTTGGCTACTCTGATTTAATAGCTCTATTATTTCTTCTCTAAAAAGTCTAATCAATGGCCTAACAATTAAGACATCATTTTCAGTGGAATAATTATCCATTCCAGTTAACCCATTTGTTCCACTGCCCCTTATTAGATTCATAAGTAGAGTCTCTGCTTGATCATTTTTATTATGTCCATAAGCTATCCCGAAAGCATTTATCTTTTTAGCTAAACTCTTTATATAGTCTATTCGATATTTTCTACATACTTCTTGAGTAGAGCCTGTCTCTGTTTTCATTATGCTTGGAATATCAATCCTTTTAACTGTGCAAACAATATCATTCTCTTTTGCTAAATGCCTAACAAATCGTGAGTCATTAAGTGAGTTCTCTCCTCTAAGATTATGATCAATATGAACAATATGAATATCAAAACCAAATTGTTGGCTTACTTTTTTCATAACTAAAGTCATCAAAGTAGAATCAGGTCCTCCACTAACAGCCAATAGTAAAGTGCCTTTTTTAGGCCAATTAAAATCATTTTTAATATTTTGAGCTACTTTCTCTAAGCTCATATCCATGGTATAGAACTCCTTTTTTATAACTTTTGAAAGTCCATAAATTGCATATAATAACTAAAAGCACTTTGCTTTTCACAAAGTGCTTTCTAAACTATTGGTGGCGGCGACTGGAGTCGAACCAGTGGCCTTACGGGTATGAACCGTATGCT
>CAZCFQ010000159.1:0-4327 GCA_964497955.1 uncultured Clostridiaceae bacterium
GTGAAGATTCCTCAATATCATAGTCGCCGGTGGCAATCTTTTTCTTGATCTTCCTGGCCACCTGGTCAGCCAGGCGTTTATCTCCAATCTTTTTTGACTTGCGCTTTCCCTGGTGGCTAATAAAAATCCACCACACGCCAGAACCTTTCTTTTTTTCCCTTACATTAACCCCCATGCCTACCCCCTTTCGTTGGTTAAAATCGTTTAAATTTACGCCTCTCAGGGCTTCGGGTTTTGGCCGGATGTATCTAATAAATCATTTAAATCGGTTTTGACGGCTTCGGGATCGACATACGCGCCGCTTTCCTTGTCAAGTGGGGACCAAATATAGGTTCCATTCTGATCGGCAAGAAAAACCGGGCAGCCGGTTCTCTGGCTCCATATTTTTATCAACCGATCCGACAGGGCGTTGTAATAAAAAGCCTAATTTTAGCGCTAATTTTTATTTACTTACTAAATCCAATAGTAAATAAGCTTTCTAATAGATTTAATTTTAGTAGAAAATTGGGTGTTGGCTTAAGTTTTTTACTATTTTTACTAGTGGTAGTTCTTCTAATATTAGTAGTTACCCCTGCAATAATCCAAAGTACAGAAATGTTTATACAAGCCATTCCTGAAATTAGTGAATCAATTAATGAATTTGTAAGTAACCTTGATTTGCAAAAATACAATTTATCTGTTGACTTTATTAGAGATTTTCTAAACTCTTTTAATGATATCTTATCAAGATTAGCTAGAGGATTTCTATCATTTATAGAAACTGCTATTTTATCAGCAGGAGCAATATTAAATGGAATTTTTGGATTTATAATAGCTCTATTAGTATCTTGGTATGGATTAACTGAATATGATGATTTGGGTGAAAGTTTCTATCATTCAATAAGGGTATTATTGCCAGAAAAACTTAGTGTTGAAGTAGTACGGATATTAAAAATGATAGATAATCAAGTGAAAAAATTTATTGTAGGTAAAGGCGTAACTTGTTTGTTTGTAGGAGTAATTTCATTTGTAATTATGTTAGGATTTAATATGTTTACTAATTACAACATACCTTTTATAGCTTTAATTGCATTAATAGTAGGAATAACTAACATTATTCCTTATGTAGGACCTTTTATAGGAGCTATTCCAGCTTTGCTATTTGCTCTTATCGGGGGTTTCCCAGAGTTTTTAGCAGTGATAGTAATCTTGTTTATAATACAACAAGTTGAAAATCTTTACTTAACACCGAAAGTATTAGGCTCTGTTGTAGGAATATCACCATTTTGGACAATCGTATTTATAACAATTGGAGGAGCATTAGGCGGGTTATTTGGACTTTTATTATCTGTACCTTTTGGAGCAACAGCTCTTTTACTATGGCATGAATATGAAGAAAAGAAGTTAAAGAGACTGGATAATAATGTGAAATCAGAGGGGTAATATAATGTATAAACCACATACTTGGGTGGAGATAGATTTAGATAATATAAAACATAATCTTAATCTCATAAAAGCAAAACTAACTAATGGATCAAAAATTATTGGTGTTGTAAAAGCAGATGGATATGGATATGGATCTATTGAGATTGCCAGATTTTTAGCTGCCAATAATGTAGATATGTTAGCAGTTTCTGTTTTAACTGAAGGAATAGAGTTAAGAAGAGCTGGTATCACATTGCCAATTCTACTTTTTAATTATGTTGGAGTAGATAATTATGATTTATTGATTCATTATGATTTAACTCCTACAATATATAGCTTACCATTTGCATTAAAACTTAATGACGTAGCAAAATCTTGGAACAAGATAATGGATGTACACTTAAACATAGATACTGGTATGCATAGATTAGGAGTTTTGTTAAAAGATTTACCAAATTTTTTAGAGAAAATTAAAAGTTGCACTTATCTAAATCTTAAAGGATTATACTCTCATTTTTCAACAGCTGATGAAAATGATTTGAATTATACTAAGTATCAATTAAACCAATTTATTAAAGCGAGAGAAATAATATTAAGTTTAGGATTTGATAAAGTAGAATTTCATTTAGCAAATAGTGCTGCAATGATGAGAGAAGTTGCAGTAGGATATGATTATGTAAGAGTTGGAGCAGCACTTTATGGATTTAATCCAGGTGAAAATCTTAACCAAGGCAATTTAGATGCACCAATTAAAAGTAGCCTCACTTTCAAAACTTTAATAGGACATCTTAAAACATTAAAAAAAGGAGCTGCTATAGGTTATGGGGCAACCTATATCACAACAAAAAACACAAGAATTGCAACTTTACCAGTTGGATATGCAGATGGCTTAAGAAGAAGCTTTAGTAATATGGGAGAAGTTTTGATTAGAGGACAAAGAGCTAGAATTGTAGGTACAATTGCAATGGATCAGTGTATGGTTGATGTTACAGGTATAAAAGGTGTAAAAGTTGGAGATGAGGTAGTAATTATTGGCAAACAAGGTAATGAAGAAATAACTCTAACAGATCTAGCAAAGTTAGATAACACAATTAGTTATGAATTGCCCGCCTTAATAAACAGAAGAGTTCCTCGATATTATTTAAAAAACAATAAAGTGTTAGTAGTTAGGGGACATGTGGACAATATTTAATATTATTTTTAAATTAAGCCTATCTAGCTTGACATCAATTTTATATATTGGGTAGAATAAACGAGGTGTTTAATAATATTAGAAATACAATTCGGCTCGTTGAAATTGGGCCGTTTATTTATATTAGCAAGGGGGATATTGATGAGTAAATTTATTTTTGTAACTGGTGGAGTTGTCTCTTCACTTGGAAAAGGAATTGTTGCGGCTTCTTTGGGCAGACTATTAAAAAGCAGAGGCGTTAAAGTTGATGTGTTAAAGCTGGATCCGTATATTAATGTAGACCCAGGGACCATGAGTCCATACCAACATGGGGAAGTTTTTGTAACAGCTGATGGGGCAGAGACGGATTTAGATTTAGGTCATTATGAGAGATTTATAAATATTGAGTTAGGTCAAAGAAATAACGTGACTACAGGTAAAATATATAAATCAGTAATTGATAAGGAACGAAGAGGGGATTACTTGGGAGCAACTATACAGGTTATTCCTCATATTACAAACGAAATAAAAGAAGACATTAGAAAAGTAGGGTATGAGAGTAATGCGGATGTTGTAATAATTGAAATTGGTGGAACTGTAGGAGATATAGAAAGCCTCCCGTTCTTAGAAGCCATTAGACAAATGCAAAGTGATGAAGGAAGAGAAAACACTTTATTTATGCATGTTACTTTAATTCCATATCTTGATAAAGCAGGCGAGTTAAAAACCAAACCTACTCAACATAGTGTAAAGGAACTAAGAAGTATTGGAATACAGCCAAGTATTATTGTTTGCAGATCTGAAAGAGAAATTGACGATAATATTAGAAAAAAGATCTCTCTTTTCTGTGACGTACCAGAAGAAGCAGTTATCCAAAATGAAGACTCAGACTCTTTATATGCAGTCCCCTTGGTGTTAGAAAGAGAAAATTTAGATGAGTTAGTAATTAAAAGACTAGGTTTAAAATGTGATAACAGAGACTTATTAGAATGGCGTAATATGGTTAACCACATTAGAGCAATAGAAGATGAAATAGAAATAGCTTTAGTTGGAAAATATGTTTCCTTACATGATGCTTATTTAAGTGTAGTAGAGGCATTGACACATGCGGGGTTTGCAAACGATGTAAATATCAAAATAAGATGGGTTGATTCTGAAGAGTTAGAAAATAAAGATGTAAAAAAGGAGTTGTCAAATGTAAAGGGAATAGTTGTTCCTGGAGGATTTGGTATTCGAGGAATAGAAGGGAAAATTAAAGCAGCTAAATATGCTAGGGAGAATAATATCCCTTATTTTGGACTTTGTCTTGGTATGCAAATAGCTGTAATAGAGTATGCTAGAAATGTTTTAGGTTGGAAGGCTGCTCATTCTTCAGAGTTTTCCAACACAACAAATCATCCTGTTATAGATTTAATGCTTGAGCAAAGAAATATTGTTGATATGGGTGGTACAATGCGACTAGGTAATTATCCATGTGTATTAACAGATAACACTAAAACAAAACAAGCATATAAAGTAGAAGAATTAGTTGAAAGACACAGACATAGATATGAATTTAACAATGATTTTAGAGAAGAGTTTATAGAAAGCGGACTTATCGTTAGTGGGACTTCTCCTGATGAACTATTAGTAGAATGTGTGGAGCTAAAAGATCATCCATGGTTTGTAGGAGTGCAGTTTCATCCTGAATTTAAATCAAGACCTAATAAGCCACATCCACTTTTTGTAGAATTTATAAAAGCTTCAAAAAAC
>CAZCFQ010000160.1:0-4265 GCA_964497955.1 uncultured Clostridiaceae bacterium
CTCTAACAACAGAATTATAGTGATTTATCTAAGTAAATCTTCATGAATATATTCTTTATTTGAAAAAGACTTACGCTGCTTATTAAATAGCAGCGTAAGTCTAATTTTTAATTTATTTTTTAGTGTTTCTAATCTATATTTCTAATCAATTGCTAACTTATACCTAAATGTTTTCAACAATATTAGCAATTCATTTAACATCTTTAATATTTTTAGTTGTCAAAGGATAAAGGTTTGGTTCAACATTTTTATACTTAAAAACACTCAAATCTATTGGACTATATGCAGGAGCATCTACTATTATTATTTCTTCACCTGCTTCTTCATAAACCGCTCTAAAGTGTGTTTTTGATTTAGTTACAATAATATCAAAATCATTTAACTCATACCCAAATTGTATAATTGGATCTGCATCAATTAAAGAACTACTCTTTTCAGTTATTTGAAGCCATATACCATTAACATCTATTATTGCAACAAGACCATGATCTATTTTACTTCCTATCCTCATTGGACCTGTACCAATATATTGTTTTTCACCAACAAATAGTATTTTACCTGTTACTTCTACTGGTCCTCCTCCATCAACTGAACTTTTACTACCAACTTTTAATGTTATAGTTTCCCCTTTTCCAGCTTCTTCACATTTTTTTACTGCTTCTGAATCCCACAGTAGTGGATGTGCCACTTTAGTAGCTTTTTGCTTCAAAAGTTTTTTTAGAACAAAAGTTGTTTCATTTAATCTATCTGAATGGTCTAGTATAATGATTGGTTTCTTTGCTGTTTTAGCTTTCTCTATTGCTAAAGCTACCCCATCTGCAACTGAGTAAATATTATTTCCTGTTGTTAGTTCATGATGCAAAGAGTGTGACAAATTAACTAAGTCCAATGTTATTTCACTAGCTAGTTTTTCATCATTATCTGTAACTGCAACTACTGATGCTCCTAACTGCTTTACATCAGACCATGCAAACCCAAAGAAAAATGATACATCTATAACATTTTCATTTTCCATCCAATAATGAACCTTTTCAATGATAGTTTTTGCAGGATGTAATGTTGTTGCACTAAAAACACTTGGGATAACCAAATTAGCTTTTTTAAATGCAACTTTTGGATTTGTTTTATCACCTAGGAAATCAATCATCGCATTAGCAGTTCTTTCTCCTGTTAGATGACAATCTACATGTGGACTACTATGGTATCCAAAAACACCATTAGTTAATTTAATAAACTCCTCATTAAGATTTCCATGCAAATCAAGTGCTACCATAATTGGCATATCATTTCCTACAAGTTGTCTTATTCTTTTTAGGACATCATATTCAGCAGATTGAATTGACTCTGTAACCATTGCACCATGTAGTGATAATAAAATTGCATCTACAGAATCTTTTACTTCTTGTATACCTTCTATAATTTCATTAATAATCACATTATATGTTTTATCAAGAACAGTTCCACTACACCCTCCTGAAGCAATCATTATAGGCTTTAGGTTAACATCTTTTGCTTCACAAGTATTAATAATTCCACCCATTGATGTGTTTCTTTTACGATGTACATACATATCCTCTCCTCTATAAATCTGTAGGTCATCTATAGTAGTTTTGTGTGGTAAAAAAGTATGAGTTTCGTGTAATAAACCAGCAATTGCAATATTCAATAATTTCAGCCCCTTTTATTTTTTAATAATCAAGTTATTTAAGTCCCAGTATAATTCTTGCTTCATCAGGTGTTGCTATAGGCCTTCCTACAGCATTTGCAATATTAACAACCCTCTTTACTAACATTGGATTTGTAGCAAGGACTCCTTTAGTGTATTCAATAGTATCCTCTAATCCAGTTCGAACATGTCCACCTAAAGCAATTGCCATTGTTATCATTTGAACTTGTGACCTTCCAATTCCTGAAACTGTCCAGGTTGAACCTTTAGGCAAACTATCTACTAAAAACATAAGGTTCTTTGGAGTTCCGGGTATTGACCCTTTTACATCCATAACTAAATTGAAATGAAGAGGTTCTTTAAGGATGCCTTTTTTAACAAAATATAAAGCATTTGAAAGCATCGCAGTATCAAATATTTCAATTTCAGGCTTGATATTATTTTCTTGCATCTTAAGTGCTAGTGCTTTAATCAAATCAGGTGAGTTTGCATTTACGCTTGTTGGAAAATTTGATGATCCAGTTGATAAACTTGCCATTTCAATATTTAGATCAAGCATTTGTCCTCTATAATCAACCGTATTCTCTCCACCTCTTACTCCTGTAGATAATTGTTTAATCATTTTTAGATTTTCTTTATCCATTTTGTCTATAACTTGTTTGAATATATTTCTATCACTGGTTGGTTGTCCTAACTCGTCTCTAACATGTATATGAGCAAGTGCAGCACCTAATTTTTCACATTCGGTAGCATCTGCTACAACTTCATCTACTGTAATGGGGGTGTTTACATTTAATTTTTTAGTTGGCACATTGCCTGTAAGTGCAATTGTAATTATTAATTTCTCCATGACTTTCTCCTTTCACTATTTACACTAATACATCATTAATTTTTTTGATGGCAGTCTCTAACTTATCAAATAATATATCAACTTCATCTCTTTTAATATTAATAGGTGGAGCTATAAGGACATGGTCTCCAGCTCCATTAGCACTACCGCCACCTGGATAAAGCACTAAACCTTCTTCCATACATGCATTATTAATTCTTCTGTTTACTTTTAACGATTGATTGAATGGCTCTTTAGTTACTCTGTTTTTAACAAATTCTATACCTAATAGCAATCCCATACCTCTTACATCACCTACTATAGGATATTTGTATAATGACTGTATTTTATTTAGTAAGTACTCACCTTGTTTTCTTCCATTTTCTATATAGTTTTCTCTTTCTATTATCTCCATAACCTTAGAAGCAATAGCACATGATAGTGGATTTGAAGCATAAGTATGACCATGGACAAAGTGTCCTGAACCATTTATCATTATTGTATTGAAAATCTCATCATTACAAACTGCTGCACCTATTGGTGTATAACCACTACTTAATCCTTTTGCTACTGCAATAATATCTGGATTTGTTTCAAATAAAATTGAAGCCATAGTTGTACCAGATCTTCCTGACCCTGCCATTACTTCATCCATAATAAACAAAATGTCATATTTATCACAAATTTCTCTAACCATCTGAAAATATATCTTCTCTGGATGAACACCAGGTGCTGCTGAACCTATAATTGGTTCTGATATAAAAGCAGCAATATTCTCTGCTCCATTTCTTAATATTTCTGTTTCAAGTTCTTTTGCTGCTAAAACACTAGTCTCATATAAGTCTTTTGCACCCCAAGGATTTCTATAATGATAGAACTGATTAATCTTAGGAGAGTTTGTAAGCATGGGATCATATAATTTTCTTCTTGCAATAGATCCAGTTACAGACAAAGCTCCTAATGTTGCTCCGTGATATGAATACCATTTTGAAATAACTTTCCACTTTGAAGAGCTCTTACCATCTCTTTCTACATAATATTGTCTAGCCATTTTGATTGCAGTTTCCACTGCTTCTGACCCACCAGATACAAAATAAACATGATTTAAATTATTTGGACACCAATTTGCTACCTTTTCTGCGCACTCTTCAATAACATCAACTGTCCATCTTGATAAGTGAGTAAAAGCAATTTTTTCAATTTGTTCTTTTGCATATTCTGCAACTTCTTTATTACCATGCCCTATATTTGCTACAGCTGAGCCTGAACAACCATCAATAAACCTTTTCCCATCATCTGTTACTAAATAGATACCATTTCCATGTACGATTTTTGGATAGTGCCAATTTTGATTTCTATAAAATACATTGTTATTTGGTGCTTTGTTTTGACTCAAAGAATTACCTTCTTTCTAATAATTTAATTTAATCTCACTATATTTCTCAAATACTTTTTTAAGAGCTGCAATTACAGCTTTTTGAGCTGAACCATAATATCTTTCATTTATTTCTTTTATTATGATAGTCAAATTATCTTCATTTACTTTAGACCCTATTATAATTTCACTTAAAAACTTAACAGCCACATCAGTTAAAAGTGTTATTGAAATATCTTCAATTACATCTGTTTGCTGATTAATAACTAACCCAATGTCTAACACTTTATATACATTTTCAGAAGGAATACCTGCTGGTAATTTTGCAAAACTACTTACATAGATACAATTTTCAATATTTCTCATACAATACACCTCTAGTTTAATTAATATTT
>CAZCFQ010000161.1:0-4185 GCA_964497955.1 uncultured Clostridiaceae bacterium
TACAGAGAGGTGTATATTATTACTCAAGCCCACAATCTTGGGGGTATGAAGGAGATAAAAATGTTATATGTATAGTATTAGTAGGTGGTGAAAATTACAAAGAAGGTTATGATGCTGATATTACTACAATACATTATAAGCTAAGAGATGGATGGGAAGCAAATAAAGGTGAAATAGAGGTTGCTTCTTTTTTCCCCCATGTTAAAGAGTATAATTCTAGTGGAAGATATGAGTATGCGGAAGGGTACGAGTTTCCATTTGTTGTTTTTCTAATCGAGGAAGCTTTTAGTAATAAAGATGGTATTCCAAGAGGTGTCTATGTTGATGAAGTAGATAATTGGCCAGTGATTGACGAATGGTTGTATAGACAAGACTAGAAATATTCAAAGGAAGGAATAAAAATATTTGAAAGCAAGTATAATTTTATTATTAGTGACACAGATTATTATAACTTTAGTAATATAAGTAATAGAAATGGGATAATCAATTTAAAACATAATTACAAATAAGTGTTTTATCTAAGCTACATAGATATTAATTAGATATAAATAATTTGGCTCCAAGTATATGGGTGGGTTTTGATAAGAAAATTGTCTATTCTGGCACTATAAAAGAGAATGGATCAGTAAAAGCAGTTGGATAGAACTAAAAGATGAGATTTATGAATGGACTGAGTTAAAAATAATTGATTAATTTTTATTACAATTGATTTCTATATTTATTCAGAATAAAATCACCAGAGCAAAAAATAGTTAACCTTGTTAGTTTATTAGTTAAGATTGATAACTCTACAATTATCAGATTCCAGTTTATAAGATCTCTTGGGAATTGCATCTTAGGACAAAAAATAGAATCTATGCTATTAGTTACCGCACAAAGCACATACTTTTTTGAAATAAGTTTCTAATTAGTAATTTTTCTCTAAGATATTGTAATTTATTTAAAAAGTGTAATATTTACAAGCCACAGGATAAGTTATGAGAAGCAGCGGTTTTACTTGTTTACAAAACTTAACGAAAAAGAGTGTTACCATAAAAATACAATGGCAAATTGTTTGTTTGATGGTAGTTATGGAGCACCCAGTGAGTGTGGAGGACAATATCAGCCAGGATGAGCATCCTAGAATATTCCTAAATCTGCAATTATCATTAATTTTACGTTATGAGTGAAATTAGAAGGAGGATCCCATGAGTAAAAAAGTAAAGATATATTCAATAATATTGATAGCTGTTGTTCTGCTTGTAGTAATACTATTTACAATTAGAAATAGTGAGGTAGGTCAGTTAATGACTGCAAAAGAATATATGGAAAAAGGGAGTTATGATCAAGCAAAATCTGTTTATAAGTCAATTATTGAGAAGGATGAATTAAGCATAGATGCTAGAATTGGGTTAGTTCACGCTTATGTTAGTTTAGAAGAGGATAAAAAAGCATTAGAACAAGTGGAAAAAGTAATACAAATAGATGATAGTTATGACCAAGTATATATAGAATATGCAGAAGCATTAACAAAAGCAGGTAGATATGAAGAAGCTTCTGAAATGCTTGGAAAAGAATTAGGACTAATAGCTTTGAAAGACCCAGATAAGGTAATAAAATTTGAGCAAGAAGACGTTGAAAAAGTGATTAAAGATTATTATAATATATATTCAAAAAATATATTATGGAAAGACATAGGATATAAAACTGAGATGAGTTTAGATTTTAAAAATATATATCCTTCATCTATATATAATAGTAGCCCACCAATTGAATCTTTAGAAGATTTGAAGTGGTTTGTTAACCTTAAAAAAATCAATATAAGTGGAAAAAATGTACATGCTAACATAAGTGTTTTAAGTAACTTAAGTAATTTAGAAAGAATACATATGATACCAACAGATGTATATGGTGATATTAGTAGCTTAAAAGAATTAAAGAATTTAGATTGGATTGAACTAGCTTCTACAGATGTAGAAGGAGATATCAGCAATTTAAGGAACTTGGAAAAGTTAGTAATATGTGAATTGCGATCTACAAAAGTAGAGGGTGACATTAGTTCTTTTAAAAATTTAAAACAATTGACATGGATTAGCTTAGATAGAACAAGCGTTGTAGGTGATATTAATGTATTCAGTGGATTAAATAAACTAGATAGAATTTTATTAACCAATACAAATGTTACAGGTAATATTAATGCTTTAGAGAAATTAAATGAGTTAATCTGGATAGAATTAATTAAAACAAAAGTATCAGGAAACATAAGTAGTTTGGAAGATTTAAGTAAACTTCGTAAAATTGAATTAGATGAGACAAAAATTACTGGAGATATAGATAGTTTGAGCAAATTAAGCAACTTAGAAAGCATTAGACTGATTGGAACAGAAGTAGTAGGAAATATAAGTAGCTTTAGAAGTTTAAAGAACTTAAAAGGGTGCGGACTTTCAGACACTAAAGTAACAGGTGATATATCAAATTTCAATGGTTTAGGTAATTTAAGATCTATATGGTTAGAGAATACAAAAGTTTTCGGAGACATAGGTAATCTTAGAGAGTTAAATAGCCTCAGTGTTCTTTATTTTACAAATACTGATGTTTATGGTGATGTTGGTAATTTAGCAAAATTTGAGGATATAGTGTGGCTAGAGCTTGCAAATACACAAGTATCGGGTGACATAAGTAGTTTAAGTACTCTTAAAGAACTAAAGCATCCGCGGCAAATAAATTTAGATGGGACTAATGTTTCGGGAACATTGATATTAGAAGATGGCACTGTAATATCGTATGATTAGCAAGTGAAAATGTTTAAACTAGAAGTTAATGAGATTGAACACTGGTAGAAAATTGACTGACATAGATTCCACTGACTAAATAATCTTCTATAATAGCCTAAAGTTAAAAAAATAAGAATATTAGAAAGGTTGATTAGTCTTGAAAAAAATCCTAGTAATTTTAGTAGTATTAGTATTAATGGTCAATATAGCGTATGCATCAGACTTAGTTACAATGAAAGTGCAAGTAGATAACAATGAGTATATAGTTGTAAAAGATGATGATGTTATTATAAATACTTTTGATACAACTCCAGTTATGATTGATGACGCAACATTTGTGCCGATAAGAGGCATATTTGAACATTTTGGAGCTACTGTAAATTGGATTGGTGAAACAGAGAAAATAGAAGTAGAAATGGATAATACACTAATTAGATTTCAAAAAGATTCTAAAGAGGTCCTTGTTAATGACCAAGCACATCAATTAAATCAGTCTGTTACTTTAGTTAACAATAGAGTTATGATTCCTCTTAGATTCATTTCTGAAACACTTGGATATAATGTGAAATGGGAAGAAACTGATAAATCAATTATTGTTAGTAATAAAGATTTGATAAATATAGAAGAAGATCTATCAACTTATGTTGAAAACGTTACTAGTAGACAGTTGGCAAAATCAATTAATCCCCAACTATACTATATTAGAAATAACATAGCAAAAATGTGGATAAGTAATACCTTTGAAAGAGATGATTTTTGGAAATTGTCTTCAAAAGCATTGCAAATCGCAAACACAATGGAACAAGCAGAGATGTTATATCAAAATCTTTATCCACAATTATATGAAACACATGAAATGGAAGATAGTTGGAAATACTTTGAATTCGTAAGGTTAGACTTTTCACAAATGGCGAATGGTTATGGAGAATTGATTGAGCAAGAAAAAGAATTTTTAAAATCAGTTCATAATACAATCTCAAAAATAACAAATTATAAAGAAGAGACTTTAGAAAGTGAAGATCAAAACTATTCAAACTTAGAAAAACTAGCTATGTTAATAAGTATAGTTCCAAAAGATCAAGCAAAGATACGTCTTAATAAAGTCCGAAGTGAACCACTGGAAAAGTTAGAGGTGCCATTAACAAAAGAAGAAGCAATGACTAGAATAGATAGTCAATATGAAATCAAAGGCTACAGTTTTGAGCAGATGTTTTTCCATGCTTTTTTAGTCGAAGTAGAAGGGGAAGAATATGTAGTAGCAATTCACAAAGATTATGGTCATATATCAGGAGTATTAGCTCTAAACTCTTCTAGATATTATAAGCAAGTGGAATTTGAAGCAATAAAATAAGCATATCTTATAACTGAATAATAGCATATGATTCAAGTAAATCAGAATCTTTCTTTGGTTATAAGTGTGATATGATTAATA
>CAZCFQ010000162.1:0-4157 GCA_964497955.1 uncultured Clostridiaceae bacterium
GGAACTCTTCATCAATTTCTCCTGGAGGACGACCATAGTATCCTCTAAGGTAATTTTTAATCTCATTAGTAACCATTTTATATCTTTCTTTAGTCATAACATTAAGCACTGCTTGTGCACCAACCATTTGACTTGATGGAGTTACAAGTGGTGGATATCCTATGTCTTTTCTTACTAATTCTACTTCTTTTAGCACTGCTGGCAATAAATCTAGCTGATTTGTTTCACTAAGCTGCTTGCGGAAGTTAGATAGCATACCACCTGGAACTTGATACTTCAAAACGTTTATATCTACAGATTTGTCTACTAATTTAGACTCTGGATACTCTTTTTCTACTTCTTGGAAGTACTTAGCTATACCAGCTAACTCTTCTAGATCCAATCCTGTATCATAATCTGTTCCTTCTAATGTAGCAACAATTGGTTCTATAGCTGGTTGAGATGTGCCATTTGCTAAAGGTGCAAAAGCTGTATCAATTATATCTACTTTAGCATCTTCAATTGCTTTTAAATATAGCATATTTCCCATACCACTAGTCATATGAGTATGCAAATGTATTGGTAAACCTAATTCTTCTTTAAGTGTTCTAATTAGTTTAGCACCTTCATAAGGCTTTAATATACCTGCCATATCTTTAAGACAAATTTGTTGGCATCCCATTTCAGCCAGTTCACTTGCAGTTTTTAGATATTTCTCTATATTATGAACAGGACTTATAGTGTAAACTATAGTTCCTTCTGCAATAGCTCCATTAGCTAAAGTTACTTCGATTGCTTTTGACATGTTTCTTACATCATTTACAGCATCAAAGATTCTTAAAATATCTATTCCATGTTCTATTGTTTTTTCAACGAATCTTGTTAAAATATCATCTGGATAGTGTTTATATCCTAAAATATTTTGTCCTCTAAGTAACATTTGCAATTTTGTATTCTTGACATGCTTGCGGATTAAATCTAGCCTATCCCATGGATCTTCATTAAGATATCTAAGACAAGAGTCAAATGTAGCTCCGCCCCACATTTCTAATGAGTAAAATCCAACATTATCTAATTTTTCTAATATGGGTATCATAGTTTCAGTTTTCATTCTAGTTGCCCATAATGATTGATGACCATCACGCAAAGTTGTATCCATAATTTTAACTTTATGTGTCATTATTTAACCACCTTTAATAAGAATTGTATACAATATCCATTGTAACTTATTATATTACTTTTGCCAACTCTTTAAGTAATGATTCTTTACCAAATTTCTTCTCACTGGAAATAACAAATAATCTTTCTGTGCTTATCTGAAATTCTTCGCTAAAGTGCATTAATTGTAGGTTGCGTTTAGATTTTGAAAGTTTGTCAGCTTTTGTCAATACAACAAAATATGGCAAGTCTATATGTTTTAATATATCTATCATTTCTAAATCTAAATCTGAAGCTTTATGTCTAATGTCAACAACCATTACTATAGCTTTTAACTGTTGTCTATAAGCAAGATATTCTTCTCTAGCTTGGTTCCACTTTTTTCTTTCTACTTTAGAAACTTTAGCATATCCATAACCAGGAAAATCAACAAAATAGAAATCCTCATTAATCAAATAGTAGTTAAGCGTTTGAGTCCTCCCTGGCGCTGATGAAGTTCTTGCTAGTTTTCTTCTATTAATTAGAAAATTAATTAAAGATGATTTTCCTACATTAGATCTTCCGACAAAAGCAATCTCACTTAAGTTATCATCTGGACAAAAAGATAAATTTGGAGCACTTTTTACAAATGATGAATTCTTAATTTTCATAATTATAGCTCACAAACGCTAATTTAAATACTTCTTCAACATAATCTGCATAATGAATATTTATCTTAGACATAATCTCTTCTGACATTTCTTCAATATCACTTACATTTTTCTTTGGTACAACTACATCTGTTATACCTATCCTAATAGCAGCTAAAAGCTTTTCCTTTAGCCCTCCAATTTGCAATACCTTACCACTTAGGGTTATCTCACCTGTAAAGCCAAAGTTTTGCTTTATAGGCTCTTTTTTAATTGCTGATAAAATAGCTGTAGCAATAGTTATCCCTGCCGATGGGCCATCTTTTGGTATAGCTCCTTGTGGTACATGAACGTGTATATCATTTTCATTAAAATACTCACCATCTAGTTGGTATTTAATTACTTGTGATTTAAGAAATCCAATTGCTGTTTTAGCTGACTCTTTCATCACGTCACCTAGTTTTCCAGTTAATACTAGTTTTCCACTACCTTTTGAAACAACCACTTCAACTGGCATTGTAGCTCCACCTACTTCAGTCCATGCTAGTGCAGTCGCACTACCTATTTCTGGTTTGTCAGTAATCTCATCATGTATATATTTAGGTTTACCTAGATAATTAAATATTGTATTTTCTGTAATACTTGCAGTTTTTCTTTCTTTAGCTACGATTTCTTTAGCAACTTTTCTAGCTAGATTTGCAATAGTTCTTTCTAAATTTCTAACCCCTGCTTCTCTAGTGTATTGATTTATCATAATTGTAATAGCTTCATCTTTAAACCTGACTTGACTAGCTGTTAATCCATGAGCTTTAAGTTGCTTTGGAATTAAATGTCTCTTAGCAATTTCAACCTTTTCATACTCTGTATAACCTGATAGATTAATAACTTCCATTCTATCTAGAAGTGGTCTAGGAATATTATGAGTTGCATTTGCTGTAGTTAAGAATATAACTTTACTCAAATCAAAAGGAATATCTAAAAAGTGGTCAATAAATTTAGAGTTTTGTTCAGGATCTAAAACTTCAAGCATAGCTGAAGCTGGATCACCCCTAAAATCATTACTCATTTTATCAATCTCATCAAAAAGAAATAGTGGATTTCTAGTTTTAACTCTTTTTAATGCTTGGATGATTCTTCCTGGCATTGATCCAATATATGTTCTTCTATGACCTCTAATCTCTGCTTCGTCTCTAACTCCACCTAAAGAACTGCTAATATACTTTCTCCCAAGAGCTCTGGCAATAGATTGTGCAAGAGATGTTTTTCCAACTCCTGGTGGTCCAACTAAACAAATAATTGGTCCTTTTAGATTATCAGTTAGTTTTAAAACTGCAATATATTCTAAAATTCTTTCTTTTACTTTTTTAAGACCATAGTGATCTTCATTTAGTATTTTCTCAGCTTTAGCTAAATCAACCTCTTGAGAATCTAATGTGTTCCATGGTAGTGAGAATATCCATTCCAAATAATTATCAATTACAACACGCTCAGGAGAGCCTTGAGGTATCTTAGTTAACCTAGTTATTTCTTGTTCTATTTTTTCAGTAGCTTCTTCACTTAATTCCAATTCCGCTAACTTCTTTCGATATTTGTCAGCTTCAGAATCGTCCTTATGACCCAATTCTGATTGAATGGCATTTAATTGTTCTCTTAGGAAATATTCTCTTTGAGTTTTTTCCATTTTAGATTTAACTTGTCTTTTAATATTTTTTTCAATATTTTGAAATTCTATCTCTTCTTGAAGATATAAAGAAAGTAGTTCCATTCTTTTTTTAAGACTAGGTTCAGCAAGTAGTTTTTGTCTTTTTTCTATATTAAACGGTAAATTGCCTGAAATAATATCAACCCATTGCTCTGGATCTTCACTACTGCTTTCAAGTTCTAAGTTTTGAAAATTTATGTTTTGACTTAATGAGATATATTCCATAAATAAGTCATCTACAACTCTTAATAAAGTATCTTCTGTTTGTTCTTTAATTGTTTCTATTTCACTAACTTCTACATTAATAGAAGGTTCTATGTCTAATACGTCGTTAATTTTTACTCTTTTTAAGCCTTCAACTAAAACTTTTGAATAGTTTCCTGGAATTCTCATTACTTGTCTTACTTTTGCCAAAACACCTACTGAGTATAGATCTTCTTTCTGTGGATATTCTTGTGCTGTTTTCTTTTGTAAAACTAGTACAATTAAATTGTCTTCATCTGCTGCTTGTTCAACAGCTATTAAAGAATTCTTTCTACCTATATCTAAAGTTTTTACTGAATACGGAAAAACTGTAGTCCCTCTCAATGCCACTGCTGGATAAACTTGTGTTGACATTGAAGCACCTCCATTTATCTCTTTATTAATTAAAAACCCCTCCAAGCAACACTGCTTAAAGGGGCGTGCTT
>CAZCFQ010000163.1:0-4154 GCA_964497955.1 uncultured Clostridiaceae bacterium
AATAGACTCAGAAAATGGTGAGATAATTGAGCTGTTGATTAATGGCAATGAAGGGTTTCTTGTAATAAAAGAAGATATATCATTTTTTTACTAGTCCAATTAAGAGAAGCCTTTTTTCATACAAGCAAGCATTGATAAGACAACTATTATAAAAATAGCTGAAAGTGTTGAAAAAAATTATAAAATTCTAGAAAAAGTGTAAGATTTCACTTGCTTAAATGGTTCTATATATAGAAGGCCTTAAGAAAGTGGGGTGAAAAAGATGAAAAAAGGTTTGATTTTGGGATCATTAGTTTTTTTGCTAGTAGTCATAGTTACAATACCAGCACAGGCACTGATTGATTCTAGTTTAGTAGAGAATGGAAACGTGTTAAATCAAGAAAGATTTACATACATTTCAGTCTTTTATAATGAATTTAATATTACAGATCAAGGAAAAGCAGAGTTAACTTCTTCTATTGATGCAAGAAATGTTGATGAATGCAAAATAAGTATGTATCTGCAAAAGTATCAGAATGGACGATGGACAATGATAAAACACTGGTCTAGTACAGAAAATGGCACTTTTTGTGGGCTAGGCGAAACTTGGTATGTAGAATAGAGGTTATCAGTATCGGATGGTTTCATATGGCTATGTGTCTGTTTCGGGGAACCTTGTGGAGTCAACGGTTTACACAAGCAATCCGACATTATATTGAGTTACTGTTTTGATGTACTGTTCTTAGGTTTCTTAGCTTAAAATTATTATTACAAAAGGAGATTAAATAATGAAGAGAATGATTGCTTTGCTTCTGTGTGTAGTTGTGTTGTTCAGTATAGGATATGCAAGTCCTCAAGAGACTCGTATGGACCAGAGCCTTGGTTTGAGATTGATTGATGTAGAAGTCAATCTTAGTGGGAAAGTTGTAAAAGAGGTCAGTGTGTGCAAAAGTAGCGGAACTGTATATTACTTTGAGATTACTGACAATAGTATAATCTCAATGGATATGTTAAGTTCAGGAAAGGTTAACGCTTACATGAGAGATGTCGCTGGAAAGACTGCACCTCAAGTTATCGATCCTAAAGATGGCAGTTCTGAGAAATATTATGCTAGTTCATTCAATGTGAAGGGGTGCCTTGATACTGATGCAATGATTAAGTATTTAACGGATTTATCCAATAGTCTTCAGAGCGGTCAAGTCGCATTGAGTCAAGTATCAATAGATCATTTAGGAGTAGCAAAAAGCGCTGCGTCACCACCAAAATCTGCTATTACTACAAACATAGTTGGTATGCTTGAAGATTTACTTGGCAATGAGGTGAGTAATGATTACCTATATGGCGAAACATATAGAAACGAAGACGGTGAGTTGTATTATTCGACGGACTATAGTTCCGGACACAACATTTCTTTCTCATTGTTGACGGGATCGTCATTAACTGCAGTTGGTGTAGCTACTGGATTTCCTCCCTCGACTATTATCGGTGGATTGCTAATACTATTTGAGTTGGTGCAGGGTGTTTATGAAATCATAAGTGATTGTACGTCATATGAGTACTATGCTCTTGTAACCCATGAAAAACAAGGTTATGTAAATAGTCAGGAGTGGCATACATCCACAAAGTACGATTATCGATATGTACTCGCGTACAATTCAAGTAATATGACAGACTTCAAAGATGGAAGCAGTGTTTCTTCCACAAGTACAAGCGTGGACTACAACTACTCATATAGCTATCATGTAAGAGAAGCAATTGACAATTATCTGGAAAACCAGATTTGAGAGGAACTTGTTACGTGATATATTAGATAGCTCTAACTCACTAACTTATATTAGTAATGAGTAGGAAGAAGGGAAACCTCTTCTTCCTACTCGATAGTGTTTACAGCATATTATTAACCTGATAATATGGAAGTCAAGAAAACAACTAATATGGGTACGAGTCTCTAATTATCTCTTATCATCAATTGCACTCGACCACATGGAGTGACAGGGGGTATTAAGGTATGAAGCTTCAAGGAAACATGAGAAGGTATCTCTTGGGTCTGACTGTGCTTGTCATAATCATAAGCATTGGGTATAGTGTGATGAACTATATAGACAACCAAAGAGTTCTGGGTGTGTGGTTTTTCATTAACGATCTGTATGAAGCCGAGTCAATAACGGTATATGATCGAACAGATGCTGAAGTGGCAACATATGGCCAAAACGAGATCGCTGATTTTGTGAATGATTATCTACCAAGTGTTCCCATCAAGAGCTATCCGACATATTTAAGAAATGTGAAGAAAGACCTTGGTGAAATCTTGTACACAATTGAGATCGGTTTTTCAGAAGACCGTAACAATAGTGTGGATCGGCCCGCAATAAAAAACTCTGAAGTTGAAATTATGGAGGTATATGCCTTTAAATCGTCTTCTGCAGCGGAACAGAATGTTTTTGGGAAGTCACTGTTGGAAATAGACGGGCAGGATTGTGTTGCGTTTCTAAGGCATGTTCTACTGGAATTCAAGTAACATGTAACCTCCGTCACTTTATAACCGCATATCAATAATGGAGGAATTTAATGCTTAAAAATCTAATGAAACCCATACATCCAAAGGCCAAAATTAAGTATAAGGATATGATTCTCTTAACTTTGGGTATTTGTGTGGGTCTTTAGATTGGAAGCAGAGGAAAGGTTTTTTTGCAGTATATAAGTAAATCACGCTTGATGCTACTGACTGTACCAGTGATCAGAGTCGTATCGTTTGCTGTTGCACTTCTGTAGGCAAAGGCTCGTAAACGTCATATATATGTTGATGAAGATCTGATAAGAGGTTGAGCTTTGGTGATGAATTCTTAGATTCCTTTTGGAAGGAAGAATCTCTTGCCACATCAAATAATGAAACAACTGTTATGATATTTATTGTATGAGTTGTGACCAGTTGGACAATCCCACCGGCCCAAAACAGAAAGTAGGCTCAAAATGAAGTCAGGCAAACTATTGTTAACAATTCTTTTACTTATGGCTTTTCCGATCCTATCAGCATGCGTCCTATCTGATGATGGGGCCAGGTCCATGGACGTTGAGGTCATCGATGATGTGTCCTATATATATGCCGAGGATATCGCTTCCGCCTTGAACATGGAGGTGTCACTTGAATCAGATTTGGGATACGTCCTGCTAAGACAGGGACATTATGCCTACCAACTAAAAACTGATTCCTCCTACGTATACGTTGATGGAATCAGAATTGGCTACTTTAAGGGCAAAGCACTCCTGCGAGACGATCACTTCCTGATTCCGCTGAGCTTCCTGACAGACTATTTGAATCTCGGCATAGTGACAAGCGCCCAAAGGAGCTGGAATATAAAAGTAGATGCTCCTGCATTTAAGATCATAGAGCATATCAAGTTCAGCGCGGAGGAAGTCATGCAGGCATTAGATAATCAGGCAACACCAGAAGAGGCTCCACTTTTGTATGAAGTCCTGTTACCAACATCCTTGAGTATCGATTTCCCAAATATCCAGATGGAGCTGGTGATTGATGCCAGTCCTATCACTGACATTTTCCGCGATATCCTGGAATATAACTACAATTACAGTTGCTCCCAGCCTTTGAATGAGCTGACCAATGAGGATTATCACACAATCACCGCAGCTAGGTTAATGGATGAGCGGGAAATTGAGGCAGCCGTGAACCTGTACCCGGAACTCACCGATGCCCAGGTTGAGACATGGACCTACGGCGAATACAGCATCTTTGATCAAAGAAAAACACTGGAAACCTTTATGACATCGCTTACAGAAGAGCAGGTTGTAGCGATTGAAAGACGCGGAATCCATGAAGCTGACCTATTCCATCTGCGTAAATGGTTTCATTCCATAGACAATATCCTCATGCAGGAGGACGAATTACTGATAGAAGCCCTGACGGAAATCTATAGTTCCAAACTGGATGTAGTCAGACAATTAGCTGAGTATTCAACTGACCGCTAGTTATTATTTTCTGCACGCCCATAAACTGCTGAAGCCGTTAGCGAGCGCACAGAGCATGTTGTTTTCCGAGCTGGTGTTGGAAAGCTGGACTACAATTGTTATCCCGTCAAAAATCGAGTAGTGATGGATATATGGGGTAGTGCTCCGCCTCCACCAGTATTATCCACCACTTTCAATAAAATTGATATATA
>CAZCFQ010000164.1:0-4151 GCA_964497955.1 uncultured Clostridiaceae bacterium
ATGATTATGCATGTGACTAGAAGTACTATAGGGTCTAGTCCTTCAAGAATATATTTTCCCACACCAAATAAAGCATGCTTGAATGTTAGTAAGTACCCAATGACAAACAATAATACCTGGCACAGCTTCAGGTAAAAATCCTATTAAATTTACTATGCTTTTAAACTTAACAGATTTAGTTTTTAATATATAAGAAAGTAATACTCCTACAAAAGAAGAAATCAGAGCTACTGTTAGAACCAGCTTCAAACTATTCATAAATTGTGGTATTTTTTACTACTATATATAAAGTTGCTTAATACATGACTATGCAAAAAAATTCATTCAATTTACGAATATTTTTGTACTAGAAATATTATTATGCTATGATATTTTATGAGTTAGGGTGTTTTTATGGATAATGATAATCAATATAATGTAGAATACTTAGAATTACTTAAATTTTATATACCACTTGTTATAATGAGTATGTTAATAATGGCTTCTCATAATGTTATTAATATTGCTTTAGCTAGTACAGCTACTCCTGCTTTAGCACTAGCAGCTTATTCTGTTGGAAGATCTCTCTCTAGAATGATTGAGTCTCCTATGTATGCTTTGACTAGATTAACTCCTCCCATATCTAATAATAGAGTTTCTATAGAAAGCTTAAAAAAGGTAGTTAAGCAAATTAGTATTGGTGTTTTAGTAGTGATGGCTATTATAGCTTTTACTCCATTAGGAGAGTATATCTTTGTCAATATAATGGGTGTAGAAAACAATCTTTTTGATGATACTATTCTAGTCTTTAGATTTTTAATGTTAATGCCTATAATAACTGCAATTAGAATACCTCATCAAGGCTTTATAGTTTTAAAGAAAAAAACTACCTATTTGACTTTAGGTACTACCTTAAGAATAATAGGAATTGTATTTTCTTCTTGGTTTTTAACTAGTGTAGTAGAGTTAAATAGTGGAGTTATAGGAGCAATTATATTAGTAATTGGGATGGGAATTGAAGCAGTTGTAGCTTTCTTTAAAGGTAGAGATTGGACACAAGAAGTTCCTAAAGATCACAAAGATGAAGAAATGAATTATAGTGTTAAAGATATTTGGAAATTTTTTATACCTTTAGTGGTTGCTAGAATAGCTTTTTCTTTTGTTAATCCTAGTATTAATGGTACTTTAGCTAGAGCAGCTAGACCTGAAATTGCAATCTCAGGATATTTTGTTGCTAGATCATTAGCATGGGTATTAATTGCTGTTGGTTTTAGAATACATCAAATGGTAGTTGTCTATGCTAATAATAAAGAGAACTTTTCTAAAATTAGGAATCTTATATGGTCTGTTGCAGTTTTAATGTCGCTTATAATTGCATTCTTAGCTTTTAGTCCTGCAGGGCTTTGGGTCTTAAACAATATTATTGGAGTTGAAGATGAAATAGCACAACCAGCTTTAAGTGCTTTAGCGTTTTTTGTGTTGGTTCCTCCACTATATTTTACATCAGAGTTGTTTCAAGGCACTTTATTGAAATTAAAAAGATCAAAATCAGTTACAATATGTAGGTCTGTCAATGTAGGATCAATGTTTTTATCATTACTAGTATTAACAGCTTTATTTCCAGAGATGGGAAGTGCAATTGGTTCAGCTAGTGTAGCAATAGGTTATGGAGTAGAAGCAATTGCAGCTTATATTCAATATAGATTGATTGCAAAAAAAGAACTTTCTTGGAGTTAATAAATTAGCGAGGAAATTGTAAATGGATAGAAAATACGAAGTGACATATAGAGAATTAATAGAATTCTTTTTACCAATAGCAGTAATGACAATGATCATGATGTCTTCTCACAATGTTATTAGTTCTGCTTTAGCTCAAACAGCTTTCCCTGCAATAGCATTATCCGCATATTCTGTAGGTCAGAGCATGTCAGCTACTCTACAAGCTCCTATTTGGGCAATAGTTAAACTAACAACATCAGTAGCACAAGACTACAAGTCAGCTGTAAATCTAATGAAAGTAGCTGCTACTATAGGTATTATTGTTTTAGTAGCACTTTTACTAGTAGCATTTACCCCTTTAAGTAATGTAGTTTTTAGAGGTATCATGGGTGTTAGTGATGAACTATTTGATGATACTTTAATGGCTTTTAGGGTTTTAATTATAATGCCAGTTTTTGGTGTTATTAGAACTACACATCAAGGATTTGTTGCACTTAGAAGAAAAACATATTGGATGACTTTAGGAACAATTATTAGAATAAGCAGCATGTTTATAGCTGCTATTGTCTTAACTAAAACTGACTTCATTACCGGTGGAGCTGTGGGGGCAGCTATTCTATTGATAGGATTTTCTTTTGAAAGTATAGTAGCATTTTTTACAGGTCGTAAATGGTTTAAAGAAGCACCAGAGAAAAATGAAGAAGGTCGAGATCCTCTAAGTGTTAAAAAAATATGGTTATTCTTTATACCACTTATATTAGCTCAAATTAGTACATCTTTTGTTAATCCCGGAATAAGTGCAACTTTAGCTAGAGCAGCAGAACCAGAAGAAGCAATATCTTCATACTATATTGCAAGGTCTCTAGCATGGATATTTTTAGGAATGGGTTTTAGAGTACACCAGTTAGTTTTAGTGTTTGTAAAAGATAGGCTTAGCTGGGAGAGAGTTAGAAGGTTCGTTTATGGGTTAGTTCTAATTATGGTCTTTTGTTTAGCGACTATTGCTTTTACACCTGTAGGACCTTGGATTTATGCAAATATTTTAAAAGTTGAAATAGATTTAGCTCAAAGAGCTATTAAAGCTTTAGCATTTTTCGTTATAATACCTCCTGCAATGTTTATTTCAGAACTTCATCAAGGATTAATGCTTAAGAAACAAAAATCTAATGGTCTTACTATTTGCAAAGCCTTCAATATTGCTACTCTTCTAGGGCTTATTATTATTTTAGTCAATATAGCACCTCAACTTGGTAGTGCAATCGCATCCATAAGTTTAGCCGCTAGCTACATAGTAGAGTGCATTGTTGCATACTGGCTTACAAAAGACATGGTTTTTAAAGAAAAGAGAATAAGAAAAAAAGTTTAAAGCCTTTTAAACTAGGCTTTAAACTTTTCAAATATATTGTTTATTTGTTCTTCATTTAATATTTGTTTATCATCACTTATATAATTCTGTAAAGCATTTGCTCTAATTGTTAGTGATTCAGAAAACAAATCATTCAAGTTTGCTTTTTTATGAAATAAAACTAAATTATGCATAGGAATTTTTGCACTCAAATCATCAATTTTTTTTCTAACTAGGCTTCTAATTTTTAAATTCTTAAAAATAGGATTATTGAATTCTTCTACCTTATCCCCATTTGTTTCTTTCCACTTCTCTTGTGACTCATCACCAATTATAACACCTTTTCTATCAATTATATTAAGAAGATAAATCCCAGGTTTTCCTATTACAACATAATCAATCTTAAAAGACTCTCCATCACTTTCTAAAGTAACATTATTTACCATTTTATAAGAATCGGGTAATTTGTTAAGCTCTTTCTTCGTAACTTGATATGTATTCTGACTTATAACAAAGTATATTGCAACAATTGCAATAGCAACTAAAATAATTATAAGATATTCCAATCAAAGTCACCCCTCTCTATATATATTTTATCATACTTATAAAAAATACTATATTCATTAAGATAATAATGGCTTTTTCATTCTGATTAATTTATTTATTGCCCATCTATGATGAGGTAAAATATTAAAATTATCTATATCTTTTAGTTTTATCCAAATAGTGTTTTTATCTAAACTTATTTCATCTATAAAGATCTCAAAAAAATAACCTATCATCTCAAAATTTTTATCAAGCTTTCTAATATAATCAAAAAAACTTGCTGCACCAATATAACTAATTATATTTATATTTTTAGCTTTTAATTCTTCAAAAAATTCTCTTTTTAAGCAAGCTGATAAAGTTTCCCCTTTGTTCATTCCTCCGCCTGGGAATATGTATTTTGTATTTGATCTAATCATTAATACTTTTTCATTAGCAAAAACTACTCCATAAACACCTTTTCTTATTATATATTCAACGTCTTTATATTGTTTATTAAAGCTAACCATATTTTTACCTCTTGTTTTTACATTTTTATATATGTGAAACATCTGCTAATATT
>CAZCFQ010000165.1:0-4092 GCA_964497955.1 uncultured Clostridiaceae bacterium
TTTTCATAATGCTCCCGTCTGCGCACTTCTTTTAGAATACCAGCCTTACGGCATTCCCGGTTAAATCGGCGCAGAGCTTGGTCTAAACTTTCATTTTTACCGACCTTTACTTCTGCCATCTGCCTTAACCCCCCTCCCGGAAATTGCCATTATAATCATACCAGACAATTATATATCCTTACTTCTATGCTGTCAATAAAAAGTTTATCCAGGCGGCCATGTCATTGATCTTCCGCCCAAAATGTGTAGGTGTAAGTGGTTAACTTCCTGACCACCATCTTCGCCCACATTAGAAACTATTCGATAACCATTATTATTACAATGTTCATTACCTAATTTACTTGCAACTAGCAATAATCTACTTGCTACTTCATAGTCTTTTTCACTTAATTCAGCTAATGAATTTATATGTTTTTTTGGTATTAATAAAATATGAACTGGTGCAACAGGATTTATGTCCTCAAATGCTAGTAAATCTTCATCTTCATAAACTTTGTTAGAAGGCAATTCATTATTAACTATTTTACAAAATATACAATTATGCATATTCTTACACCTCCTTTTTACCATAACAACACAAATAAATTATACCACAACACCTTGTACAGAGTAAGGGTAATTTCCAATTATTTTTACTTGATAAATTTCATTTGTTGATAAATTATTCTCTTTAATAATAACTTTAGTATAGTTCTCTGCATGTCCAAAGTATCTATACTCATCAATTTTTTGTTCAATTAAGACATTATGAGTTGAGCCGATCATCTCAGCTGTATAATTTTTCCCCATTTCTTTTGCTAAATCTCTGATAATTTTACTTCTATTTTTTGCAATATTACCATCAACTTGGTTAGACATTTCAGCTGCAACAGTTCCTTCTCTTTTTGAGTATCTAAAAACATGCATCTGTGAGAATTGCATTATTCTAACAAAACTAACCATGTCTTGAAAATCTTTTTCTGTTTCACCTGGAAATCCAACAATTAAGTCTGTTGTAATTGCTATCCTAGGTATTTTTTTTCTTAGTTTTTTAATTAAATTTTTGTACTGATCTAAATTATATTTTCTATTCATTTTTTTTAGAATTTTATCTGATCCACTTTGTAGTGGTATATGTAAGTGTGGCATTAGTCTTTTATTACTTTCATATAATTTTATAATCTGATTGCTAACCTCATTGGGTTCTATTGAAGACAATCTAATTCTTGGTATGTTAGTCTCTTCTAAGATTGACTCAATAAGATTGCTCACTCCGTACTCACTATCAAAATCATTACCATATGAACCTAAATGGATTCCAGTTAAGACAACTTCTTTATAACCTAGAAGCTCTAAATCATTTATCTCTTTAATAACATTTTCTTTTTTTCTGCTTCTTTCTGGTCCTCTTAAATAGGGTATTATGCAATACGAACAGAAGTTTTCACAGCCATCTTGTATCCTAACTTGTGCTCTTGTCCTATCACTATCTGCTAATCCACCTAATTCATCAAAATAGTTTTCTTTTCTCTTCGATAAATCCTTATAATCTAAGACTGAATTGCTATCTAAGTATTCCAAAATTATTTCATATATAACTGACTTATTTTTTGTTCCAATTAAAACATCCGCAATATCATATATATCCTCTTCTAAGTCTTTCTGCTCTACATAACATCCCATAAAAATAAGTAGAGCTTCTTCATTTTCTCTTCTTAATCTTCTTAGCTCATGTCTCGTTTTACTAGCAGCTTGATTAGTGACTGCACATGAATTAACAATTATAATATTAGCTTTGCTCTCTGCTGTTAACTGGGCGCCATGCTTTAACAAATGGTCAGCTATAGAATTACTTTCTGACTGATTTACTTTGCAACCCAAAGTAGAAATATAAAATTTAACTGTATCAAATTTTTTTTCCATTTATATATCACCTGTTATATATAAAATAATGCTTAATGCTACAATACCTGCTGTCTCCGTTCTCATAATTCTTGGTCCCAAAGAACAGATATTGACTTCTTGTTCTTTTAATTGATTTATCTCATCTTCTGAAAAGCCACCCTCTGGGCCAACAATAATAGCTAACTTTCTAACATCATTGTTAATATCTATATTTCTAATAGTCGTATTATTTTCATTTTCATATAAACAAACTATTAAATCAAAATCATTAAACTTGTTAATCATATTTTTAAAACTAATAGGTTTATTTATAGTTGGGATTTCCTGTCTTTTTGATTGTTTTGCTGCTGATAATACAATTCTTCTCCATCTATTTAAAAGTTTATCAATTTTTTCTTCTTTGATTTTCACAACTGATCTCTTCATTTTAACAACAGTAAAATCTGTGGCACCAACTTCAGTCGCCATTTTTATTACCTGCTCAAATTTATCTTTTTTTGGAACACCTTGAAATATTGAAACCTTTACTTTTGGTTCTGTAGTAGATATTATTTCTTCTAAAATTTGAATTTTATAATTTTCCACCAGACTACCTATGTAAACATTAGAATCTAAATCGACTATCTCTACTTTATCTCCTAGCTTCATTCTTAAAACATTAAATAAATGATGAGCCTGCTCATCATTTATTTCAAATTTGCTATTAACTTTGACAGTTTTTTTAATAAATAACCTATGCAATTTATCTCACCTTACTTGCTGCTAAAGCTACCCAGTCCCGCTCTACCAATCTATCAATAATCTTGTAACCATTTCTTACTAACTTCTCTTGAACATCAAACTCATACTCATCAATTATCCCTGAACAGATAAATAATCCACCCTTATTTGTTATTTTAGCTGCTTGTGGAATAAGTTTATTAAGTATTGGAGCAGTAATATTTGCTATTATTAAATCAACTGATAAATCAATACCTTCCAATAAATCATTTTCAATTACTTCTATTTTGGTATTTTCGTATTTATTTAACTCCAAATTTTCTTTTGTCATGCTAATCGCTTGTTCATCAATATCCAATGCTAAAACAAATTTTGCTCCTAACAAACTTGCGGCAATTGTTAAAATTCCTGAACCACATCCAACATCAATAACTTTCATATTGCTAGATAAGTATTTTTCTAATAAAACAATAGCTTGCTGCGTAGTTGTATGTGAACCAGTTCCAAATGCCATTCCTGGATCTATATTAATAATGTTATTATTATTACTTTCTAATTCTTCCCATATTGGTTTAACAATGAATGACTTGCCAATCCTTATAGATGTAAAGTACTCTTTCCAGTTATTTTGCCAATCTTTCTCATCAACTGAGTGGTACTCTAATTCTCCTGTTCCTACATCTAATCCATAATCTCTAATATTCTCAATTTCTATTTGGATTTCTTCAATAGTTTTAAATATAGTGTCATCAATAGGCAAATATGCCACAATATTAACGCATTCTTGGGGTTCTTCGTTAGCTGGTAACTCAGTATAATCCCAATCAATAGATGATTCTTTGTCTAAAGAAATTTCTACATCTTCAATGACTAATCCATCTGCCCCATTGCGATAAAAAATATCTCCTACTGCATCTGCAGCATCATACTTTGTATGTATTTTAATTTCCATCCATTGTGACATAATATCACCTTTTCTTTATGATAGTCCTTATTATAACTTATCACATATTAAATGTCACGAGTATGTAAAATCACAAAAAGTTAAATCAGTATAAAAAAGATCTTGAAGTTGTTTTAATAAACTTCAAGATCTATTAACTAATCCTTTTATTTAAATATATCCTTTATCCTATCTACAAATGATTTATCTGGTGGATCAAATTCCTCTCCACTTGCCTTAGCAAATTCAGATAAAGCTTTCAATTGTTGATCATTAAGTTTTTTAGGGACTTCAATTTGGACTGTTACAAAAAAGTCTCCCCTACTTCCTCTTCGTCCTCTTGGGACTCCTCTATCTTCTATTCTGAAAGTAGTATTTGGTTGAGTACCATGAGGAACCTTCAACTTAACATTTCCATCAAGTGTTTCTATTGGCACTTCTGCTCCTATAGCAGCTTGTACAAAAGAAATCTTATGTTTAGTGTATAAGTGATCATTTTTTCTATCGATAGTATGTAATCCAATTATTTTACAGCCGAACAGAAA
>CAZCFQ010000166.1:0-4031 GCA_964497955.1 uncultured Clostridiaceae bacterium
TGGTTATGTATATATTAATGGTGTATGTGTTGAGAACACTCAATATATAAGTGACCCTTATGTTTATTAAGAATTTGTCTAAAGTATTATTGCTAGTTCAACATATAAATATTAGTACTGATTAATTCTCTGATTATATTGCTTATAGATTTATTCAAAAGAATAACATTGTTAGGAAAGCATTACCGAATGATTAGTAAGTCGGAACTATAGTGATTAGTTAATTATTGAAGGATCCAAGTTGCATGTCTAACATGGCCACTAATATTGATTAACATATCAAAAATAATGGTATGTAGTGATTAATCTGTTCGCACAAAAGAATTGTGTAAAAATCAAATAATTAAAGATTAATAAGGATTATAGGTTGCCTTTATTAACCTAAATACATTATATAAGGATAATGAAATGAAAAAATTTGTAAAAATAGCTATGGTTATAACAATATGTCTATGTTTGGTTAGTACAAGTTTAACTGCTAGAGCTTATTTACCTTCAAATGATGTTGAAGACAATCAAGTTTCTTTCAATATAGATAAAAATATTACAGATTTAGAGATCAATAATATAGATAAAATTAATAAACATTTTACTGATTTTACAAAACGACCTACCACTAAAGAAATAAGAGAAGTCATTGAGAGTATCAACCCAACATCTATTGTGCTAGATATGGAAGATATGAAAAGTATTAAAAAAGCAAGTGATTTGATTAGAGCTTTTCAAAAATATAACATAGAGGTGCAGGAAAATGTAGATATGGGTTCTCTCCTATCAACTACTCAAAAAATTAAAGAATTTTCTAGAATTAATGATGACAATGTTTATTTCATTGTAGAATATGACCAGGAGACAGGTTCCATCCTAAGTAATCCTACAGGGTGGTGAGATGCTTGCCTTGAATTAGTAATTCTTGACATGGTAGAAGCCTATAGCTCCGCACCGTATATTGGTCTATGGGGTTCTGTCGTGGCTCTATTATTAAATGTACTTTTTTATGGTCACTGTCCTAACTGTCAAGCAAAGTTACTTGAAACGGAGTCGACAGTCTATATTGAAGATGTTCCTATTTGTCCGGGGTGTGGCAATCATTATGCATGGATAAATCAAGCTTATTACTGTGAGACGTGGGAGGTCTGGGATTAATACAAGTATTTTTCTTAATTTAGTTAGAAAAATGGTTGTATCATTCTAAAATGAGTTGTAAAAGTGGAGGAAACATAACAGTCAGGGTTTCTCTCCCCCCTTATTATCCTCCGTTTTTAATTAAATAAAATAACAACAATTACTGTCAAACATAATATAAAAGACAAAATATGATAATTTGCATGATTATACAAATTAGAAAAATTAAGAATCCTTAGAATAATAGATAGGAGTTTTCCGTTTAAGATAAGGGTATTTGATTAATATAGTAGCACATAAAGATATTGTGTTAATTATTATTAACTCTATTGAAATCTTTTTAGAAAGAGGTTCAACTGGCTAAAGGAGGCGAACAAGCATGAATGATGTTAATAAAAACTATTATTACAAGATTCAGAGGCCTTTTTCTCTATATAAGGCAAGAGCAATGGGAAATTACTTTAACTATATGAGTAAGCAAGGAAAGCACATAGTGAGTCTATCGGAAGGGCTTTTTGATGAATTCGCTTTTGAAGAAGGAGCTTATTTAGATAAGAAATACAAATTACTTTTATCTAAACAGAAAAAGCTAAGCGAAAAGTTAGAAAGTGAACTAAGAGATTTAGGGTGGGAGTATGTTTGTTCTTCCCAACCTAAGTTTAGAAAACAAAGATTTCATTTGTTTAGAGAAGAAACAGAAGAAGCTAATACTAATATTATAGAGAAGATAAATAAGGAAGCAGTATCTGAATTTCAGCAGGCTAACATTTTAAGTGTTTTAACTTCTAAAATGACTTTAGCAGGAATATTTGCCTTTATATTTATTATATTGATATTTGGCATAAATAATGGAACAGGAAGAAATTTAGCAGGGGCAATATTAGTATTATTTGTTATTTCAGATTTAGTTAAGTATTATTTTGAGCGAGTTTATGAAAAAGAATATATAGAAGAAGTAACTAGAAAAGATGCATCAATAAGAGAATGGGAAATTGAAAAACAAAGATATGATAAGAAAGAGATAATACTTCGTATTGGTTTTTCAATTGCTATTTTAGCACTAGTTTTTATTCGAACAGCTTAAGACAAAAAGTTATTAAATAAAGTTATCTGGTAACAAATAAATTGTTGTTTGTTAAATTAAGATAGACAGTTCAAAGCTGGAGCATGTTACGTAAATATGCCTAGTGGTGTTTCCTAAATTTACGACTTTATTTGTGTTGCTATTTTCTTAGCTATTTTAAATCAACCAGCATATGTCTTGTAGTTACAATAAAAATTTGAAAAGAGGTAGTGAAATACTTTACACTACCGATTTAAAGGGGGAGCGTAAATATGATAAAAGATATATTTTTTAATAAGCAACCAAAACCTGGTTATGTTTATCACTATAGGCCTTTTTCTTTTTATAGAAATAGAAGAGTATTTAGAGTATATGAGTAGTAATGGAAGGCAATTAGCTGAGATATCAAGAGGGATACACCAAAAATTTATATTTAAGATTACAGAACCAAAGGATCTTAGCTACAGGCTTGTTCTGAGTAATAAAAAAGAGCTAGATCAAAAGCAAATGGATATTATAGAAAAGAATGGATGGGAGTATATATGTCCAGAAAATCCACTTGCGAGAAAACAAAGTTTTCATGTATTCGCATCAGATAAAAAAGATGCAGATAATACAATAATTGATAGGATAAATAAAAAAGCAGCCGCTAATTTTAGATTTAGAAGTGTTCTGAGCTCAGGAATTCCCTTAGTTATTTTAATTCTAATCTTAATGCATATTTTATTGCTTTGGACAACTAACCCTGGCCTTCATGCTTGGCTAAAGGGATCTACAATTATAATGATAGCTACTGAAGTAATGCGATACATCTATTTATTAAAACCAGAATGGGAATTCTATATAAGACATAAGAAAAAAAGTAAATATCAAGATAAACAGGAATGGAAAGAACTAAGTGAGTTCTACAAGCGCGATATGTGGTTGTTATCTTTCCCTATAATTTTCTTGCCGGCAGCTCTTTTAAGAAGGGCGCTTGTGTGGTACTAAATAAAATATATTGTTTTTGTCAACTGAAAAAGGGTCTAACGGGGGTGCGGATAATTTGTTGGATTTCTAATTAATTCTAAACTATTTCAATAGTCTGTTGGACTCATTTCTCCAAGTGAATATCTAATAGCCGAAGTAAAATGGTGGATATAGTAGGTGGTGCTCCGCCTCCACCATTATTATCCACCACTTTCAATAAAACTGATAATATTAATAAACTAGGCAATAATATTACCGACAAGATTTAAGAGTTAGACATTGTAGATCTAATTAATATAAGTGATCAGTGCATATCCATTAGAGTTGGGTATGCACTTTTTCTGTTTTAAAACAATTGGAGTAAAGATTGAATAATCGTTCTTTTCTAGTTTAGATAAAAGAATTGACTGAGTTTTTGAAGCATGTACCACATTAAATTCTAAATATATCGTCACTATCGCCGACATCGTCAAAAAAGAAAGCAATAATGAAAATGATATTAGAAAATCTAAGTGCCAAGAATGTTGCTGAGGTACGATGTTATATGTAGTAGCTACAATTGGTAAGATGATAACTGATGTTGATGCAGCAACAAATGGTGGTGATGTGGTTAAGATGAGATTCCGTGAAAGATTTTCTAGATATGATAGCTAAAGGTATATATGAAAGCATAAGTTCCTAAGCAATAATACTTAATTGTGCAATAATGTCACATGTAAAAATATAGAAAAAATAAATTTAAAAGAAGAGTATTGTTGATTTAAGTAGAAGTATGCTTTACTGGTCCAAGCAAGAGGAGATTTTTACATACAAGGGAATCTTGATAAGACAACTATTATATCAATAGCTGAAAGTATTGAAAAAAAATAAATAA
>CAZCFQ010000167.1:0-3962 GCA_964497955.1 uncultured Clostridiaceae bacterium
CGAACCTATTATAAACAAAAGTTATAAATATAAAATAATCCTTCAAGGATTAGTTATTACATTTGGTCCTTTAATTACTTATCTGGTAGCTTTAAATACTGGATATTTAGGTAAAGAAGCTCGGACTATAGCACTTATGACATTAGCATTTGTACAGCTATTTCATGTGTTTAATGCTCGTAGAAAAAGTGGTCTAGGAATAGATAAAACGGTATTTACCAATAAATATCTATGGGGAGCTATTGTTTTAACAATAGGATTACAATTGATTGCTGTATATGTTCCACTAATTAGTTCTATCTTATATACCGTCCCTATGGATATTAAGATGTGGTTGTATGTTGCCATAGGTTCTTTTGGCCCAGTAGCTTTACTGCAAATTTATTCTATTGTTAAAGAAAAAGTAGTTGGATGATTGGTCGTAATAAAAGCTACATAGTATAACCTAATTGACGACTAGCATTTAGTGCTGTATAATATTTTTGTTATTAGCACCCATAGCTCAGCTGGACAGAGTAACGGACTTCGAATCCGGGGGTCGCAGGTTCGAATCCTGCTGGGTGCGCCATAAAAAACACTGTAATTACAACTTTTTTAAGATTGTTTTTACAGTGTTTTTACTCATTTTTATAGTTAAGTACTGCCATAGTAATGCCAATTTCAGATTTATTAGTATTTAATTTGCTACAAAAGGCAACTTTATCAACTAAAATAGGTTTATCAGCTTAATAATAAGCTGGATATCGACACAAATATTTCCCTATAACCTATTTAGTACTCTCAAAGAAATATAACTAAATAGTTATATTTCTATTCTTCTTATAATTTCACCACACGTATCTTTTGGAGTCTTTCCTTTTGTATATACAGTAATTTTGGCTAGTTTATCATTTGAAGAATTATTAACAAACAAATGGTGAAATTTAAAATCAGGTCTTCTTTTCTTCAAGATTTCAAGGCTTTCTTCCTTGTCATCTGAAGGTAATAATAGAACTACATTTGGGTATGGTTCTAAAACTTCTTTTACTTTATGAAATAATTCTTTACTTTCATAAACAGAATGTCCAGCACCAAAATCAATTATATGATTAGGATAGATTTCTAAAACTCTTTTTATTGAATAAGCTTCAAAAGGCTTCCAATACTTATACAATCCTAAAAATCCTTCATCCTTCATGATTTTATTTGCTAACTCAAAATCATAATCTTTTTCTTTGTAGATGTCCCATCTTATATCATCTAAACTAGATTTATTTAAACCTAATTCTTGTGATAAAAGAGCACTTACAGTTGTTTTACCAGCTCCAACAGGACCAATTAAAATTATATTGTTTTTCATAATTTCCCCCAATCATTAATATACAACTTTGAGTAAAGAGTGGTATTTTAATAAACATTTAATCCCTTAAAGTTGTAAATGTATAGTTAACTTTTTTTATTCAATAATCACGTTTTTGCTTTTCTATAGGATTAAACTCTTTAATCTTATATGAAGCATTAAAACAAACTAACACTTCTTTATAAAATACACACCTGGGATATATTGATTTGTTTTTGCAATAAAAGTGTGTCCAGGGTGAATAGAAAATCCTAAATCAATTTTAAGTTGATAATTAGCATTCTTGTTATAACTAGACCAGCTTCTCATTTGATAAGCATCATTCTTACAAGATAGAGTAAAAGCTTGTTCTTGTAGCTCTTTCCCGTAACCTTTTCTTCTAAAATCTTCACTTACAAAAAAAGTTTGTACAAAATATTCAAATAATTTTTCTTCATTATGCTCAATAGGCTGCTTTTCTAATAACGGTATTTCTAAAGCATTTTTCACTAAAGTAATATGCCCCACAACTTTATTGTCTACTACATTTACAATATATAAATAATCAGAACTATCTAAATCAACATATTTAAGCATTTTAGCTTCTTTCAAATTATCTATAAATGATTGCCAGTACTTATTATCTTTTTTAATTTCTTTTATCATTTAAATCCTCCACATAATATCTTCAACTAGTTTAATAAAGTTTTGATCCAATTCTTTTGAGTAATTTCCGTAGTTATAGTTATTAGGTTTTCTGACTAATACAGCTTGGATATCATTATTATTAGCTCCTAATACATCTGCTTTATAATTATCACCGATCATAATAATTTTAGCATTATCTGGTAAGATTTTTTTTGCATAATTAAAGATCATCTTATTTGGTTTTTCATATCCAACAATAGCAGATGAAATTATTTCTTCAAAATAAGAGTCTAATTTTAGTTGAGTCACAAGGCTTACTAGTTCTGGTACATGATTAGATAAAATTATGTGCTTATATCCTTTACTTGATAATGTATCTAAAGCATATAAGGAATCATCAAAAATTCTCCAAAAATTAATATCTAAGTATCTATCTTTTATTCCAGCTGCAACTAAAGTAGCTTTATCAGCAGGTAGCCCAAGATCAATTAATGATTTAATAAAATAAACTTTTAAATAATCCCACCACTCTAATTCTCCCATTAAATCTTTATGAGATATTTCATAATTGTTCCATGGAAAGCCATATCTCATGACTTCTCTAATTTTTTTACTTTCAAAATTAGTAATAGATAATTTTTTCATAACATCTAGCATAGTTTGAGTCCACATGCCATCTCTGTAAGCTAGTGTATAATCAAAATCCCACATCAAGTATTTTTCCATAATACTCACCCCATTAATAATAATATTTAAATTATACATTATATTGGAATAATAGTTGACAATTCTTTAAATATATAATATATTAACACTGTTAAATAAATTAACACTGTTAATAAAGAAAAAGGAAGTGGTAAAAATGAATAAAGTAATCGTTTTTGCAAGTAAGTATGGATTTACAAAAGAGTGTAGCCAGAAACTCTCAAATTTAATGGGTAATGTAGACATGTTGCAATTAGGAAAAGAAAATGTTGATATTTCTTCATATGATACTGTCATATTAGGTACAAGTGTGTACGCTGGACAAATTAGACCAGAAATGAAAAAATTTATTGAAAGCAACCAAGAAGAATTAAAAAAGAAAGAGTTAGGCGTATTCATTTGTGGAGCTGATGAAGATCAGATAGACGAGACACTTAAAAGAAATTTTGGAGAGTTATTAAATCATGCTAAAGAAGTATCGAGATTTGGATATGAGTTCAATTTAGATAAATTGAAGTTCTTTGAAAAATTAATTGTTAAGAAAATTGCCAAAGTAAGTAGCAATGAAAGAAAAGTTTTTGAGGAAAAAATAGAGGAGTTTAGTAATAAATTTTAGGAGAATAACATGAAAAGAGATAATTTACATAAAGAGAGAATGCGTAAATTTTTCTTAGAAGCAGCTTTAGAGTTAGTGTATAAAAAGGAAAAACTATCAGCTAGAAAAATAGGGGAGTTAGCAGGGTATTCATATGCGACTATATACAACTATTTTAAGGATTTAGATGAGTTGCAATGGTTTGTTATAGATAAACTATTTGAAGATATTGGGCAAGAAATGAAAAAAGTTATCGAAAAAGATGATCCATTAGAGCAATTAATTAATGTTAACAAAGCATACATTATGTACTTTAGTGAACATCCCCACATATTTAGATTCATTTATAACTCGGATTTAGGATCTCCACCAAAAGAATTAAAGGAAAAATTCAATATGCCTACAATGAGAGTAAAACTTAATAAAATTTTAGATGCATGTAGTGATTTAGGCTATATTCAAAAAGAGGATATAGATGTAATATCAGATATTATTAGCACATCAAATAGAGGTTTAATATCAATGCATGTAGCAAACAAAAATATTTTGAGTAGAGAAAGCTTAATTAAAAGAAGTGAGAGAATAATTAAATATTTATTTAGAGGTAAAAAATAATGAAGAAAAAAATAATAATTAGTGTAATCGTAGTATTTGTTATCTTAGCTGTTGCTATAGGAGTTACTTTAAGTCAAGCAA
>CAZCFQ010000168.1:0-3934 GCA_964497955.1 uncultured Clostridiaceae bacterium
ATCCTATAACTACAAAGTATTGTTTATTGATATCTCCTTTTAACATGGAATCAAGTTTATTGGCAATCTTTTCATCTCTTTGGTCTAATACGGCTTCAATATACTCTTTATATGAGTTTGTATCAATACTATTTTTTAGCTCTTGTCTTAATGTATTAATAGCATCATACTTTCCGTTATACCAATAATCAATTAATTCAGCTAAACCTTCTTCAATTTCATCCTTATCTTCTAAAGACATTTTAAGATACTTGACATTAGTATCCATATCCATTTTTGAGTAGGGTTGAAACTGATCATTTACTGTTTCAAGCTCAACTATTTCCTTACTACCTGCTTTAGATAGAAAATATTGATCTACTCCATATTCAGAATCATATTTTGATTTTTGCTGTTCTAGTTGTGTTATAAGCTGAGCAATATACCAAGGTTTTAGTTGATATAAAACTTCTTCAGTTAAAAAATTTGGTACTAATATGTCTTTAACTTCATTTAATGTTTGTTCATCTAAATAATCAGACAAATTTGATCCATCTTTATAAAAGGCATACTCATATAAAACGTTACTTATTTCCTCTTGGTCTATGTTGTCAATATTAGCTTCTACAACTAAAGTTTGTGAATTATTGAATATTTCTTCTATGTTTTGTTCAAGTGGATACATGTGCTCAACGCCAACATGGACTGATCCTAAAATATGCATTTTGTTGTATCCGCCAGTGACCTCATAAAATATACCCTTTGGTCTAGGATCAGGTTGAGTACAAGCAGTTAATAAAACTGTTATTAAGAATAGGATAGCTACAACTTTTCTATATTTAAATCTAAATAGATTATTCATTTAAATCTTCCCTTTCACGACATAATTATATCACATAAGGCAATTAACAGAGTTAAAACTAACTAAATTGTAAAAAAAAGAAATGATTGATTAAGTTAAAATTAACTTAAAAATAAAATAAAATTAAGTTTAAATTTTTAGGATTAAAGTGAAATTTATAAAAATTCAATAAGTATTTACATTCTTACACTAAAGGGGATATTAATAAGTTTGACACTAAAATTAAAGTGAAATATATTTATAGCAAGAGGATTGTTTTAAGAGCGGATTTTTCATGGAAGGAGTGATTGATTTGAATAGTAGTGTTAATAAATTTATTGTAGATAAGTTAGAAATAGGTTATTTAATAATTAGTAAAGAAGAATCAAACTATGTTATTAAAGAGGTCAATAAAAAAGCCACTACCATAATAGGAAAAAATGCTAGTGATTTAATTGAGAGGTCTTTTAATGTGTTAGAAAACATTGACCAAGACCTATATCACTTTATTCAAGTAGAAATTAATTATCCTTCAAACATTATGAAAGAGTATAAAATCAATGATAAATATAGACTTATTTTTGTCAGAATTTTTTGGGAAGATAACAACTTAGTAGTAACTTTAAGAGATGCATCTAAACAATTTCAAGCTATATCTAATCATGAAACTTTATTAACAGTAATGAATGACATGGTGGTAGTTGTTAATGAAGACTTAATTATAAAACAGTTAATACTTGATAATGAAAAATATAGTGTGGATAAAACTGCTATTATCAATAATAGT
Organism: uncultured Clostridiaceae bacterium; assembly: GCA_964497955.1. Taxonomy (GTDB): domain Bacteria; phylum Bacillota; class UBA994; order PWPR01; family PWPR01; genus PWPR01. The sequence continues at coordinate 1,608 of CAZCFQ010000168.1, forward strand.
GTGTATAAGTTTTTTAAAAGAATTGAAATAGTAGAAATTGAAGATAAATTTATTAAAGCAAAGGAAACAAAAGAGGTAATTAGTTTTATTCATGAAGTGATTTTTGGTAATAAAAGATATTGGTTTGATATAAATATAAAACATATAAACCAACTTAACGAATCATTTTATGTTATGAAAATGAAAGATATTACACAAAGATATAAAAATGATAGTCAAATGAGAATGATTGAAGAGAGGTATAAAAAAATTATATCTTTATCAAATATAGGCACTTGGGAGTATCATTCTGAAAATGGCTATTTATGGTGCAACAAAGAGTATTATAGAATGCTTGGATATAATAGAAGTGATTTTGAAATAGAAGGAAGGTTTGATATTAGATCTAGTTGGATTAATTTGTTACATCCAGAGGATAAAGATTCTGTTGTGAAAAAGTTTAGAAATTTTGTTAGTAACTCTAATATTAATAATTATGAAGACAAGTTTAGACTTAGAAAAAGTGATGGATCATATGCATGGATACTCTCGAAAAGCACTCGATTAGTAGATACAAAAGGATTATTTAGTGATGTTTTCATTGGAACACACATAGACATAACTCAACAAAGAGAAGCACTAAATCTAGCACAATCTAGTAGAGAACAACTTCAAATATTAATTGATCAAATGGAGCAAGGATTTGTACTTCACCAAATGATAGTTGATGAAAATGGGAAACCAGTTGACTTTGTTTATCTTGATATGAATGATATTTTTGATCAGATGTCTTATCATAATAAGGAAGAATTAATTGGAAAAGCTGCAAGTGAAGTAAATCCTAACTCTTACAAAAAGATTGTAGAAGAATTTAAAGACGTAGCTTTTAATAATAAAGTAATAAAGAAAGAGTATTATTCTCAAAAAAATAAAAAATATTTTAGAGATATAGTTTTTTCACCAAAGCAAGGGCAATTTGCTATAGTTTGTGAAGATGTAACCAAAGACAGACAAAGAGAGCTAGAGTTAGAAGAAAAAACCTTAATTCTAGAAAACATAAATGATAATATGATTGATTTAGTAACACTTACTGATTTAAAAGGTGAATTTAAATATTTAGTCGGTGGAAATGAGATTATAGGATTTAATAAACAAGAACTTGAAAAAATAAATGCTTTTGACTTAATTCACCCTCAGGATAGAAAAATGGCATTTTCTTTATTAAGAAAAATGATAAAAAATGATAGTTCTGAAAGATTAGAACATAAAATAAGATGTAAAGATGGCAATTATATTTGGGTTGAAACAATAGGGAAGATTTTAACTAGTAAACAAGATAAGAAAGAATTCCTATTTACTTCACGAGATATTACTAAAAGAAAAAAGCAAGAAGAAGAACTAAGGAAAAGTGAAGAAAGATATGAAACAGTTATTAAGGTTTCAAATACTGGTGTTTGGGAATACTATGAAGATAAGAATTACCAGTGGTGTAGCAAGGAATATTTTACACTACTAGGATTTGACTCAAAAGATTTTAGTGATAATGATAATAATCTAGAAGAAGTCTGGATTGATCTTTTACACCCTGAGGATAAAGAAGAGGCTGTTAAGATTTTTAAAGATTATATCAGTAATCCTGAGGGATTATATGAAAATCATTTTAGGATGAAAAGGAAAGATGGGAGTTGGGCTTGGATTTGGGCTAGAGGTGAAAAGCTAAAAAATGAGGATGGCTCATATACAAACCTTACTATTGGAAGCCACATTGATTTAACTGATCTTAAAGAAAGCGAACAAAGGTTTAAAAGCTTATTTACTGATATTGAATCAATTGGTGTACAAGGGTTTGATAGTAAAGGTGAAGTAACTTATTGGAATAAAGCATCTGAAAAAATATATGGATATACTGAAGTTGAAGCAATGGGTAAAAATGTAATTGAATTGATTGTTCCAAAAGAATTAAAAGAACATAGAAGAAAGAAGTTCCACGAATTATTCAATAATGAGAAAAATATAAAAACAGAAGAGTTAAAATTGAGAAGAAAAGATGGTTCTTTTGTAAATGTTTTATCAAGTCATATAGTTATTAATGTGTCTGATAAAGGCAAAGAATTATTCTCTTTTGATGTTGATATATCGGAAAGAAAAGAAATGGAAGAATTACTACATCTTGAAAAAGAACACTTTAGAACAACGCTTTTATCTGTTGGAGATGGTGTTATAGCTACAGATATAAATGGAAGAATTACTTTAATGAACAAAGTAGCAGAAAATGTTACTGGATGGAACTTTGAGGATGCAAAAGGCAAGTATTTATTTAAAGTATTTAATATTATAGATGGTATTAC
>CAZCFQ010000169.1:0-3907 GCA_964497955.1 uncultured Clostridiaceae bacterium
TACCTAATCCTGATAGATATGTTATTGACTTTGTTAATACAGAGTTTGATGTAAAAGAGTCTAATTTAGATAGTAATGGCGTTTTGAAACTAGATGATTTTGGAGGAGATTATATCAAATCTGTAAGAGCAAGTCAGTTTCAAGTTTCACCATTAACATCTAGAGTAGTACTAGATTTAACAAATACAAAAGGATACCCTCATATAGAGAAAATAGATGGTAAGTTAGCAATATATTATTCTCCTAATCCTAATGGTAATAAAATAGAACCTAATGAAACAGAGGATAATGAAGACAATGAACAAGAAGACCCAAATGATCAAATTGAGTTTGGCTTAACAAACCACTCTTTTGAAATTAATACTACCCAAGAAGTAGCTTATGACCTTAAAGGATTAGTGGATGATAAAGAAGAAATATTTGGAGTTATTAGCTCAGCTAAAGTTAATGTAAGAAGTGAACCTTCAACTGCAGACAAAGATACAGTTGTTGCTACGTTAGATGGTGGAACAAAACTTAAAGTTACAGGACAGACAAGTGGTTGGTATCAAGTGATTTTTGATAACCAAAGCGTATGGGTAGCTGATTGGCTCCTTGATATTGATCTTGAGCTGAAAAGAGATAATGTTAATGTTAGAAGTGGTCCTGGTCTTAATTATTCTGTAGTAGATACAATTCCTAGAGGATCTATGTTAACTGTTAATGAAAGACAACCTGATTGGGTTAAAGTAACAACTGAAGATGGTAAAAGCGGGTTTATAGCTGATTATTTAGTTGGATTAAATGATAGGTTATTAAATGGTGTTAACCAAAGTGATATTGTAGCAAAAGAACTTGAAATAACAATAAAAGATACCCATAAAAGTGATATAACAATATCTGATTTACCGGACTTGGTTATTAGTAATGAGATATTATCGCAAGAAAATGACTCAATAGTGAAAATAGTTTTAAGTCAACCAATTGCATTTAGACACAAACAAGTAGATAATAAGATTATGGTAGATTTAGGCAGTGTTTTAGAGGATGTAAGAGTTACTGAAGATCCAGGAAAAGTAACAGTTGAAATGTTTTTTGATTTACCAGCAAGGTTTACAATATATCAAAATCAGCTTAAAGATAATTTAATGCTAGACCTTTTATATACCAGTTCAAAGCTTGAACAAACATTTGAGCTAGAAGGAGAAATAGCTTCAAGAGTATTTACAACAAATAGTAGTGATAGTACAGAATTAAATGTAGCAATTGGTGACATAGGAACATATAAGTTAAATACGACAGGATATAGTGATTATGTGAAATTAGAGTTATTAAGTTCATCACTAGATGGAAAAGTAATTGCCCTTGATCCAGGTCATGGAGGAAGAGACCCAGGAGCACGTTCTGGTGGAATTAATGAAAGCGATATAAACTTAGATGTAGCACTTAAAGTTAGAGATATACTCCTTGATAAGGGTGTAACAGTTGTAATGACTAGAGATAGTGATAAAAGTGCCACTTTAAGTGAAAGAACCAATTTTACTAATGAAATGAATGCTGACATTGCTATTAGTTTTCATACAAATTCAACAAGATATGGAACTGCAAGTGGTGTAGAAACTATATATTATCCAAAAGCAGAGAATCAAAGACTAGCAAAAGCAATACAAGATGCGCTAGTTACAGCAACAAGATTTAGAAGTAGATGTATAAAGCCTTGGCCTGAAATATTCTTTACCCAACACACATTGATGCCATCCGTTTTACTGGAAATGGGTTTTATCAATAATAGTTCTGAAAGAGCATTTTTAATAAGTGAAACAGGCCAAATGGAGATAGCTAGAAATATAGTAGCAGCAATAGAAAGATTCTTCTTGTATAAGTAGATTCTTGACTGCTTTTCTTTGCTTTGCTAAAGTATAATTAAGAAATTAATGGAGGTCATTTGAGTGGAATCAAAAAGCACAATTACACATGCTCAGGTTGAGGAATTAGAGTTTTTACTTAGAAAAATTAGTGCAATTATAAAAAGAAGAGGAAGAGATATATTAACAGATTTTAAAATCACTCCTCCTCAATTTAATGCATTACTTGTGTTAAGAAAACATGGAGATATGACTATTGGTGAGTTAGGAGAAGCAATGTATTTAGCTTGTAGTACAGCTACTGACCTTATTGATAGAATGGAGAGAAATGGCTTAGTTGAAAGAGTAAGAGACACAAATGATCGACGTGTTATAAGAATTCATGTGCTTGATAAAGGGGAAGAAGTATTAAGGCATGTAATGATAGCAAGAAAAAATTATTTACAGGAAGTTTTAGAGCATGCTAGTAACCATCAATGTCAACAAATGATAGAATCAATGAGTTTGCTCTATGATAAAATGACTAAGGAAGAACTAGCATAAGCTGGTTCTTTTTATTTAATAATTCCATGTATAATATATAAAACACTTGTATAAGAATAGAAAAAATAATAAAATTAGAATGCAGTTAGTTAAAGGAAGAGTGATTATATGAGAAGTGATAGTAAAGAAAATGATAATTTACGAAAAATAGACATTCAACCACATTTTCTAGATCATAATAAAGCTAGTGTATTAATATCAACTGGTAATACAAAAGTAATATGTGCTGCAAATGTGAGTTATGATGTCCCTAGATTTCTAGCTGATTCGAATCAAGGCTGGTTAACAGCAGAATATTCAATGTTACCTTCTTCAACACCTCAAAGAAACAATAGAGAAAGATATAAAGTGGGTGGAAGGACTAAAGAGATTCAAAGATTGATAGGTAGATCTTTAAGATCAGTAATAAACTTAGAAAAATTAGGGCAAAGAACAATTACTATTGATTGTGATGTAATACAAGCAGATGGTGGTACAAGAACAGCTTCTATAACAGGAGCCTTTGTAGCTCTATCAATTCTAATTAATGAGTTATTAAATGATAAAGTATTAAATGAAAACCCAATCATAAGTCACTGCGGGGCAGTAAGTGTGGGTGTTGTTGGCAAAAAAATAGTTCTTGATCTTTGTTACAGCGAAGATTTTGCTGCAGAAGTTGACTTAAATGTTGTTATGAATGACAAAGATGAATATATTGAAATACAAGGAACAGCAGAGGGAATGCCTTTTTCACAAAAACAACTAAATGAAATGCTATTGTTAGCAAATAAAGGAATACGGAGGTTAATCCAGATACAAAAGCAAGTTCTGGAAAATTATTATGGATAAATTATTTTTAGCCACACGTAATAAAGGAAAAATTGAAGAGTTTAGTGAATTATTAGCTCCGTATAAAATAGAAATTGTTACTACTTATGACTTAGATAAACCTCTAGATGTAGCTGAAACAGAAGATACTTTTAGAGGTAATGCAAGACTTAAAGCAACTGCTTACATGGAACACACTGGTTATCCATCATTAGCAGATGACTCAGGTTTGGTTGTTGATGTTTTAAATGGCAGACCTGGGGTTTGTTCAGCTAGATATGCTGGAGATGAATCTACTGATCGGGAAAACAATAAAAAACTTTTAGAAGAATTAAAAAATGTTCCGAAAGAAAAAAAAACTGCAAAATTTATTTCAGCAATTGCTTTAGTATTTCCAAATAATTCAGTTCAAATTGTTGAAGGTTCTTGCGATGGATTAATTATAGATGAACCTAAAGGGAATAATGGTTTTGGCTATGATCCACTGTTTTTTGTACCAGAAGCTAATAAAACTTATGCAGAAATGACACCTAGTGAAAAAAACAAATATAGCCATAGAGCAAAGGCTATGCAAAAATTAAGTAGAATATTACCATCAGTTTGGAGATGAAATCCCTTGACTGATTAGCAGATATATGCTATCATCACTTTTGTTGAGTAAGCGCCTGTAGCTCAGCTGGACAGAGCAACGGACTTCTAATCCGTAGGTCACA
>CAZCFQ010000170.1:0-3900 GCA_964497955.1 uncultured Clostridiaceae bacterium
TATTATATTCCTCTAATCCTAATTCTGCATAAGACCATATTGCATCACTAATTTCAGCTAACTTTTTCTTAGTCTCACAACTTTCTAAAAAGTCTAAAGCAACCTGTTGATTTTGATCAAATATTTTTTCAGTTGACATGTCCTTCCTCCTTTGTTTATTCTACTACATTTACAGTTATGCTAGTTCTAATTTTTACTTCAATTATTATTCTATAGAATGAATATATTTTAGTCAATCTAATTAGTAAAAGGTTCTATTACAATTCTCTTTTAGTAAAATTATGTTCTACTAAAACCAAAGAAAGTTTTTGCTTCACCCATCATACACATCCAATCTGGGTTTAATAATTCAGAATTCACTATCTGGTTCAAAACACGGTTTACTAATCACTGCATTTGGTTTTATCAAATAGTTAATCATTTTTGCCAAAATGCTTGTATTAATAAAATGTATTAATAACTAAATAGTTACTAGTATTAGGGTTAGAAATAGATTTGTAATAAAGTAGAGTATTAATGTAACCACAAACACTATATCAGTTCTTAACTCAATAATAGTCAATACTAAAAATGAATATTTTTTCAATTAAATTATTTCATTGAAATAGTCTTAGATTGATTATCAACAGATTTAATATTCTTATCAAGTAGATTGCTTAGTTAACATAAAGAGATTGACATAACTTTAGATGTTATATTTTGCTTTTTAGAAAGTCCCTTGGCAGGTTAAATTTTTTAATATAAGTTACAACAGAAAAGCTTAATATGTATTATTTGGTACTCTAGATGGTATACTAGGTATTCTTTTGTAGGTGTTAAGTTAATAGTATGCTTTATTTTAATAAAATTCAGCAACAGTTCTTTCTAAGTTAGATTCTCAAACTGTATTTTATAGGTGCTTTGATCTATCATAATTAAAGAAAATAGGTGCAATACAAATAATAGTAATAATGGTTTTACAGGAAAAGTAATTTTTGAGGATGATTTAGAAAAGGTTAGTGGTTTATATACTAATAGGGTAATTAGCCTTCCAATCTTTGATGGCTGGAAGGCTAATAATGCTCAAACTAAACATATTAGTTTTTAGTTAACACTTTAAGTTGGTTTGCTGTGTTATGTATGACTCTTAGTAGTACATACTAATACTTATTAAGCGCGATGAATAGGACTACCATATCTCAACCTTGAATACATAAAAGTATTGTAAATAAATCGATTCATTATTGATACAGTTTAGCTCTAATAATCAAACTGCCACATATACTTCCTTCTACTCATAGCATGATTCCTAACATCAGCCATTTTAGATACAAAATATCTCTCTATTGGAACCATGATGATGGAACTGAAATATTGAGCTATAGAACTGTCTAATTCATTTAATTTAGTATCATTAGCATCTAAAACAACAAATTTTTTAGCAAATTTATTCAAAAAAATCTCAGCACGTTCGTCTAAAAATCTAGTTTTTCCAATGCTTTTAATAAGAATCATCACTGAATTTTCACCTGTAACTTCGAACGGTCCATGAAAAAATTCTCCACTGTGAATTACAGAAGCATTTTTCCACTGCATCTCCATTAGATGACAAGATACCATTGAGTAACCAGTTCCAAATAGTGGTCCACTGGCTAAAACATAAAAAATATCCTCATCTTTATAATCTATGGCAAATTTAATAGCTTTTTCTGTAAACTTTTTCTTAGCATTTATAAATATATCATCTATTTTAGTGAATGCCTCCATTGCTTCTTCATAGTACTCATAACCTTCAAACTGCTTCAACATTTCAAAAGCTAATCTTAAAGCGTTCGATTGATTTGAATCGGAGTACAATTCTTTATTTATATCACTGTAAACAATCTTATATTCCCCGCTTTTGTACATTTCAGTCTTAGGTGATCCAGTCATAGTTATAGTAATAGCGCCCTTGCTTTCTGCGTACTTTGCTGCTGCAACTGTTTCAGCTGTCCCACTTAATGAACAAAGAACAACAAGGCAATTTTCATCTAAACCTTTAGGATCAGCATATATAAATTCATTGCTTGTATAAGCATAAACTCCAAAGTTCTTTGATTCATTAGTTAGTAAATATTTTGCTGGATATAAAGATGCTAAAGAGCCACCTAAAGCAACAAAATATACTGATTTAAGTCCACCTCTAGTATCCATTTTTTGCTTTACTGCACTTACAATTTCTTTAATTTCCATTTTCATTATATATAATCTCCTTTGATATTTACTATTATTAAGAGTTTTGTATAAATAGTTAAGTAAAAATAAGCAATTTAATAATGTTATTTTCTAGTTCGAATAATTACATTCTAGTATTATTAATTACTAAACTAGTTTAGTGCCATAGCCAAATGCACCCATCATCATACATGTCTTTGCAGCCATATCATTAGCGATCTCTAAGCAGTCATTCATTCTCTTGACATATTCTTTTTCATGTAACTCTTCATGATGCCAGATATTTTGGACAAAAGAAGTTATGAAAGTAGCTATAAAAGAATCCCCAGCACCTAAAGTGTCAACAGCTTGAATTTCTCTAGGGCTTGATGTAAAAAAGCGTTCTCCATTATATACGAAGGTATTTTTGCTACCACGTGTCGCTACCACAATATCTGTTCCCATAGTATGGGCAGACTCCATTTGGTTTTTTACTTCTTGCACGCTTAGTTCTGCGCAGGACATGAAGCCAAAGTTAATATGTTTGCAAATATTAGCTGTTTGTAAATCATCTTTCCATGCTGTAGAGAAATCATATGATAGCACTGATCCTAAAGAAGCTAAGGTTTCTAATTGAGAGTCCATATAACTGTTGTTACTAGTGTGAATGATGTCAAAATTACTCAAGTAGTTAAGATCTTCCTGTGATAGATTAATGGGATTAGATTTTAGAACCCCCCCCTTATTTGAAGTAATAAAAACTCTTTCACCATCAATTAAGTCGACTACTGCGTAACCATTTTCACCATCATAAAATCTGCAATGAGATATATCAATACTTAGTTCTTTCAATACGTTGATATTATGATTAGCTATAGCATCATTTCCAAATACACCTAGAAATGCAGAGTTAAATCCTAACATCTTAGTATATACTGAAAAGTTTAAGGCTTGTCCTCCAGGATACATCATTTTAAAGTGCTGGTACTTGTCACATACATTATCACCGATACCGATTGCGTTCAGAATAATTCCTCCTTCATACTATTAATACGGATTATCCTAATAGTAATTTTAGCATACTTGTCTCTTCTAATATAAATAAGTATATAACTCATTCATAAAACTATCAATTAATATAAAATCCGCTTATGATTCTCATACAATTAATTAATAAACTTGCAAAGAAATAAGATATTATAGCTTTCATATTTAAATATAATTTAGCTCAAAGAAAGCAAAGATTCACTTTGTTATAGATGCTTTCCAATCAATTCATCAATAAAACAGCTTCGATTTTATATACATTTTTCATAAATATAGCCATGGTATTTGAAAACTTCATTATCTACTCTAAAACTTCTACTTAATTAATATTTTTCTATTTACAGCTTAGTTCCTTCCTATCTCTTTAGAAGTATTGCTATATAAGTTTATTAATATATATAGCTTTACTCATTTTACACAATATTCTTTATTTAAGGGGCTGTTTATGGATCACTTTGATAAAACTCTACATTTGATTCTTTGAATCATTATTAGAATCTAATAATTAGAAATCACTCACTTATGATTTAATTTTATCATTTAACTCTTTAGGATCCAACAAACTGTATTAAATCAAGTAACATTATTTATAGAAATTTGATATACTTGAGTAGATATGGTAATTTGTAATTTGATAAAATAGATATTATTCAAACAAAGTTGAATATTAAATAGTAAGAA
>CAZCFQ010000171.1:0-3879 GCA_964497955.1 uncultured Clostridiaceae bacterium
TACTGTAAACCCCTTGGGAAAACCTATAACTACAACAATTCTGTTTAATAAAGACTCTGGCACTGCATATATAGAAATGGCTAAAGCAAGTGGTGTTCATTTAATTAAACCAACCCCAAAATCAATCTTTGAAGCAACTAGCTATGGTACAGGTGTATTGATTCGAAAGGCCATAGAAAAAGGTGCTAGAGATATATTTTTAGGGATTGGAGGCTCTGCAACTCATGATCTTGGGACAGGGATCTTAAGATCTTTAGGAGTTAAATTCCTTGATGAAAATGACAAAGAACTTAAAACACCAAGTCAGTTATTGAAGTTAAAAAAGATAGATCATTCTTCTTTAGATACTTTGCCAGACAATCTTAAAATTACATTCTTATGTGATGTAAACAATAAGTTATTAGGTAAAAATGGTGCAGCGTATACATATGCAAAACAAAAAGGTGCAGAAACACAATATCTAATTCAAAAATGTGAAGAATTATCTAACATTTTTTATAATTATTTTAATGAAGAAAAAAATATAGAAATAGGAAATAAACCTGGAGATGGAGCAGCAGGTGGCTTGCCATCAATTATACGAGTTTTAATACATTCAGAATTGAAATCTGGTGCTAATTTCACTTTTGACATTGCTGGTATTGATCAAATATTGAATAAAGTGCAATTAGTGATTACAGGTGAGGGTTCTTTTGACAAACAATCTTTTTTTGGTAAAGGGCCTGGCTTGTTATTGGATAAAGCTAGAAAACTAAATAAATATTCTATAGTTTTATGTGGTAAGATAAGTCCGGATGTATACATTAAAGATCAACAAAACGTTTCTTTTTTATCTATTAATAATTCTTCTGAAGAAATTAAAATAGCAATAAAAAATACTGATAGGAATCTTTATTCTAGTGCAAAAAGTGTGCTTAAAGTTTTAAAATTAGGTTTAAAATATCAGAAGCAGCTAAATTAATAGCTGCTTCTTTTTGGCAGGGGCGGCAGGAATTGAACCCGCAACCAACGGTTTTGGAGACCGCTACTCTACCAGTTGAGCTACACCCCTTTGTAAAGACCTTTATTATAATAGCAAAGATAATGATATTATGTCAAGTATCTTAATCTTGATTGGCGTAAATTAAGCAATGGAGGATGATTTTTTATGAAAATAAATAAAATTGGCGTCTTAACCAGTGGAGGAGATGCTCCTGGTATGAATGCAGCTATAAGAGCTATAGTACGTACATCAATCTATCATTCTATTCCTATAATTGGGATTAAAGAGGATATAAAGGAGTTATTGAAAGTGATTTCTTTGAGATTCACTCAAGAGATGTAGGCAATATCATACAAAGAGGAGGGACCTTCTTATTAACTGCTAGAAGTAATGAGTTTAAAACTAAGGAAGGTTTTAATAAAGGATTAAAAAACTTAAAAGAACATGGTATAGATTCTTTGATAGTCATAGGTGGAGATGGTTCAATGAAAGGAGCTAATCTTTTAGAAAAACATGGCATTAAAGTAGTTGGTATACCAGCAACAATTGACAATGATGTTAGTGGCACTGAACAAAGTATCGGATCAGATACTAGTCTTAACACCATTACTGATGCTGTAGATAAATTAAGAGATACAGCATTAAGTCATGAGAGAATCTTTGTTGTAGAAGTAATGGGTAATACATCAGGCTTTCTTGCCTGTGAAGCTGCTATTTCTGTTGGAGCCGAGAGTGTAATTGCACCTGAATATGATTGGAATATCGATGGAATTGTTAAAAGAATTCTGAGAGGATATAAACAAGGTAAGAAAAGTCATATTATCATAGTGTCTGAAGGAGCTGCAAGCGGAAGAGATGTAGCTGATCAAATAATGGCTAAATCAGGCATGGAAGTAAGACTAACTGTATTAGGTCATGTGCAAAGAGGTGGTACACCCACTACAGTAGATAGAGGATTAGGGACTAAGTTTGGTTTTGAAGCTGTTAAAGCATTGATTAATAATAATCATGGTAAGATGGTTGGTATATTAGATGGTAAAATTAGCTTCACTGAACTTTCTGAAATAACAACCGAAACTATGGTAGATGATAGAATGCATGAAGCTGTGCAAAATATTTTGTCAATATAAACAAACACCTATTGTATATTCAAAGAACGATAATTGAATACAATAGGTGCTTTTTATTTTATATCTTCCATACATCTTTTTTTATTGCAGAAAAAATGCGTATTGGAATTTCAGGATCATACTTTTCTTGTTCTGAAAGTAGACTTTTAATATAATGTCTTTTTGTATTACCATCTGCAGGACAAAGACTTACATCCATAACAGGCAGTTCGTATGAATTAGCAATACTTCTAATCTCTTTTTCTCTCATATAAATAAGGGGTCTAAGATATGTTACTTTCATACGATCTAAATAAGCTTTAGGTGTAAATGCATCAATCTTACCAGAGAAAAACATACTCATTAATGCCGTTTCAATGACATCATCCAGATGATGCCCTAATGCAATTTTATAAATACCTTCTTTAACAGCTCGATTGATCAAAGCTCCATTTCGCATTTTTGAACATAGTGAGCACGGATTGCTTTCTTTACGATGCTTAAAAACTATTTCAGCTATTTGTGTTTTTTCACGGATAAAAACTATCTCATTATCAATACAAAATTTCTTAATATCATCATAATTGTATTTATTATCATCTATATAGTCCCATCCTAAGTCCACTGCTATAGCATAAAGCTTATATTTTACCGGAAGAATAGGAAGTAGTGTCTTAAGTGCAAATAGACAAGTCAATGAATCTTTGCCACCTGAAATTCCTACAGCTACTTTTTCTCCATCTTCAATCATATCAAAATCACCCAAAGCTCTTTTAATAGGTATTAATTTATTTAATAAGTTTTTAGAAACCATTTTACCTTCCCTTTTAAATATTATTTTTCTTCATCTTCCCTTAACACACGTAATAAGGGGTTCTTTGACGTTAATTTTTTAAGTTGATCTGTGTTTGTATGAGCATAAATTTGAGTAGTTGCAACTGACTCATGTCCAAGCAATTCTTTTAGTTCTAAAAGTGTGCCTTCATCATATAACATTGTAGCACAAGTGTGTCTTAGCTTATGCGGTGAAATATCTTTTTTTATTCCACTTTTTTTAACATAATCCTTTACAATTTTTTGAATACCTCTCACTGATAATCTACTTTTTCTATAGGATAAGAAGAGAGCAGAGGAGGGGGAGTTAGGTCTAACACTAATATAATCTTCAATTGCATTTATAACAACATCATTTAATGGTATAAGCCTTTGTTTATTTCCTTTACCAGTTACTTTAAGAATTTCTTCTATAAAATCTATATCGCTAATATCAATATTTGATAACTCACTAACTCTAACACCACAGAATAAAAATATCATAAATATAGCTAAATCACGTTCTTTAAAATTTCCATCTATAGAGCTAAGTAATCTTTTAGTTTCAGAAACAGTCAAATAGGTAGGTAAACTTTTCTCGATCCTTGGTTCTCTAATAGTTGCAGTGGGGTTTATTTGAATATAGTTTCTTTCGATTGCATATCTGAAAAGAGATTTAAGACATCTAAGTTTTCTTGCTGAAGCGTAAGGAGAATTACCTAAATCACGTTTAGTGTAAGTAATGAACTTAATAATAGCAAAGTCATTAATATCTTCAAGTTTATATAACTCTAATTTCTCGTCCAAAAATTCATAGAAAATTTTAAGGTCTGAAGCATAATTACTTATTGTAAGAGGGGAGTAATTACGTACATGTTCTAAATACTGAATGAATTCTTCGATTATTTGGTCAACCTTCATGTTTTCACTCCTTGTGTGCGTAAAATTATTATTTTACGCACTTATTATATCACA
>CAZCFQ010000172.1:0-3836 GCA_964497955.1 uncultured Clostridiaceae bacterium
AAGTATCAACTAATTGATTAACTCCTAAAACTAGATCTTTATATCCACCTTCAAACTGATTAGCTTCACCTCTAGTATTTAACTTACCTTCAATTGCAGCAGTTACTAAATCATCAGTTTCACTGATCAACTTATTTAATGAGCTAACAACTTTTTTCATACTTATTGCTAAAATATCTTTTTCTGACTTTTCTACTATTTCGATATCTAAATTACCACTAGCTATATTCTCTGCTGCTTCTGCTTGATCTTTAATGTTTTCAACTACTTTAATAAAAGAATTAGTCATCTGGCCAATTTCATCATTATTTGTAGCTTCTATATCTATATCAATATCTCCTATTGCAAGCTTATCTGCAGCTTTTGCTACTTCAAGAATTGGTTTTCTAATGGTATTACTAAAATAAAAACCTAAAACTAGAATTATTATTGCTGCTATAGCTATTATTGTAATTATCTGTGTTTGCATAGAATTTATCGCTGCAAATGCTTCGGCTGTATAAACTTCAACTATAAGACCAAAATTAGTCCTACCTAAAGTCAATACTTGTGAGTACCCTAATACCTCTTCATCTTCATAATCAAGATATTCATTTTGATAAACGAAACTCTCATTCCCTGAAGCTATATTACTTCCTAGTTCATTTGTTGCTTTAGTACTTACTGAATCTTCATAAGGTGTCAGGTTACCAAATAAAGGTTTAGTTAATAGTAATCCATTACTATCAATAAGATATGCATCTCCTGATTCTCCAAGGTTACTCATACCTTGTGTAACCTGTGCTGTAATATCTTCTGCATTGATAATTATATTAAAAGTTCCAATTACTTCTCCATTGACTCCATTCTCCTTTACTGGCGAAGTAACCGCTATACAGTGCTTATCAATTACATCTGAATAAAATATGTCAGAATTGTACTCATTGCCTTGTAAAGATTGTTGTACATAATCTCTTGATGACAAATCAGCTCCAATAACACTTTCTAAATCTGAATATAGTACTTTTCCGTAGTTATCTGTTATGAAAATGAATGAAAGATTCAAATCTTCACTCATTGTTGCATAACTGTTATCCATTTCTTCAAGTCGTTCAATATATTGTGGATCAGTAACATCTTCTACATTTTCTAAGATAGCTAAGTTTTCATATGTTGTACTTGTTCTTGCTGAGACTCTAGCATTTGCATAAAGATTATCAAACCAGCTTTCGATAGTATTAGATTTTTCTTCTGCAAAAATATTTAAGCTCTTATATACTGATGACTCGAGCTCATTTGCACTTTGAGTATACATCATATAACCTACGCCAATTAAAGGGACTAAACTGATAAATAACATTATTGCTACTAGTTTCGTTCTTAACTTCATGTTTTTAAATAAACCCATAGATAACTCCTCCGTATTCTTTTAATCTTACTAACTATATCGTCCTGATTGAATATTAATTTACTAATAACCATTAATTCTCTTTAATTATGTTTATCACTTTATCTGCAATTTTTTCTAAAGGTTCTTGATAATCTAATGCATTAATTCTATACGCTTCCTTTGGCATTCCGTAAACAACTGACGATTGCTGGTCTTGCCCAATAGTTATAGCACCTTTAGATCTCATTCGCTTCAAACCTTTAGCACCATCCTTTCCCATCCCTGTCAAAATAATTCCAATTGCTTCTTCTTTGACTTGACTTGCTACTGAATCAAATAAAACATCTACAGATGGACAATGGCTATTGACTTTATTTTTTTCATTGCCCTTTTCTAACTTAATCTTATACTTGCTACCTATTTTTTTTACTCTAATATGATAGTTGCCTGGTGCTATAAACACCTTTCCATTTTCAACATAATCTCCTTCTTCTGCCTCTTTAATATCTAAAATAAGTTCTCTATTTAATCTATCGGCATACATCTTTGTAAATACTGGGGGCATATGCTGTGCAATTACTATTCCAGGAACTTCTTTGTTAAACTTGCTCAAAACTTGTTGCAATGCAACTGTTCCACCGGTTGATGATCCAATTGCTATTAATTTAAACTTACTACTTTTTGAAAACTGCTGTCTGCTATAAGTTCTTTTTGTGATTTCTTTATAATGTGAAACATTTACTTCAGATGCAATCTTTATTTTTTCACATAAATTATCAATAAACTCATTCATTGGTACTTCTGTATTAGGTTTATTAACAAATTCTACTGCGCCTGCATTTAATGCATCAAATACTTTATCATCTAGTGCACTTACAACTACAATTGGAATAGGATATTGTGGCATTAGTTTCTTAAGAAATTCTATCCCTGTCATCTTTGGCATCTCAACGTCTAAGGTCATTACATCTGGTCTATACTTAATGATTTTATCTCTTGCATCATATGCATCAGTGGCATAATCTACTACTTCTATATTTCTATCTTGAGATAATTTTTTTTCTAAAATCTTTGCAAAAAAAAGTGAATCTTCTACTACAAGAACTCTTACTTTCTTATTTTTCATTTTGATCAGTCTTTTCTATATATTGATGGTCTTACGTAACGGAAGTTAGTTTTCCGTCTGTCTAAACTTTCTGAGTGGCTTATAAATAAATAACCTCCTGGTTCAAGCCAATTATAAAACTGATTTACTAAATAATTGGTTGTTTCGTTATCAAAATATATCATTACATTCCTACAAAATATAACATGCATCTTTTTCTTAAAAGAGAATGGACTCATTAAATTTAGCCTTCGATATATTACTTCTTTTCGCACACTATCTTTTACTTTATATTTCTCATCATCTTCTTTTTTAAAATATTTATTCTTCCAGCCAGTAGGTAAGTTCATTATATTCTCTTCTTCATAAATACCTTTTTTTGCTATTTTTAGAGCTTTAGAAGATATATCTGTAGCTAACAATTTTTTGTCCCAAAAATGAGGATTTTTGCTAAAGTATTCTATTAATAACATTGCTATAGTGTAAGGTTCTTCTCCACTAGAACAACCTGCGCTCCAAATTCTAATATCTCTTTGGCTTTTCTGTTTTTCTACTATCTCAGGTAATACACTTTCCCAAAGATAATCAAAGTGCTTTTTTTCTCTATAAAAATATGTGTGATTTGTTGTTATTTTATCTACCAGATCACTAATTGCAATACCAGAGTTATCTGAAACTACATAATCATAGTACTCACTTAATGAGTTAAAACTTTTTGTTTGAAGTAAACTACTTAATCTACTCATTAAGAGGGAGCGTTTTTTCTCTGACAAATTGATTCCGAAATTAATCTTTATATATGTAGATAAGTCTTGAAACTCTTTATCACTCATCTGCATTCTATTCACCCCTATCATCTCATTTTTGCTACAATTACAATATTGTTTAACTTATTATTTTAATAATCTTGAAGGATCAAGTATTAAGCTAATATCTCCATTTCCTAATAGAGCACATCCAGAAACACCATGAACATCACTGATGATTTTAGGAAAATTCTTAACAACAAGTTGATATTCTCCAATAATCTCATCTACTAAATAGCAAATTGCTTTTCCATCGTTTTCAATTAAAACTAAAATACCATCATGAATTTCTGAGTCATCTTTTTCTGTTCCTCTATAAGCTCTAATAATTTTTAACGCTCTATCATCATAAAGAATCATTTCATTTCCGTTAGGATCCTTTATAATGTCTTCTTTTTCTATTTTGAGTAGTTGCTTAACTGAAGTGATTGGAATAGCATATTTTGAACTTCCTACTTCTGCTAAAACACAATCTACAATTGCTAAAGTTAAAGGTATCCTGATTAATATTTCTGTTCCTTTATCTTTAGCACTACTAACTTGTACTTTTCCCCCA
>CAZCFQ010000173.1:0-3821 GCA_964497955.1 uncultured Clostridiaceae bacterium
AATATATTTAATATGTTGGATAGCAATGAAGAAAAATTAAAAAGAGAAAAACTAACAAAAGAAGTAAATAACTATGAGAGTATGATAGAAAGAGTTAAAGAGTATCAGGATACTATTGAGTTAGAAGATAAGATAAGTAAAAAGCTAAAAAGAAAAGAAGAAGAGTTAAGACTATTAAATGAAGAGATGAGCATTTTAGAAGAAAAGAAAAATCTACAATCTGAGATTGATACTAAAAGGATTAATCTAAAAGAGGAACTTGTTGATATAATAAGTAATCTACAATTAATAAAAAGCGATCATCAAGTAATGATTAAAGTCAAGACTTACTTTGAAAATATTATGGAAATTAGTAAAGAGAAACATTTGATTTTTAGTCAAATCGAAAAAATTAAAAATAATTTAGAATCAGTTGATAAAGAGTATAAAAAAGAAGAAAAAAAACGCAATGAGAATAGAGCTATAGCTTTAGCCACAAATCTTACAGAAGGAAGTCCTTGCCCAGTATGTGGATCATTACGTCATCCTAGTTTAGCAAGCAGTAAAAATCAGTTAGATATTAATGAAGAAATTTTTCATAACTTAGAAGATAAAAGAGATGATTTAAATGTTAAGTTAAGCAATCTTAAAATGGAACTAGAATTAAAAGAAGAAAAGATAAAAATCAGGCAAGCTGAAATAAGTGATTTAGTTGATGAAGAAAATGTATCATATGATATCATTATTAATAACTGTGATAAGTTAGTAAGTGAGTTAGAGATTTTAAATTCAGATAAAGAAAATATAGAAAGTAAAATTGAAGAGTTAAACAATAAATCTTCAGAATTGAATGAATGCTTAGAAAAAAACAATCAATTGAAAGAAAAAAAAGAAAGAATAAAGACCGAGATTGATGATATAAAAGAAAAAGTAGCTGAATTAAATGCAGAATTAAGAGTAACTGAGCAAGAGGTTCCTGATCAATATCTAGATTTGGAAAAATTGAATCAAAGAATTAAAAACATAAAATCTAATTTATTTCAAAAAGAGGAAGAATATGATAAAGCAAGAGAAGATATTAAGGATTTAGAACTTCAGATAAGTGGATTAGCTTCTCAAATTAATGAGATAAAGGAAAATTTGAAAAGTTTAGAGAATGATTTATTAACACAAGAGAATCAATTAAATAAAGACATATTAAAAAATGGATTTAGTTCAATTACACAAGTAGAAGAAAGCTTGCTTGAAGAAGAAGAGTTGTTTGAACTTAAAGATTCAGTAAAGAGATTTAATAATAACATAATTCAATATAGTCAGCAAAAACTTAAACTTGAACAAGAACTATCAAATAAGAATCAAAAGGATATGTTTTTATTAGAAGCACAGCTAGATTCAATTAAGAAAGATCAGAGACAAATAAGTAATGAAATAAAAGAATTAGAACAATGGAAAAAGCATAATGAACAATCATATAAACAAGCTAAGAAGCTATTTAATGAAATTAGTGAAGGTGAAGAACTATATAAAGTTTTAGGAGAACTTGCCAGTGTAGCTAAGGGAAGAAACCCTGCGGGTATTACATTTGAAAGATATGTTTTAGCATCTTTTCTTGAGGAAATTATTATTGCAGCAAATACTAGATTAAAAACTATGACTTTAGGTCGATATCAACTTTTTAGAAGTCAAACACTTGAAAGAAAGAATCAGCAAAGCGGTTTAGATCTAGAAGTTTTAGATAGTTATACTGGGAAGATGCGGCATGTAAAAACACTGTCAGGTGGAGAAAGTTTCAAAGCAGCACTAGCTATGGCTTTAGGATTGTCAGAAGTAGTTCAATCTTATGCTGGTGGCGTAGACATACAGACTATGTTTATTGATGAAGGTTTTGGTACTTTAGACCCAGAATCACTAGATAGTGCAATTGAATGTTTGATGCTATTACAATCATCTGGCAGAAAAGCAGGTATAATCTCTCATGTGCCAGAGCTAAAAGAGAGATTTTCCACTCAACTACAAATAATTTCGAGCACAAAAGGTAGTACAACAAAATATGTAAGATAAACAAGCAAAAGCACTTCTAATAATTCAGAAGTGCTTTAATAATTATAATATTCCTCTTTTAGCCATTAGGTAAGTAGTAACATTTGAAGGGTCTATCTTTGTTTTTTCTCTTATAGCCACAATATTTTTTGGAGCTTCTTCGTAGTGAGAAAAACGAGTGCTGAAAACACCTTCACCTTTAGTATATGATCTTAGTTTGAGTTCATAGTTTTTGCAAAGATGGGAAGGTATTTCTCCTCTAACTTCATAGGATAAACCCTTTTTTGTAGGTTTACCAAACAATGCTTTCATGCCACTTAGCTCTGCTAATACCTTGCCGATAGCATACTCAGGTATATTTACTCTAAAACTCAATAATGGCCAAAGTAGCTTTGTTTTAGCCTTCTTCAATGCTTTCATTAAAATTATAGGAGCTAAATCTCTAAAATCTGAAGGAGTACTATTTACACTATCATACTGTCCTTTTGTAACCGATATCCTTATGTCTGTCAAGGGCCACCCCATCAAACCTTGATCAATATATCTGCTAATTCCATCCAACATGCCATTTTGAAATGTTTTTAATAAGTGGCCAGTGGATACTTCAGAAATTATTTCAACACCACTTCTTTTACATAAAGGCTCAATCTTTAATCCAATCCCGGCATAAAAAGGATATTTTTCATCATATAGTTCAACAGAAAACTCACCAACTCTTTTAGGAGTTTCTTTGAAAATAGTTTGTACCTTATCAAAAGTTACTGAAACACTAAAGTCATTGTTAAGCCTTTCTGTTAATATTTCTAGTTGTATTTCTCCAAAAATATTAATGTAAATATCATTACTTATTTCACTTAGTTCATACTCTAAAAATGGATCTTCTTCTGTTATTATATTTAAAGCTTTTATAAGATCAAACTTTGTAGTGTCTTCAACTGGTATTATTCTAATCTTTGAGGTAGGCTCTCCTAAACTTGCCATCTCTCTATTAATTCTCCCAAAAGATTGATTTACTTTTAAGTTTGGTCCATAAACTATACCAATGTCATTAGCCATTAAACAATCAGATTGCTTTTTTTGACCATTCTTTAAAATATCAATTCTAGTTATTTTCTCATCTTGTATATAATCTCTTGTTTTTATGCAACCACTAAAAAGTCTTACATAAGTCTGTTTAGGTGCTTTATTGTGTTTTATTTTAAATATAGATCCAGCTAATTCACCTAAATCATTAATACTTTGTTCAGGGAGGAATAATCTTATTGCATCTATTAGTTGTTTTGTCCCTATTTGCTTAAGTGCGCTACTAAATAGTATTGGATAAATCTCACCTTTTTTGGCTAACTTAGTAAAGGAAGATCTAATCTTAATTTCATTAACTGCGTTTTCTAAATAATCTAATAATAATTTATCATCTTTTTTAGTTAGAATATTAAGTAAGTTATAATACTCACAATCAAATAACTCTCCTACATTACATGAACTAGTACTGACAGATTGCACAGATATTGCAAATTCTGATAAAGATGTTTTAATGCTTTCAATAATCTGAGATATATTAACTCCAATTCTATCAATTTTATTAATTAAAATAATAGTTGGTATTTTAAGCATCTTTAAAGTGTCAAAAATCAAATAGGTTTGTGATTGGATCCCTTCTTTTGCTGAAATTATTAGAATCGCTCCATCTAAAACATTCATAGATCTTTCTACCTCAGCTATGAAATCAGCATGTCCAGGAGTATCTATTAAGTTTATTTTCATATTATTGTCTAGATTAAATGAGACCGGTGCTGATTGAA
>CAZCFQ010000174.1:0-3811 GCA_964497955.1 uncultured Clostridiaceae bacterium
CTGTTAACTCCAAAATATTGATCCATTTCATTTATGCATTCAAGGATAATTCTACTTTCCGTAGTAATATCTTGCATTTCAAAATCATTTACACAATTGCCACAATTATTACAGCGCTCTACAACGCTTTCTTCAGAAAAATATTCTAAAATTAGTTTTCTCAGACATTGATTTGAATGACAATAATCAACTAAATACTGTAGATTTTGATAATCTAACTCTTTTATATCATCTGGCTTTTCATTAATTTCTATAAAATATTTCTGTTTAGCAATATCACCTGATTTAAACATTAAGATACAGTCACTAGCTAAGCCATCTCTACCAGCTCTACCTGATTCTTGGTAATATGCTTCCATATTCTTAGGTATATTGTAGTGAATAACATATCTAATATCTGGTTTATCAATACCTAATCCAAAAGCATTTGTAGCTACTATTATGTTTATATCATCTTGCATAAATAGATTCTGAAATTCTTCTCTTTGACTATCTTTTAGGCCTGCATGATAAGGCCTTACAGCATAGCCTTCTTTATAAAGCTTTTTTGCTAGATTGTAGGTTGTTTTTCTAGTAGAACAATATATGATTCCAGAATAGTTTTTTGGAATGGTTTTCAAATAATCAAGTAAGTAACTATATCTATCACTAGTTTTAACTACTTGATAATTGAGATTAGGTCTATCAAAACCAATTTTTATTATGTTTGGTTTGTCTAAATTGATTAAATTAATTATCTCTTTTGTTACTAAACTTGTAGCACTAGCTGTAAAGCAAGAAAGGATGGGTCTATTTTTTAATTGTTTAATAAATTCTGGGATTGCTAAATAGCTAGGCCTAAAATCGTGCCCCCACTGGCTAATACAATGTGCTTCATCTACTGCAATCATACTTATATCTATATTACTAGCTAGATGAGTGAAAGCATCTTTTTCTAATCTTTCGGGAGAAACATAAACTAACTTATATTTATTATCTCTAATTTCAGAAACTCTCTTAAAGTATTCTTGACTATCTAAAGTGCTATTTAAATATGTTGCACTTATACCTAATTCATCTAAACTGCTTATTTGATCTTGCATTAAAGAAATTAAAGGAGAAATAACTATTGTGATACCTTTCAAAATAATACTAGCGAGTTGGTAGCACAGAGATTTTCCACCACTAGTAGGCATTATTGCAAGTGTATCTTGTTTATTAAGTATAGAGTTTATTACTTCTTCTTGTCCTTCTTTGAATTCTTTATATCCAAAGTATTTTTGTAAAGTATTATTTAAATCCAAATCACTCACTCCTACTTTTATGATTATATCATAGTGCTATGTTCATATTAATATTTAATCTACTTATCGTACAATGAATGTTTATGACAAATGTTGTGTAATAAATATGGTTAATAGGTTTCCAAAAAATATAAGAAATCAAAAGACTTAGTTTTAATTTAGAGTATAATAGAAATTAAGATAATTATATGAGATAGTTTCTACTATACTCGATAAAAAGTCGACTTAATGTGATTTATAGATTATAATAGAATGTAAAGGTATGGAGGTGAGTTTAGTGGATTATATAATTAGACCTAAGTATTTAGATAAAATAGCAAAATTTATTGATAAACCTGTTATTAAGGTTTTAACTGGAATGAGAAGAGTTGGAAAATCAACGATTTTAACAATTATTAAAGATGAATTTTTAAGTGATGTCCCTAGTAAAAACAAAATTTATTTAAATTTTGAGTCTATTGAATTTTTAAGTATTTCTGATGCTAATTCCTTGTCAAATTATTTAGGCCCATTATTAAAAAACTTAGAAGGAAAAGTGTATTTTTTCTTTGATGAAATACAACTGGTAAATGGATGGGAGAAGATAATTAATGGATTAAGAGTTGATAGAGAATGTGATATCTACTTAACTGGTTCAAATACAACACTAATATCAGGTGATCTTGCAACTTTTCTAGCAGGAAGATACGTTAAATTTGAAATTCAACCATTTACTTTTAGTGAGTTCATACAGATTTTTGCGAATAAAGACTTAACTAATGAAGAGCTGTTTGAAAAATTTATAAAAGTTGGAGGAATGCCATTTTTAAAACATTTTGATTTAGAAGAAACACCTAGTTATAAATACCTGAATGATGTATATAATACTGTATTGATTAAAGATGTATTACAATACAATAATATTCGAAACGTAGATATATTTAATCGCATACTATCTTTTGTATTTGAGAATATAGGACATAATTTCTCTGCTAATAGTATAAAAAAATATTTTAAGAATGAAAGTAGAAAAATTTCAGTAGACACCATTTTAAATTACTTAGAATATTGCAACCAGGCATTTATAATTAAAAAGATTCCGAGATATGATACATTAGGAAAAAAAATACTTAAAACAGATGAAAAATATTATTTAACAGACCATGGGTTCAGACAAGCTAGGGGATTTTCTAATACTAAAGACATAGAAAGAACATTAGAAAATATTGTATATATTGAGCTTCTTTCTAGAGGATTTGATGTTAAAATTGGTAAAGTAAAAGATAAAGAGATTGATTTTATAGCGAAAAAGGGTAATCAAACATATTATTATCAAGTCTCTTATTTAATGGAGAATGAAAAAACAAGAAAAAGAGAATTTGGTGTTTATCAGTTGATAGAAGATAACTTTCCAAAATATGTACTTTCTATGGATCGAATAAATTTTAGTCAGGATGGTATTATTCATAAGAATATAACAGACTTTTTATTAAGTGATAGTTTTTAGATATATTAACTTGTTTGGAGTTTTTATAATTGTATTCACATGTATTACTATATTTTCTACAAGGTAATTTATCTGACATAAGGACAAAAGGTCTAACTTGAGCTTAATATTGGAAAGAAACTAAAGAAATATAACCGCAGTTTAAACCTAGTGTTAAATGGAAAGAAAACTCACTATAATGTTGATTTGCTAAAGCTAATTTATGCACAACAGCTATATAAATTACAGTTATACATGCTTAATGCATGAAGCAACCTATTATTTCTAATATGCAAAAAACTATGAGTGCTTAATAAGTGCCTAAGGATTTGAAATCAGTTTATTTTCTGACATTTTCTTATTAAAAGCTTTTAGTAAGTTCAATAAACTGGAGTGTATCTTAATTGCGGTTTTGTAATGCTTAGTAGATTATATTGAATTGATAATACTTTCATATTTCTCAGCAAAAATAGTTTCAAGATTATACGCCATTATTCCTATATTTCTTTCTTCAAACATACACCGAATTACTTTAATGCTCAATGCAGGGTATGTAACTAAGAGCATGAGATATAGACCATGCAGTAGTGCAAGATACAGAGGTTTTGGAACGTTTCTTAACAAACTAAATACGGG
Organism: uncultured Clostridiaceae bacterium; assembly: GCA_964497955.1. Lineage (GTDB taxonomy): Bacteria > Bacillota > UBA994 > PWPR01 > PWPR01 > PWPR01. The sequence continues at coordinate 3,385 of CAZCFQ010000174.1, forward strand.
TGACTGAGCTTCAAATGATAATCGAAAAGATAAATTAGAATAACGAAAGATAATGGGTTACTTATAAAGTAATTTAGAAACAGGAGTGAAAGAGGAGAACAACATGCTTGAGAACAAACTGGGGATTAAAACAGAAGCCGAGCTAGCTTTAGTAGAGGAAAGAATAAGCAAGAAAAAAGCATATGACCTTTTTGAAAAAGGCATAATTGATACACTAGAAGTTGGTACGTTTTCAGCACTTTCTAAAATTCACAGATACTTATTTGAGGATATTTATAGCTTTGCTGGAGAAGTGAGAACCGAGAATATTGCAAAAGGAAATTTTCGATTTGTACCTTTGATGTATTTAGAGGTGTCTTTAAAAAAAATAGACAAAATGCCACATTCTACATTTGATGAAATTATTGAAAAGTATGTAGAAATGAAC
>CAZCFQ010000175.1:0-3784 GCA_964497955.1 uncultured Clostridiaceae bacterium
ATTACTCCATTATACATCTCTTTAACATAAGTAATTTCATCTCTAAATAAACCTTTTGCTAAATTTTGCATACACCACCAAAAGTCATTACATCTTGTTATAAAGTATGCTTCAGATGGTTTTTTAATGTGATATTGCTTATCAGTAGGTGAATCTATCTCTGGTAAAATATTATCTTTGTCTAACAATTTAATTGCTAGTTTATCTTCAAGTATTGCTTTTTTAGCTCTTTTTATACTTTGAAAAGAAAGGTCTATTCTTATGCCATCTCTAAAAAGCATAAGATAAGCATATCTTTTAGTAAAGTCAACATCCCTACCCATCCATCTATCATTAAACTCAGGCTCTTGCTTTATTAAAATCTCTCCAAAGGTATTAATCCATTCTTTATTATCAATAAAATCTAGCGTATCTTCAACTACATAAACGATATCAAAATCTTGAAACATATCTTTTGGAGCATTTATATTAGTTCTTGATCCATTTAGATACACTGCCTTTATTCTTTCATCATTCTTTGCAAAATCAAGAAGTTGCTTCATTACTTGTTTATCACTTCTCACAGAAATCACTCTCCTTACATATAAACTTATATTATCAAAAAACAAAGTGTTATTGAATTAGTAAACTAACTATTTTTATATAACTTGTGTTAAAATGTTAGTAACAATTTGGAAGGTGATTAACTTGAACAGAAAAATTATTGGAGTAGGTAGAACAGCTACTGTGTATGAGTATGACCAAAACAAAGTAATTAAACTTTTTAATCATAATATTTCTATTAAATCTATAGAAAAAGAATATTTAATATATACTTTTTTAAAAGATTTGCCTTTATCACCAAAAGTTTTTTCTAAAGAAAAAGTTAGGGATAAATATGGAATAGTTTTTGAAAGGGTCTATGGTAGTTCACTACTAAGTCTTTTAATTACAAATCCAAATAATTTAAAAATCTATGCTAAAAAAATGGCAAACATTCATACTCAGCTACATTCGACTGATATAGTTTTAGACAAAACCATTATAGATAAATTATCAAATGTAAAAGTTGAATCAATCAGTCAAAAAACCATTAAGTTAATTATTGATTATACAAAAAAATTAATGGGAAGGTTTAACTATAAAACAGTATGTCATGGTGACTTTCATCCCGATAATATCCTAGTTGGTGACAAAATAAAGGTATTAGATTTTGCTAATGCATATTATGGCCATCCATTAAGTGATGTTGCAAAAACAAAGTTAATTTTAGAAAGCCCATTTATTCCTAGTGAATTAGATAGTTCAATTAAAGAGTTTTTAATTAAAATAAAAACTGATTTTAAAAATGAATACATAAACCAATACTTAAAAATGAACTCCTTTTCAAATGACGATCTATCTGAATGGATACTACCAATGGCTTTAACCCGATTAACTGACAAGATAGAAGAAGAAAGAGCTTGGTTAATAGAATTGATTGAAAAACACATTTAACTGATAAAAAATTCCCAAAAGTTAATCTTATAAAGTTAACTTTTGGGAATTACTGTTTTATATATTCTTATTGTTCTATTTCCATTTCAATTTTAGCTCCTACTAAAACCCCTGATATATCGTAAGAACTCACATTAACTATAACATGGTCCGACCCCTTAGTAGCGTCAATCTCGTTGGGATAGATATCATATCTATAGTTATTTTGCTCAAAATAGTTAATATAGAACTCATATACTTCTTTTACCTCAGGAAACATTAACTCAGTCTCATCTAATCCACTAAAATAATCAATTTTGACAAAATATTTATACTTTTTAGTTGGTATAAAGTCTTCTGAATTATCTTCATATTCTATCAAAATAGCATCATTATATAAAGGTAACAAATCCTGGTTACTAACTTCAATAGGCTCCATATAAATTGGCTCATAGTCAAAAAGTATCTCTGAAGCCAATACTGTATATCCTTTCACATCTCCATAATCAGCTGATCCTTTTGGATGAACTATAATGTACCCGAGTGCCCCTTGATTACTCCCATCAACCATTGAAATGTCCTTTGAAGGATAAGAAGTAAACTGTGAAGTGTTGTAACCTGTGGCAACTATACCAATTTCTTTTAAGCCAGCTATTAGATAATCTCTTATTTCTTTCTCTTCTTTTTCTGTATAAAATGTATACTGATAAGTTCCGTAAAAATCAAAATATTCTACTAATTTTGCTTCCTCTACAACTGGGAAGTCTTCTATTAAAGGTTTTTTAGGAGCAACTTCTTCATATTGAGTATCATTGCTTCTATCTTGAGCTTGTTGATTCTGCTCACTTTCACCAGAAGTATTAGCACAGCCAGATATGATTAAAACTATAAGTAAAACTAAGAATATTTTTTTAATCACAATACCAACCCCCAAACCTTTATATAATAAGGATACCACACTCTTTTAGCTGGTTAAATTATAAGCATAATTTTGCATTACTCTAAAACATTTTCAATAAATATTTCTAATATTTCAGGATCAAATTGAGTGCCTGCATTCTTTCTTAATTCCTTAATAGCTTCTTCTTTGTTTTTAGCTTTTTGATAAGGTCTTTTAGAAGTCATTGCTTCATAAGCATCTGCAATTGCAATTATTCTTGCTATTAAAGGAATCTCTTTGCCTTTTAGATTTCTTGGATACCCATTTCCATCCCATCGTTCGTGATGATACAACACACAATCAGCAACGTGGACATATTCATCAACTGCTCTTAAAATATGATATCCTGTTTCAGAGTGCTTTTTGATAACATCAAACTCATTATCACTTAATGTACTGGGTTTGTTTAATATCTTTTCTGGAATCATTATCTTTCCTATATCATGTAAAGTAGCTGCAAGCCTAATATCTTCAAGCTTTGAATTATCTAAGTTGATTGCTTTACCAATTTTCACAGCAAATTCAGCTACCCTTTTATTGCTACTCTTTTCATAATCAACCTTTTCATATAAGCTTTCTATTATTGTGCTAATAGTTTTAAGCCTCATTCTTTTTCCATAGATGAGCTTGCTTTTATACATCTTATCTTCTGCTTTTGACTTAATATCATCAATGTTCTGCGTTTTAGTTTCTTTTACTTCAAACCCAATAGCAATAGAAACTGCAATTGATTCAATCATAGTTTCTGAAGCTTTTTGTAAAATTCTATCTTGAATTCTTTCTGCTTCTTCTTTAGTCGTATTTGGTAAGGCCAGTAAGAACTCATCTCCACCAATTCTTCCTAAAATATCACTTTCTCTGCACGACGACTTAAGAATATTTGCCACTTCTATGAGCAACTTATCACCTACTGCGTGGCCAAAAGCATCGTTTGTCAGTTTCAATCCATTTATATCAATTAAGAAAATTGCCATAGGCAGATTGTCTGCTTTGTTAATCTCAGCTACTTTAACATCAGTATAATGTCTATTATATAGCTTAGTTAAACTATCATGCCTAGATAGATACTCTATTCTTTCTTGCTGTTTTTTCTTTTTTGAAAAGTCTATAAAAACAATAACTACTCCTGTCACATTACCGTTTTTATCATGAATTAGTCCAGCACTATCTTGCACTGGTATTTCATTACCTTTTTTATTTACTAAGACCGTGTTTTTATCCAGCCCTATAATTTCACCACATTCTAAAACCTGCTTAACTGGATCTTTGCTTTGAGCTTTGGTAATACCATCTATAATGTTAAATATTTCAAATATATTCTTGTCTTTTGCCTCTTCAAAGTTCCATCCAGTAACATTTTCTGCTACTTTGTTCATTAAAGTAATTCTT
>CAZCFQ010000176.1:0-1823 GCA_964497955.1 uncultured Clostridiaceae bacterium
ATTGAAGTTTCATTAAAATCAGAATCAACTTCATCAGAAAGGTTAAATGTAAGTTTTGCAACCCCTAATTGTTCTTCTCTAACAATTACAGGATTCATAAAATTAGTTAATTTATCATCTGCTTTATCTTTATATTTTGAAGAATCGAAACCAATTACTTTATCTTTAATTACATAATCATCAACAGAAAAACTTGTGGTATCAATATCAAGAAATTCTAAAGAAGATTTATCCCCTTTAATTTTATATGTATTAAGATCTAAATCAGTAATATATTTAACTTTATTATTTTTATAGTAAACATCACCAACACCATCAACAGTTACATAATCATATTTATCTTTTATCTTTTTATCTTTGTCTGTGTCTTTATTAAATAAAGTTGTACTTGCAAAAGCAAAAGATGATAATGTTAAAAGTAAAACTAAAAACATTATAATAAATACTGATTTTCTTGTTGATGATACCATTTTAATATATATTCTGTGAAATATAGTTTAAAAAGGTTTTTATTAGATTTTATAAATGTTTTAAGAAAATAAAAATGTGGGTTATGTATTCATCCCACTTTCCCAAGTTAAGCTTATACAAGTTTAAACCTAATTATCTTTTTGAACCAGACATTAGTTTAAACATAGCATAAATAGCACCTAAAAAGATTACAACTCCAAAGATTAATCCGATTAATCCAGTCATTGAACCTAAAAATGGAATATCAGTTAAGTTTCCATCTGTTAATGAAGTATTTAGAACACTCCATAATTCTGGTGCCATTGAAATCAAAATAACTACAAGTACAACACCTACGATTATACCAGTTACTTTAGATTGAATTCCAGCCTGACCTTTTTTATTAAGTCTTACCATGTTAATATATATTATGTAACATAAACTTTATAAACTATATTATAAAGTAGTTATAATAGGGTTATAAAACAATGGTAAAACATTATGAATCGTGGGCAGTTGAAAGTTCTTTAATTCCATTATTTGAGGATTGTATGAAATTATATAGAGAAAATCATCCTGAATTAAATTATGTTGAAATTACAAGATCTAAGTTTTTATATGAAATTTTTAAATTTTATTTAAATGGTACTAAATATAGGGTGGTAGAATGATAAAGAAAATAAAACGATGGTTTAAAAAGAAAAAGATACAAATACAACTTGCAAGTCAAGGAATGACTGTTAAAGTATTTATTTTGTGGTTGTTGTTATGGTGTCCTGTATTCTTGTTATATAAAATAACAGGTTTAGTTGTAATGTTACATGATAAATCAGCAGATATTGCAAATAAGATTGATGATTACTTGCATGATAATTTGAAAAAAGAAGAACCAAAGACTGTTGAGGTGATTGAATAAAATGTTTGAAGTGTTTGAAAAACTTGAAAACATTTTTGATGAATGGTATAATAAAGGTTATTTATTAATAGCTTTAGTTATAGGTGTTTTACTTGCATTATATTATTTAGTGAGGATAATTACTTAAAATGATAAATATAGGTGATATTGACGATATAAACCCAATAGAAAATGATGATAAAGATTTACAAATAGTTAATAAAACAACTGAAATACATCCTTATCAAGAAGTTGAAAAGTTAGAAGAAGTTAATAATGTTAGGGAAGTATTAATTAATTTAGATAGAGATGTTGTTGAAGATGATAACTTAACTAGTATTGATTTTAATACAAGACTACATGATACTGAAGTAGGATCTATTGTTGCTTTACAACTCTTACATTCTTTAAAGGTTGGTGGTTCTTCATGCAGTTTAATTACAAGAAGTATTAAACGACATAAAGTTTCACTTGGTGG
>CAZCFQ010000176.1:1923-3769 GCA_964497955.1 uncultured Clostridiaceae bacterium
ATGAATAAGATTAAAAATAAAAAACCAAAACATTTGAAAGATGGAAGAACTAAATTTAACATATTTAAAGGTATAAAGAATTTAAAGTTTAAGTTTAAAAAACAATCATCTTTAATTGTTGCTGATTTTGAATTAACTAACGGTGATACTGAAATGTTTATTGTTGAAGTTAAAAAAGATTCTTTCAAACTATTTGGTAAAAGATATTTAGTACATGAGAAGTATTTAAAGTATAATCGTACCCTTAAAATGTGGGTAAGTAAATATCATGAAAAGGTAAGTTTACCAGTTAATCAAACAGTACCAGCAAAAGATATTATTAGAACTATACAAAAAGATGAAAGACCTGAAGTACAAGATATTATTAATAATGTAGATCCTTTAATACTTGAGAACTATACAACAAGTCAAATAGTACAAAAAGTCTTTGCAGGTGAAAAGATGCAAGACATATTTGGATTTATTAAATTAATGTTAATTTTGTTAGCTGTTGGTGTTGCAATATCTTGTTTTATATTAGTAAGTATGGTGGTATAAAAATGAATCAAACACTTTTAGATTTAGGTTTAACTGGTAAAGAATGTCAAGACTTTATTTATAGTCAAGCTGGAAGTTTACAAGAGTTACATACTATTTATGTTTCTCTTGCAATTTTTTCAACTGTTATTGTATTCATATTATTTATGTATTATAAAAAGAGGTCTAGAGAATGAACTATTCAATCCCTGCAACATTTAAACCTGTGACAATTAATGTAACTGATTGTATTCATATGAGCGAAAGTTATAAAGATGTTTTAACATATGAAACATGGGTTGCTATTGGTGTTATTATATTCTGTTTTTATTTTTCTTATAAAATATATTTGGAGATTAGAAAACTTGATTAGGATTTTTAAAATATATAAGGGGGTGGTTGCTCAATGATTAGAATTTTTCTAGGCAATGTAGGGGTTTAACCCTGTCGAAAGATGGGGTTAAACTTTAATTAGGATCAGGTAAAACAATATCAGCTGTTAAAGAATTAGTTGATAATTTAGAGAATCCTTATTCACTTCCTACATATTCAAACATAATAACTAAATCTAGAGGTACATATAAGGTTAACAAAAATATTATGTTAACTAGAGATATGCTAATTAAGAAAGAATTAGTTGAAGTCAAGAAGAATGGTACAGAAGTATTTAAATCTAAATTCAATGCTGATTACTGGATTGAATCAAGAGAAAAACATCAAGGTTTTAATGTAATCCTAGATGAAGCCCATACCTTAATGAATTCTAGAAGTTTCATGAGTAAGCAAAATAAGATCATGGGTGACTTTCTTGCTTTAATTCGTAAAGTATGTAGTACTCCAACTAGTGATAGTACATTAACTTTAATTAGCCAGTTAGATAGCCGACTTGATGTAGTTGCAAGAAAGATGTGTACTGAGGTAAGATTTCATATTTGTTTATACGATAAGATATGTTCTAAATGTGGTGCATATTGGGTTGAACATTCTGAACTATCAGATTTCAAAAAACATAAATGTTGTCCAAGTTGTGGTTGTTATAATTTGAAGAAAAATAATTATCGACTTCTTGTACATTTCTTTGATAATATGAAAGATTACGAAAACTGGAAATATTCAGGTGTTAATACAATCCAACAAACTGTAAAAATAAATGGTATAAATAAATACTTTCCATATTACGACACTTTCCAAATGTCGGATTTAATTTCTGAAGACTGACATATTCCGCACTCCCGAATAACTCCTTGTTCTCCTCGTTGTTACACTTGCTGACATTTGTTATAGTCGGAACATGTTATTCTTTTGAAAATTCTGAAAAGCTCTGTATATG
>CAZCFQ010000177.1:0-3648 GCA_964497955.1 uncultured Clostridiaceae bacterium
AATGATGACACAAGCAATTAAGCGCGCTAGAATGGTTGCTTTATTGCCTTATATTGTAGATTAATATATAAGAGCCCTAGGTAGATTGCCTGGGGCTTTTTATGTGAGTATTAGATTTAGCTATTAAATAGTGCCAAAGCATTAATGTTAAGGTATAATAACAATGTTAAGGGTATAACTTAGGGGGAAAAGAATGAAAACTAATTCGTTGACAGAAGCAGCTCTATTAGTATCAATTTTTACAATATTGTCGTTAGCTGTAATGTATATCCCAGTTATATCAGCGTTGATGATGTTAGTTTTGGCAGTTCCTCATGCTGTGTTGACCTGGAGAAATGGTCTAAAAGCAGGATTAGTTTCAGTAATTGTATCAGCAATTGTACTATCTTTGCTAATGGATATTATATCTGCTTTTATGTTTGTCACATTATTTGCTTTAGTTGGGACTGTAATAGGATATAGTTCAAAAAGGTACTCAACTGGCAAAACAATGTTTGCAGGAGCTATCGTTGGCTCTGTAGGCTTTGGAATTGTAGTATTTGTAGTAGAAATAGCAACTGGTATTGATATTTTTGCTGATATGATAACTTTTTATGAACAATCAATACTTTCATTTGGAGAAGCTAGTGATAGCATTTCCTTTGATACAGAAGCTATAAGGAATCAAATAGAGTTATTAACTACTTATTTAAAGCCAGCGGTTTTAATAATTTTTGGATTTATGACTGCATATATTAACTTTAAGTTTTTTGGTATTATTGGAAGAAGATTAAAACTTGATGTTCCCAAAGTTCCAACTATATTTCAATGGAGTTTTCCAAAGTGGATAGCTGTTTTATATATATTAGGAACTATATTGATGTTTTTTACAGAATCAGAAACAATGCTAAACTATATTGGAATGAACATCAGTATTGTCATAACTTGGCCTGTTTTATTTCAGGGGGTTGCTTTGATTATAGCTTTTATTGGGCAATATATTAAATCAAGATTGTTTTTCTTCTTGTTGTTTATTGTTATTGTAACTAACTCTTTTATAATGCAAATAGTAATTATATTGGGTTTGTTTGATATATTTTTTGACTACCAAGGATGGTTAAAAGAAAGGGGAAATTAAAATGAAGGTAATTTTATTAAAAGATGTTGAGAATTTAGGTAATGAAGGTGAGGTAGTTACTGTAGCTGATGGTTACGGAAGAAACTACTTAATTCCAAGAGAATTTGCAGTAGAAGCAACAAAAACTAGCATGGAAATGTTAGAGCGCAGAAAAGAAAAAGAAGCTAAAAAGGCAGAGAGAGAGCTAGCTGCAGCTCAAGAACTAAAAGAGAAAATTGAAAATGCAGATGTTACCATTACTGTTAAAGCAGGAGAAAATGGAAGACTTTTTGGGTCTGTTACTAACAAAGATATTAATGAATCTTTAACAAAACAAGGTATAGATGTAGATAGAAGAAAAATGCAAATGGATGAACCAATCAGAGAAATTGGTGAAAAAGTTGTACCAATAAAGCTTCATAAAGATGTAGTAGCAGAATTAAATGTAAAGGTAATTAGTGAATAAGGAATTGGTTTGGGGGAGGAGTTATGCAAAACTGGCATAAGCGATTAAAAGATATGGTTAATGGTAAAAAAGAAGAAAATTTAGATACCAAACCACTTGATCGAAAAATTGGTGCTATATATGAAATTATCAAAAATCTCTATGGACAAGATCATGTTTTAGCTCTTTTGCAAAACTATGAGTCAGTAGATCTAATTAATTCAAGCAATCCAGCTGATAGAATATTGGCACTTGAAAGAATAATCTACAGAGATAGTGAGATTGATACAACTTATTCTGATGAAGATTTAGAAGGAAAGCTAGATGAGTTAGAAGACGAGGTTGTTGAAGTTATAGCTAGAAGAAAAGTCGAACAAGATATTGATAGAAAAGTGCAAAAGTTAATAATGGAAAGACAGAGTAAGTACATCAAAGATCTCAAGAAAAAAGTGCTTGAAGAAAAAGATGGACCAGAAACTCCATACACCCAATCAAGACTTAAGGAGCTTAATGAACTAAAAGAAAGAAAGTTAGCAAGGTCTGCAACTCAAATAGTCAGACCCAAAAGTATGGATGAAATAGTTGGACAGGATCAAGCCATTGATGCCTTGATGGCAAGAATGGCTTCTCCATATCCTCAACATATAATACTTTATGGTCCACCAGGAGTTGGTAAAACAACTGCAGCTAGAATAGCCCTTGAAAGTGCAAAGCAACTTGAGATTACACCATTTGAGAAAGATGCTCCTTTTGTAGAAGTAGACGGGACAACTTTAAGGTGGGATCCTAGAGGGATTACAAACCCTTTATTAGGATCAGTTCATGATCCAATATATCAAGGAGCACAGAGAAAATTTGCAGAAGGTGGTATACCAGAGCCTAAACCAGGTTTAGTCACAGAAGCTAGTGGAGGCATTTTGTTTATAGATGAAATCGGTGGGATGGACCCAATTTTGCAAAACAAGCTTCTTAAAGTATTGGAAGATAAGAAAGTTAAGTTTGAATCCTCATACTTTGATGTGGAAAACCCAAAAGTACCTGAATACATTAAAAAGTTATTCAAAGAAGGAGCACCTGCAGATTTTGTTCTTATTGGAGCAACTACAAGTAGTCCAGAGAATATTAACCCTGCACTACGATCACGAGCAGCTGAAGTTTTCTTTAGTCCTTTAGATTCAACTGACATTCAAAAGATTGTAACTGATGCAGCAAAAAGGTTAAATGTTAAACTAGAGCCAGGTGTAGCTGAGCTTATTAGTGAATACACCATAGAGGGTAGAAGAGCAGTTAATCTTTTAATAGATGCATATAGTTTAGTATCTTATCAAACAGGAAAGCGTAAAGATCTAATCGTCAGCAAAGAACATCTTCAAAGAATATTGCAAAGTGGTAGAAATCATAAGTACAATAGAATTAAATCTTCTGAAACTCCACAAATAGGACGGACATTAGGTTTGGGAGTATCTAGTTTTCTTGGTTCTGCAATAGAGATTGAGTGTGCTGTTTTCCCTGCAAAAGAAGAGGGTAAGGGAGAAGTTAGATTTAATGAAACAGCTGGCTCTATGGCAAAGGACAGTGTTTTCAATGCTGCTTCAGTTTTAAGGAAATTAACTGATACAAAATTATCTGATTATGATGTCCATGTAAATGTTGTAGGTGGAGGTAATATTGATGGTCCATCAGCTGGGATGGCTATAGCATTAGCTCTTTATAGTGCATTAACAAACAAACCATTAAGACAAGATGTAGCAGTTACTGGGGAAATATCCCTCCAAGGCACAATTAAGCCAGTGGGAGGCATACCTGAAAAGCTTTATGGTGCTAAACAAGCAGGAACAAAAAAAGTTATATTACCAAGTGATAACAAATTAGAGATTCCTAATACATTTAGTGATCTAGAAGTAGTACTTGTGGATAATTTGGAGATGGCTATAGAAGAAATAGTTGCGGAGGGTTAAATATGGCAAATAATATTCAAAGAGTTCCCCCTCAGAATTTGGAGGCAGAAAAATCAATACTTGCAGCTATGATGGTTGACAAGATAGCTTTACAGAAGGGATTAGAAAAAGTAAGTGCTGATCACTTCTATTTAGAGAGACATCAAATA
>CAZCFQ010000178.1:0-3639 GCA_964497955.1 uncultured Clostridiaceae bacterium
TCTTCATATTGTAATCCAGCGATTAAATCTAAATGTTGATGTGTATTATTAAATTGTTTTACTCTTTTTACGTTATTTACAATTTTAGGCCAATGATGACTTCTATTAATAGCTTTAAGTGTTTTCTCATTTGTAGATTGAACCCCTATTTCAAATTGGAATCTTCCTGGAGTTGCATCACTTACAAGATTAATAAGTTTCTCATCCAATAAGTCAGCTCTAATTTCAAAATGAAAATTAGTCTCACAATCTAACTCTTTTAGAAATTTTACTACTTTGTAAGCATACTCTTTATTATGATTAAATGTCCTATCAACAAACTTTATTTGCTTAACTTTCTTTTTTACAGCCAGTTGATAGATTTCTTTTTTAACCCTTTCAATATCTAAAAATCTTAATGACCCAGCTAGCCCAGACAAACAGTAACTGCATCGATAAGGACAACCTCTAGAGCATTCGTAATATGTAATTTTATTATCCAAGTCTTCTTTCGCTATGTTTTTATATGGATTTGGCAAATCATTTAAATCAGTTAAAATCTCAGCCAAGCTACTATTCAAGTTAGTTCTAGTTGCAACTCCTTGAATAGTATTATTAACATTTTGCTTTATATTGTTAAGCAACTTAGGGAATGCAACTTCACCTTCTCCACAGACAATATAATCTATTGATTCATTATTTTCTAATATTTCTTTAGGAGTGTATGAAACTTCTGGTCCTCCCAAAATTATCTTCAATTTTGGCATAATTTTTTTTAAAGTATCAGAGATCTTCAAAACAGTAGAAATATTCCATATGTAACAAGAGAAACCCACAACCTGTGGGTTTTCTCTAAAAATAACTTCTACAATTTTATCAATAGGTCTATTTATAGTTTCTTCTACAATTTTAGTTTGTGGAAAAGATTTTTCACAAGCAGCTTTTAGATATTTTACTGCCAACCCAGAGTGGATGTATTTAGCTGATAAATCTACTAAAATAACTCGCATATTAATCTCTCCAATAAATTAATTAATTTCTTTACCTTCTTTAATAATCAAAGTTGGTTTGTTGTGTAGAATTTTTATATCTTCAATAGGATTTCCCTCAAAAATAACAATATCAGCATATTTACCAGCTTCAAGAGAACCAATAATGTCACTTCTATCAATTACTTTTGCAGCAAGACTTGTAGCTGCTTTAAGAGCAGAAACTTCATCCATACCATGTTCTACCATTAGTTCTAGTTCCATAGCATTTTTGCCAGGTTTATTAAGTGGTGTACCAGAATCAGTTCCCATTGCAATTGTTACTCCAGCTTCTAAAGCCATTTTATAGCTATTAACATGACTATCAGCAATTCTCATAGATTTTTTTACTGCATATTCTGGAATTCCTGCATCGATTCCACCTTTATTAATTTGGTAAGGTGCTACTAGAGTTGGTATTAATGCTACATCTCTCTCAAGCATCATGTTTATAACTTCTTCATCTAAGAATATACCATGCTCGATTGTATCAAGACCTGCTAAAATAGCATTCTTAATGCCTACAGTTCCTTGTGCATGAGTGGCAGTTTTTCTACCAGCTTTATGTGCTTCTTCTACAGCAGCTTTCATTTCTTCAATAGTTAATTGTGGAGATCCTGGTTCTACTCCTTCAGTCATTACACCACCAGTTGCCATGATTTTAATAACTTGTGCGCCTGCTTTCAGTTGTTCTCTTGCTCCTTTTCTAGCCTCATCAGCACCATCAACTTCTCTACCATTAAACCAACCATGTCCACCAGTCATACAGATACATTTACCTGATGGTATAATTCTACAACCTTCTACCATGCCTTGATCAATAGCTTTAGCTAGTTCGATGTCTATATTATCTCCTGTGCCCATATTTCTTACAGTAGTGAATCCAGCATCCAGCATTTTTTTAGCAACCATAGCAGCTCTGAGTGTTTTTCTAGGAACTGCATCGTGTAGAGTTTTAAAAAAGTCAGCATTTCCTTCACTAGAAATATGAACATGACAATCAATTAGTCCTGGTAAAACTGTTTGACCTTTAGCATCAATTACTTTTGCATCTGGATAATTATCATAATCAATTTCATTACTAACTTCTTTTATTTTTTTACCTTCTATTACTATACTTAAATCCTCTAGCTTATCATTTAAACCTGTGAAAACTTTTCCATTTTTTATTATTGTATGCAATTAAATACCCTCCTATTTATATTTATTAATTATATTATCAGTTTATTTCGCTTTTAACAATAATATAGCAAATAATGAGTGTATAATAATTAATTAACTGAAGAAATCGCTAAATATGTTATAAGACTATAGATTAATATAACCTAAAAATTACATTAAAGTTTTTCATAATCCTTTTATATTTTTCTAAAATATGTAAAATGATAGATGAGATGTAATTTGAGTGAATCAAAAATTTCTAAACAAGGTGGGGTAAGCTATGTTTAAAAAAATGAATAACAATGGTTTTACCTTGCTAGAGTTAATAGCGGTGTTTGCAATTCTTATAATTACATTAACATTTGTTGTCCCAAAAGTTCTTGCAACTATAGATAATTCTAAAACTGAAATAGATAAAACCAACTTAGAGGCATTAAATAGAGCTACTGATCAATATAGATATTTTTTGAATCTTGAAAATGAGAATCTACCTCAAGATTTAACTCAGCAAAATTTACTAGATGAAGGATTTATAAGTGATATTTTAGAGCCACATCAGATAGATAAAGAGTTTTCTTGGAACAATTCTTTAGAATGTTGGGATTACGTAGACATAGCTAATGAAGAAAATTCTGAAGAAGGATTTGTTTTAAGCATTGAAGAATTTATAGAAAGTATCGTTGAAGATGGAGAAGAAAATTTAAATCCAGTTGAACTAGAAGAAAATGGCGTTATTATAACAGATAATTGGAAGGTAATTACAGAAGATGGAGAAAGCTATATAACCTTGACAAGTGGTAATGAAGCAACGTTTTCTGTAGAACATAATAATATCACTAGCTATGTTCATGATAGTTACACTATTTTTGTTGATGCTAAAGCTGATCCAGTAGGAGGTAGTGAAAACCTACAAGGATTAAAATATGGTATTTTCTTTGAATCTTCAAATATACCTAATAACTATGGTGAAAATCCAGATTCTAGTAGTTCTGGCTCTGAAGAGGTTTACCAAGAAGATGGTTTTCTATTTGAGATTTTTTATGAAAGCAAAGGGAATAAAGAGGATACTAATTATACTTTTTATAGAGTAACAGATGGTGAGTTTCAAACTCTTTACACATATCATGAAGATGGTTTTTCATTCGATTTAGAAATTGAAATAGATGTAATTAATGGAGGTAATATTGAAATAACATATTCTTATGAAGCAGAAACTTATATATATGAATTTAATGAACAAGTTAAGATTTTAAAAAATACAGGAATAATTGTTTCTAGAGGATCTCCGGGAGCAGGAGAAACAGCTAATGCACTTTTTTACGACATACAAATTGTACCTTATGAATCTGAATAAATTGGTTAAAGATTTGTGCTAGCCTTTTGGGCTAGCTTTTTGCATTAAAATGAATCATTTTGTAAAAACTCTAACATATAGTTTGTCAAACACAGTAAAAGTTAAGTATAATAAGAT
>CAZCFQ010000179.1:0-3629 GCA_964497955.1 uncultured Clostridiaceae bacterium
CCCCTCAAGATAGCGCGTCTGCCAGTTCCGCCACATCCGCATAGCAATTTGTATATTATCACTAGTTTATTTAAGTGTCAAGACTTTGCTTTTGCTAGTTTTAATAAGTCATTTGCAATATCATTTGTTGAATTAGTATTAGTAATTAAAGATTGTAACTGTGTCATTACATTTAGACGTTTTTGATTTTTAATTAAACTTGATAAAATAATTCCAGCATAGTTACTAGAAGGTAAAGATACTGCAACTCCTTGGTTTAATAAATAATTTTCGTTATGTCTTTCTTGGCCTGGTATTGGAGAGATAAGTGCCAATGGTTTCCCTAATACCATCGCTTCTGTAACTGTAATTCCACCAGGTTTAGTAACAATAATGTCACTGCATTTCATATATTTTGATATATTATTAACAAATGGTAATGGTATAACAGTACTGTTTGTATTAATTTGATTAGCTTTCTTTAGAAGCTCTTTATTTTTTCCACAAGCTATGATAAATTGAGCATCCATTATATATCTGTCAGCCTGTTTAACAACATTTAATATATCACCTAGGCCTAAACCTCCACCCATAAATAAAAGTGTTGGTTTATTATCTAAATTCAATTCTTTTTTAAGCAAAGGGATTTCTTTCTTACTTGTTTCAATAAATTCATTTCTTACAGGAATCCCATAAGCTTTAATATTTTCTTTATTAATACCATAATCAACTAAAATATCTTTTAGAAAACTGCTTGCAACAAAAAATCTATTTATATCTCGATCTATCCAATATGAGTGCAGGTTATAATCGGTTATAACCGTTGCACTAGGGATACTAATTTTTTTAGATCTTTTCAAAAGACCAACAATTGTACTACCTAGTGCATATGTGTTAACAATAAGGTCAGGGTTGAAATGATTAATTCTCTCTCTTACTTCTTGCGCTAATATCTTGTTTACCAATTCTAAGGGATCTGAAATTTCTTTTGGCTGTGAAAACTGGTCGTGTAACAATCCCCAAATACCAGGAGCGTATTTTAGAAGTCGCAAATAGCTTTCAAGCATAACTCTTGATAGAAAAGGACTTATAGTTTTGATAATATCTAAAATCTGGACTTCTTCAACCTTACCTTTTAATTCAGTTGCAAGAGTTTTAGCAACTTGGTCGTGTCCAGAGCCAATACTTGAAGAGAAAAAAAGAACTTTCATCTTGATCCTCCTGATCTATATTATCTTGGGTCTATGGCATCATCATAAGAGTATACGTATCTTGACATTTCTAGATTCAATTTATTAAAAATTGAATCAGTTACTTCTGGAGATTCATTAAGGCTTAAAATAAATGTAGAATTATCTAATCTTTCTTTTATTAAAGTATACTTAACTTTCCAGTCTGTAATATTAAATAGGGTAGATAAGCTGTTAGAAAGTTCAGTTTGACCTAAATTTAAATTATCTTTTACTGTATTGATATCTAACTCATAATTATAAGTAGCTGATTCATCTTCAACAGTACTATCTTCATTAAGTAATATATCTTCCCAAGAAGATATATTCTCGCTTATAGTTTTGTGCTTTTTATAAGTATCCAATATTTCATTTGCTACTGCGGGACCATAGATTTGTATAAAATTATCTGTATAATCAAAACTTTCTTCAATTCCAAAGTGTTGATGCATTTTTCTAAAAGCCCAACTTCTAAAATAGATACCATCATCTTTTTCTATATAAATATCAAAGTCTAATCCATAACTACCTAAAATTTTATATGTTTCAGCTTGATAATTTTCCATAAAAGCAAACTCACCAAACAACCTCATTTTACTATCATTTTGATAAATAGTTACCGCACTATCTATTTTAATTAAGTCTTTTGGTAAGAATTCAAACCAAGCATTTATATATTTATTATCTGAATTTATGTTATCTCTAAGTTCTGTTTCAAACCTTATTGCATAAAGTTGTTTTGTTTTTTCTAAACTATATATCTCATCAAGTTCATTGAAAAGTAAGTCCTTATAATCAATTGAGTTAAAACAACCGGTTAGTAATAAGACAGAAATAGTTATGACAATTATTAATTTATTCATTCTATTCATATATAAACCTCCTACAATCTACTAGGATTATTATATCATAAAAATTTTAATAAATTAGAGGTGTTAGCTATTAAAATATTGAATAATAAGAAATAAGATATTTAAAACAAGAGGAGGATTTAAATGAAAGTAGATATTTTAATTAAAAATTGTACAATTATTACAATGAATGAAAATAGGGAAATCATTAATAATGGAGTAATTGCAACCAAAGATGAAAAAATAGTTTATGTTGGTTTGGCTAAAGAAGAAGACTTTTTTGATGCAAAGAAAATAATAGATGGAACTAATCATCTAGTATTACCTGGACTTATTGATACACATGCTCATGCTGGTCATGGTTTGACAAAAAGCCTAGGTGAAGGTGGAGTAGAAGATGGCTGGGATCAAATGATGGAACACATTTACTATAGAAGTACAACAGATGAGTTTTGGTATCAGGAGGCTAGGTTAACTGGACTTGAAAAACTGCAGTTTGGTGTTACTACTGGTGTTTCGATGCTTGGGTCTTCACCAAGATATGATGATATGAGATTTATTGATGCTCATGTTAAAGGCATGAGTGAAATTGGAATTAGAGATTTTGTTTGTGTTGGTACACCGAATCCACCATTTCCTAAACACTTTAGAATTATAGAAAACGAAAAGGTAGTAGATGAATATAAATTAGGTTTTGAAGAATCTTTTGAGATTACCAGAGAAACTGTAAAAAAACACAATAATACTAATAATGGATTAACATATGCATGCCCTGGACCTTCTTTTATTGGAAAAAGAAATGAATTGACTATAAATGAGAATATTCTAATTAATAAAACCATGAATAGTATTGCAAAAGAGTTTAATACACAACTGCATGGCCATTCATATGGGGGAGATATAGAATTTTTAGCTGAATATGTACCTGAAGTTTTAGGCGATCATGTATTTACAGCTCATGTCACAGGTATTAGTGAAAAAGAAATTGAGATATTAGCAAATACTGGCGTACATGTCTGCAGTGGGCCTGCAACTAATGCTTATATAAGAGCAAGATGCCCTGTAATTGAAATTTTAGATAAAGGTGGTTCAGTAATATTCTGTACAGACGCGAGCGCTCCAGATAGAAATTATGACTTGTTACCTAAACTAAGAATAGGGTATAGATTACATAGGAGTTTTTTCAATGATGATAAACTTTTAACACCTGGAAAGCTTTTAAGTATGATTACAATTGAAGCTGCTAAAGCTTTAGGGTTAGATCATAAGCTAGGTTCTTTAGAAAAAGATAAATTAGCAGATATAGTTATGATCAATTTAGATAAGCCTCATTTATATCCTCTTTGGTTAACCCCACTTAGAGCAGTCCATCAAGCAAGTGGATCAGATATTGACACTGTAATAGTTAATGGAGTTTTAAAAGTTGAAGATTATAAATTTGTAGATTTAGATCAAAAATCAATTTTAGAAAGTGCTCAATTAGAAGCTATGAAAATGATAAAAAGAGCAGGACTTGAGGATAAACTAAGGTTACCTAATAATTTTTGGGATCTACATTATAAGTAGAATT
>CAZCFQ010000180.1:0-3571 GCA_964497955.1 uncultured Clostridiaceae bacterium
CAAAATTATCTAGTTTCAAAACGCCATTAGTATCTAAAATAGACCCTTCTACATCAAACTCTGTATTAACAAAATCAATAACATATCTATCAGGATTAGGTAAAACTGTTGTTTTATATTTAACATCTTTGCCTACATCTATAAAAACTGCATAATCTTCTTCAATTCTTAATTTAGTGATACTTTTTATCGTAAACTTTTCAGAATTTTCTTCATTAGTATCTTCTTCTAATAACGGAGTATTTAATTCAACTCTTTTTAGTTCACCATTCCAACCAACTTCATAGTCTAAGACTTCACTAACAAATCTAAGGGGTACATAAGTTGTACTATTAATTAGTTGTGGCGGAGTATCTAATTGAATATTTTGTCCATTTTTTATAACACTTTGATTATCAATGGATAATTCAATGTGATTGTCTCCTTTATCTATAAATACAGTCTTTGTAGATCCATCCCATCCTACAAAGGCTCCTAAGTATTCAGATATAACTCTAACCGGAGCTATTGTCCTTCCATCTTCTAAAATAGGATTGTTTGAACTATCTAAAATTTCTCCATCAATTGATAAAGTAACTTCAGTAGCTGCTTGTGATAGGATAAACATGCTCATAAATGTTGTAAATATTATAAATGTAATTATTATTTTTCTCTTATTAACCATATGTATACCTCCAGTAATACAGCCTACTTCACCATTATACATAAACTTTTGTTAAAGATGTACTATCTTAACAACTTTGAGCTATTTTTTTACTCTTTTTGTCACACTTAGAAGATATAAATAAAAAAGACCCCCAAATTGGAGGTCTTTACTTATAATTTTACTCTGGACTAATTGCAGCTACTGGGCATACATCAACACAAGCACCACAGTCAATGCATACATCAGCATCAATTACATATTGTGTATCGCCTTCAGATATTGCGCCTACTGGGCATTCTGCTTCACAAGCGCCACAAGAAATACATTCAGCACTAATTACATGAGCCATAATATTTCCTCCTTCTCTATTTTTAAAATTAGTATACTTCTCAGAGACTGTTTTTTCAAGTACTCTTAAGATTTATTTAACGTACTTTTCAAACCAATTAACAATAGCTTTTAACCTATCCATTCTATTCATTGGTTTTCCAGATCTTGATAATTCATGATTTTCACCTTTGAATGCTATTAATTCTACAGGTGCATTTTGTAATCTTTTTAGAGCAACATAGAACTGTTCTGCTTGCTCAAATGGACATCTATAGTCTTCTAAGCTATGAACTAGCAAAAGAGGTGTTTTTACATTAGGTGCAAATCTAATCGCAGATCTAGACATAATAAAGTCTTCAGAATCCCATAGATCAGCTCCACCCATACCACGTCTATTACCATACCAGCCAATATCACTAACACCATATTTTGTATAAAGGTTTGAAATGCTTCTTAGTGATACAATTCCTTTAAACATATCTGTTTGGGTAGCAATCCAATTTACTAAATATCCACCATAACTACCACCTGTAGTACCTAAACGATCTCCATCGATAAAGTCAAAGTTATCTACTGCATACTCTATACCATTAATAACGTCATCATAATCTTTTCCACCCCAGTCACCTATAACACCATCAGTGTGGTCTTCACCATAAGTTGTAGAACCTCTAGGGTTGGTATAAACTACTGCATATCCTAATGAACTTAGTAGATGGAACTCGTGATAGAATGACCAACCATAAGCTGCTGCTGGTCCACCATGTATTTGAAGTATTGCTGGGTATTTTTTACCTTCTTCTAAATCAACTGGTTCTAGCACCCAACCTTCAATTTGGCCATTATGTGAACTTTCGAATGTAAAGTTGTGAATCTTACCAAATTTAAGTTCATTCATTAACTCTTCGTTTGTATAAGTTAATTTTGTTTGTTTATCATTAGCAAATAAATAGATTTCTGGTACATCTGTAACTGTTTCAGCTACATAAGCTAACTTTAGTTGACCATTTTCTTCAAATGCGTCAAATGATGAAATCCCGTGCTTGAAGTTTGTCAGTTCAGTTACTTCACCCTCTAAACTAACTTCAACTAATTTAGATTTACCATGATCACCAATTCTGAAAATGATCCCACTACCGTCAGTTCTCCAGATTGGTGTATTATTACCTCCACCATATCTAACATCACTACCAGGGCCTCTATTAACAGTTCTATCATAATCTAAACTTAGGTTTTTAGCTTGACCACCTTTTGATGGAATAACCCAGACATTATTATTAGCAGAATGCTTTTCGCCTTTGTCATGTCCTACAAAGGAAATATGTTTTCCACTTGGTGAATATGATGGCATTGAAGCTGGTCCATTATTGTTAGTTAATCTTTCAACTTCTTTAGTTTCAATGTTAACTGTAAATACATCTGACCATAAATTAGTTTCATCTTCATGTCTAGTTGAAACAAATGCTAAGTATTCACTATCAGGACACCATGCTGGTGAACTATCATCATGTGGGGCATTTGTTAATTTAGTTGTTTCACCTGATTCGATATTTACTATCCACAAATGTTTTTTGCGTTTATCTGTAAAATAGCCTTGTCCATTGAATTTATATCTAAGGTTTGTAAAGTGCATCTTATCTTTGTTTTCTTTTTCTTCTTTTTCTTCTGGATCTTTAGCAATATAAGCGATATATTTACTATTAGGTGACCATGTAATTGAACTTACTGGATAGTCAACAATAGCTTTAGCTTCTCCACCACTTAATGGTAATAGATAAAGCTTGTTACTACCATCACGATTAGATGTAAAAGCTAAATTAGAGCCATCTGGAGAAAATCTAGGTGAAGTATCTTTAACCAACTTATCATTAACACCGTGTGTTAGTTGTCTTACATTTTTTTTCTCATCAACGTAATATATTGAACTCTTATAACCATTTTCATCTACATCAGCTTCAGTTATAACATAAGCTACACCTTTACCACAAGTTGCAAATTGTGGATCTGATACAAATTTAATTTTAGTAATGTCTTCTACTTGTACTTTTCTTTTATCCATAAATAAACCTCCCATTTATTATCTAATATTAATTATAGCTTGCTTGGTTACGCTCTAAATAGTCATTAAACCAATTTACTATAGCATCAAGCCTAGCTATTCTTCTTTTTGGCATACCTGATCTAGATAGTTCATGATTTTCATGAGGGAATCTTAAGAATTCTACTTCTTTTTCTAATCTTTTTAAGAAAACATAGAATTGATCAGCTTGTTCCATTGGACATCTTATATCTTCTTCTGAGTGAATTATTAGCAGTGGTGTGTTAACATTTTCCACATATTTAAGTGGTGAATGATCCCACATCTTAGCTACATTACCCCAAGGTGTACAACCTACTTCACTTTCACCAAATCTATAGCCAATATCACTTACACCGTAAAAGCTTACCCAGTTACTAATACTTCTTAGTGTAACCCCAGCTTTAAATCTATTAGTATTACCAACAGCCCAGTTGGTCATAAAGCCACCATAACTTCCACCAGTAATACCTACATTTTCTTTATCTACATAGTCTAGTGTTTCAGCATATCTAACC
>CAZCFQ010000181.1:0-3559 GCA_964497955.1 uncultured Clostridiaceae bacterium
TTCTTTTTCACCAATTTCATAATTAAAAGTTATTTCATCTATCTCATGACAAATATCTTTTGTTTTTTGTAAATTTATTTTTATTTTTTGTTTAATTTTGTTATCTGAAAGTAATTTGTTAAAGGAAGAAGCCTCTTTTAGCATCTGCTCTAATCTTGGATCTCCATCTATTTCTAAAATGTTTGATTTAATTTCATAAACTTTGTCTTCTATAAAATTAATTATATTTAGCATCTCACTTAACAAAGATTTAATATGTAAATATGAAGCCTTAGTTTTATCTATTTCAGAAAATAAATCAGCTGCTTGTTTTCTAATGTTTTCAACTTTATTCTGAGTTGTCTCATCATCGGGACTCTTATCAGAAATATTCTTAATATAGTTAATACTATTTATAATTTCTAGTTCAGTTATATTAACTTTGTTCACTAATGTATTATAGCTATTATTATCAAAAGATCTAAACTCAATTAGCATTTCATTTAATGCCTGATAATCATTCAAAATCTTTTCATAGATCTCTGAAATGTTATTGAATTTATTAAAGTCATTAGTTTCTTTCATTTTAGACATATTCTCAGATATACTTGTAATTATTTTTTTTGAAGTGTTATAAACAAACTTATTTTTTTGATAATCAAAAATACTATCCTTAAGCAACTTACTATTGATTATGCTTTTCTTATATTTTAGGTTGTAATTATCTAAGGAATAATCTTTAGTCTTTAAGTTAGAATTAAATAAATTATTTTCATCTTTTAATGATTCTTTCTTAACTGCTAATACGCCGTATCTTGTAAACAACTCTTTGTCATACCTACTCAAAATTTTGTTTCCTACTAACTTAATCCTTCCACTTAGGTATGATTCTAGTTGGTAATGTTTAGCTATTCTTATAAGCATTGTTAAGCCAGCTACTAACGTGATTATTACCATTAGTGAAAATATTGTTACAAATCCTTTTTTATTCATATTAACTCAAATCAAAATTAAACTCATTTATTAGATCTTGGTACAAACCTGTATTTACTATGATGTCTTTTAGTAGTTCCAAGTTGCTTAGTACGGTTCTAATCTTTCCGACTCCATTATAAAGTTCTATTTTCCTACTCCTTTTGCTTGATGTATAAATATTTGAAAGTTTAATTTCTTTATAAATATCACGTCTATTAGAGAATATATACATAGAGTCTTCTTCTTTCTGTAGTGATTGTTCAATTAACTCTCCTTGATATTTAACCACTTTAACTTTATCAATTGCAATGCTAAAAAATGAAAATAGAACTAATAGAGTTATGAACATATATATAGTAAATTCTACAACAGTAGTTCCTTGATTACTTCTCATTTTATACTATTAGTAGAGTCTCTAAACTGAATAAACAACTCCTCTATCCAAGCTTTGAGTCCATCAGAAACTAATACAGCTAGCATTACTGCTATTAATATGATTAAGACAGAAGCTACTATAGGAGACACGCCTTTTTGATCTTTGATAAATTGTCTAAACTTAATGATTAAATACATACACTTCCTCCTTATAAAATACTCATAAATATTGGTACAATTATAATTATCATAATGCCAACAAAAATCAAACTAAGAGGTAACAGCAATTTTGCATCAGTTACTGAACTTTTGTTCTTTGCTTTATTTATTCTTTTGTAGGCAAGATTAACTCTTAGCTTTTCAAGCTGGGTTAAATAATTATAACTGCCTTGCTTTTGTGCCTGTGTTAGCATTCTAAAAAAAATAGATAGATCTTTAACTTTGTATCTACTTATAATTTGATTTGCTGCACTAAGGTAGGTTTCTCCATCTTCCATTGCACTGTATACTATCTTCATATTTTGGTAGAAAAAATTAAAATTATTATCAACTGCCTTAAAAAATGCATCATTTAAAGACATGCCTGAGTTGCAAAGCATAATAAGCTTTAATACTAACTTGGGTAACTCATCATTAATCATATTGACTCTTTTTTTCTTTAACTCTTTCATTTTATCAATGTAAATATATAAGATTGTTATTACTAGCGCCATAATAAGAATATATGCAACAATTCCTATATTACTTTTTCCATTCACGTGATATTTTATTGCAATAATAGTACCTACTAGATTGCCAAAAATGACTCGCTTAACAACACTTATAAAATAAGTTAAACAATATATATTTGCTTCTTCTTTTTTGTTAAACTTAATTAAAAAATAATCAAATATATATTCTTCAAGATTAGTTATAATAGAAAAAGGTTTAACTCTTAGTAGCTGATAAAAAGCAGATTCTATAACTAAAAATGCTTTATTTGAAATCATTCTTTTATTAATGTTGCTTATAACTCTATACAATCTGTTTTGATTGCTTTTGCTTTTAAACCTGCTTTTCTCATTCTTGAACATATTTAAGAATAAGATTGTTTCTATGGATTTTCGATCAACTAATGTAACTCCGATAATTAAATATGTTAATGTTATAATGAGATTCATTGACGCCATAATATTAATAATCATAAGTATCTTTGATTATTCTCTGAGCTATATATCCTGAGAACACAAATATAGATAGGGATATTGTTACAGTTATTCTACCAAGCATACTCGAGTATAAGTAATGGCAAAAATGGGGGTAAAAAAATCTAAAAAATAACATTAAAATAGGTGGAAAAACGCAAAGGAGAACAACTTCAAGCTTTTTTCCAATTAAAATTGAATCTACTTCAGACTTCATTTTAAATGAATCATCTAATAAACTTATATTTTTTATAATTATTGAATCTATATCGTTTGATCTATTAGAAGCTAGTCTATAGACTTCGCAAAAGTCTGTTATGTATCCTACATCAAGACTTTTTGAAAACTCCATTAATGCATCACTAAAATTAAAATTATTTTTAGTTTTTGCAAATACAATTTCTAACTCTTTATTTAGAATATTAGAATGTCTATTTGTATTTTTAAGTAAAGAATGTGCATATTTCAAAGCTTCTAAGAATGTCTGTCCTGAATCCATTCCAATTAGTACCGTTTTGAGTAATTCTAAAAATTCTCTTGTTAATTTTTCTTTATTCCTTATAGTAATAATTTTTTCTACTTTCTCTAGTAAAATGAAAGATGCATAAATAGCTATAAGAAAACTAATTACCTTTGAATCATAAAACAGCCAAAGTATTATGTATATAAGTACTGAAGTCAATAATGTAACTGCTATAACAGTTTTATCTTTATTAGAAATTATCAAGTAGATCTTCTTTATTAATGACAAAAAACCCCTCTAACTCTTTAGTTTTTTTAGTTTATTTTTTTTAACTAATCTGTATTTTTCAGTGCTTTGTTCTAATGTATATATTTTATTTAACTCTATACTTCCTTTATTTACTCCAACTACTTCAGCTATTTCTAAGATTTTTCTTTTATTATTTTTATCTTTTATTAAATGAATTACAATATCAATTGATGCTGCTATTTGTCTTTTAATGAAACTAAGCGGGTAATTGTTATCGCCAGATAGAATCATCATCTCTAGCCTACTAATAATGTCATATGTAGAATTTGCATGC
>CAZCFQ010000182.1:0-3505 GCA_964497955.1 uncultured Clostridiaceae bacterium
GTTAATATAATCCACTTGTAGAGATAATCATAACAACTAATCTTAAATAAAGAGAATGAGATTTAACATAGAGCTTAGAATAACGAAGTACGATCGACTGTATCTTAATTATTGTTGTGTATTGTTAACTGTCATATACTGAGTCAGTATTTTTCTTGCCATAATGTCATTTTTCTTTCAATAAATCGCCTAATCACTGTTTGTATACTTAAATTCAAAAGTGGTCCATTTTGAGCAAAAGTCAGTTCAAAAATGGACCACTATTTTAATAATACTACAAAAATTAATTACAGTTTGCTATTGTTTTCTAATCTTAAATTAGAATTGCAAAGTAGTGGTTTAAATTGTATAATTTAAACAAGATAAGTAGGAAAAATAGGATAAATAGGGTAGCTTTATTAAAGGAGGTATAGATATGGAATTAGCTAAAGTAATGTCTAAAGGTCAAGTTACAATTCCAATTAACATCAGGAAAAAACTCAATTTAAAAGAAGGAGATAAAGTAGTTTTTTTAGAAAAAGATGGTCGTATGATAATTGCTAATTCTGCAATGGTTGCGTTAAAAAAAATACAAAAAGAGTTCAAAGGTGAAGATGAAAGGGTAGGTCTTCAAACTGAAGAAGAAGTAGTTAATTTAATTAAAGCAGTTATAAAAGAAGATGAACTTAATAAGAGAAGTAATATTGAATAGGAGTGGCACAAGATACAAATATTTTATTTCCTCCTTTATTTTTGATTGCTAAGCTATAAAAAAGCGATTGATTTTAATTAAGATTCTCTTATATTTGAGTATGTATAATTTCTTGTGACTTTTTATTTAAGCTCTAATGTAAAACTAAAGCGTCATTTATAGACGTACAAAAGGTGTTGAATATGAAAGAAGAAAATTTGAAGGCTATCATTAATCAAGGAGAAGGCATTACAGTTGAGTTTAAAGAAAGCATAAGTAGTATAAATAAAAATACTTATGAGACTGTCTGCGGATTTTTAAACCGTTATGGCGGACATCTGTTTCTTGGTGTGAAAGACAGCGGCCAAATTATAGGCGTAGATAAAGATTCTAAAGAAAAAATTAAAATGGATTTTGTAACATCTATAAATAACCCACAGATTCTTAATCCTACCTTCTATTTAACAGTTGAAGAAATAAGAGTGGATGGGAAAGCTGTTTTTTATGTCAATATTCCAGAAAGTTCACAGGTTCATAGATGCAAAGGTAAAATTTTTGACCGCAATGAGGATGGAGATTTTGATATAACAAGTAATACTAACCTTGTATCAAAGATGTATATGAGAAAGCAAAGTAGCTATACAGAGAACAGAATATTTCCATATGCTGACTTGGAAGAATTAGAAACTGAATTATTTACCAAGATTAGAAAATTAGTCAGAAACCAAAAATCAAATCACCCATGGTTATCAATGGATAATTTAGAAATACTAAAAAGTGCTGGCTTATATTTAAAAGACCCATATACGGGCAATCAAGGTATCACATTAGCTGGTATTTTGATTTTTGGGAAAGAAGGCTTAATTCAGGCAGCTGTTCCACATTATAAAACAGATGCAATACTACGTGTTGAAAATTTAGATCGATATGATGATAGGGATGATATAAGAGTTAATCTTATAAGAAGTTATGAAAGACTAATGGATTTTACAGCAAAGCATCTAAATGATAAGTTTTACCTTGAGGGTGATCAGAGAGTAAGTTTAAGGGATAAAATTTTCAGAGAAGCAATTTCTAACTTGTTGATTCATAGAGAATTTATGAGTCCATTCCCAGCAAAGTTCATAATAGAGGAAAACAGGGTTTATATTGAGAATAGTAATAAGCCAAATGGGATAGGAGCTATTGATCCTGATAATTTTTCTCCATATCCAAAGAATCCAACTATTGCAAAATTTTTTAAAGAAATAGGTTGGGTTGATGAACTTGGGTCTGGTGTGAGAAATATCTATAAATATAATAAAATATACTCTGATGCAGAGCCTAAATTTATTGAAGGAGATATATTTAAAACGATTATTCCATTAAATGCTCAAACATCAACTAAAATATTTACAAGTCAGAATGAAAAAATAACACAAGATATTCTTGAATATTGTAAAAGTCCTAGGAGTAGACAAGACATACAAGATTTTATTGGTGTCAAAGACGCAAGTTACTTTGTGAAAAGGTTCCTAAATCCGTTGATAGAAGACGGTTTGTTAAAAAGAACTATTCCAAATAAACCCACTAGCCCAAATCAACAATACTATTCTAAAGGTTATTAAAAAGTTCATCTTATTTTGATGAGCTTTTTAATTGACAATATAAGCTAAGCTACTCCAAAGCTACTCCAAAGCTACTCCAAAGCTGAGAAAGATTGGAATCAATGATGCCAATTATTAAGGATAATTCTGTTATCTAAAATTGAATTATTATATTTAAAAATGAGATTTGTAACTAGATCTATTTTTCTAGAGGATTATAATTCTAGAAATGTTTTTTATTGATTGCGCTCGTATTTTTTTTAAGCCATAATGCTAATTTCTCTTTCGATAACTGGCCAGAAGCTAAATAAATCATAGTTTTGTAAACTTCTTTTTCAGAAGCTATAATTTCTAGGTTATTTCTCTGTAAGAAGGTGTCCATTACTACAAAAGCAATTCTTTTGTTTCCATCTATAAAAGGATGATTATTACACATATGATAGCCATATGCTGCTGCCATTTTGTATAGTGTATCATGTAAGTACTTTCCTTCAAATGTTGCTTTGGGCTGTGCTAGTGCTGAATCTAATAAATTTTCATCTCTGATTTCAATACTGCCTCCATAGAAATTAATAAGTTGTTCATGAAAAAAAAGAACGATGTCTTTAGTGATAAATTTTATATCTTTCATTCTGCTAGTTCTTTAAGCGCATTTTTATACTTCTGGTTAGTTCTATCAAAAGCCTTAACCCACTCTTTGAATTCAGGATCAAAAGGAGTTATTGTAAAATCATTTTCATTTTGAATAACATGAACTTCTTCACCTTCATTAAGCCTATACCTTTCCTTGAGTTCTTTAGGAATAGTGAAACCATAACTGTTACCTATTTTTCTTAATTTTAGAGTAATCATATTCAGTCACCTCGTAAATATTATAACATTTGTATTACTTAAAAAGCAAATTGTAAAAACTGAGATTTCAATTAGATAAAAAAGGCTTAAGAAATCCAATGATTTGAAGAAAAGCTTGTTTAATAATCTCATGTTAACAAATAGGTTTAGTAAATGAATAATACTTATTTTATACTAATTCAATATCTGACAGATCAGATGGTTTATCATTTCAACAACTTACATTATCCCATTAATACAGATATCAAGTTATTGTTTTGTAAAAAGATGAAGCTCTCAATGACCATTAATTAACAGAAAGACACAAAAAAGTATTTATCAATATAAAGGAAAAATAACTATATTAAATACAAGTAAGATAATGACTATCTGAAAATCAATAAATTTACAGTTTATT
>CAZCFQ010000183.1:0-3467 GCA_964497955.1 uncultured Clostridiaceae bacterium
TTATCTTACCAAGAGCTTTGCTTACATAATCTTTTGCAAATCTTTGCATTTCTTCAAAATCCATCTCTATCATACTTGACAAATCTATTTCATTATTAGCTACCTTTATTGCTACTTGTTGTGGGCTGATTTTATAGTGATCTATTGCATTCAAAATAAATTTAGCTATACCCTCATCAAGAAGACCTTTATTATTAATATGATGTACTATAATATTTGGATATGTTTTTTTATCTTTATTTACTTCATCTATTCCAAAAAGTCTGGCAACAGCTCTTTCTTGAGTGAGTGTTGTATGGGTTTTTGCTACTGATGTTACATCATTTGCTAATTTATTTGCAATCTTTCTTGCTTGTGAAACTTTCTTTTTATCAATGCTTAACTTCATTTTATACACCTGCTTTCAACTAATCGATTTTCAATTCTTTTCAATAAACTTTTATCTAATCCTAAAGCATCAATTACTTTCAATATATCATCTAAAGAATAATCCTTATCATCTTTAGTTAAAGAATAATCAATTAATCTTGAAATATTTTTAATATCTATATTTTCTGATGATTTGATTTCTGACCTTATACCTTTAGTTTTCCATCTTTGAATTGATTTATATTGTGATAACCCACTATAATGGGTAGTGAATATAATAATTGAGCTTGAATCTTGCATTTCTTCAACAAATGAATATACAATATTTCTTCCTAATTCTGGATTAGCACCACTAGCTATCTCATCAAGTATTACTAATCCCTTTTGATTTTTATGATCAATTGCAAATTGCAAGTCTTTTATTTCACTTCCAAAAAGACTTAATCCTGTTTCAATAGTGTTATTGTCTTTAGTTCTAAAATATATGAACTCAAATAAAGAGCAGCTGCAATCTCTAGCTGGCACTGGCATACCATAAGATACTAATCTAACGATTAAGTTAATCAACCTTAGTGTAATTGTTTTTCCACCCATATTAATTCCAGTTAGAGCTGCGACACCTCCAGAAATATTTATAGATCTGGGCGTAAACTCTTCATTTTTTTTGTTTAATTCTTCTTTGATCAAGGGATGATAACCAGCAGTAATATTAATTCTTTGATACTTAACAATTTTAGGCAAACACATATCAAACTCATTATGAAAATTACTTTTAGCTATAAAAAGGTCTAGTTTAGCAATCTTTTCAATAAGTTCTCTTATGGTAGCAAAATAATCAGTTAGTTCTTGATATAATTCATATTTAATATCAATTTCGACTTCTATGTAGGTATTTCTAAAGTTTGATATATCTTTATCAATTTCTATAATCTCTTTATCATTAATAAACTCCAAAATGATATTTTCATTGTCTTTCTTAAAAACAGATAAATAACTTAGTTTCATTAATTCATCTTTATCTTCACTATGTATAGAAACTTTGAACTTTTCACCTACATTTTTACTCAACAAGTCAGAGACATGTTTTTTTCTATTTTTTTTAATACTCTGTTTCTTAATAGTTTTCGTTTCTATTGCATTTTTTATTTCTTTTAATTTTTTAAACTTCTGACTAGAAATATGAAATCCTAATGGTTTATCACAAAATTTATCAAAGATATTTTTTACTTTTGAAAGATCTAAATAATATTTATAAAAATCTTCTTTGAAAAAGCTTTCATTTAGTTCTTCTAAAATATCATATGAGTTATTAGCAAACTTTCTTAATTGATAAAAATTGACATTAAATAGTTCTTGGCTTTCTAAGCTATTTAAATACTGATCAATATCAGTGATTTTTTCAAGTTTAGCCCTAATGTATTGAATCTTGCTTTTATTATTTTTCTCCCAATTAATTACTTTTTCTAACTTTCTAAAATATGATTTAGCCAATTTATAGTCATCATTTGAGAATTGTAAGAATTTATTTTTTAATTCTTTTCCATAATGAGATAAAGGAGCTAATCTTTTATAAATTAAATTAAAATCATCAGCTTTAGACTTACTTAATATACCCATTTAATGATCCTCCTTTATAGCAGTTAGAACTAATCACATCACAACAATAAATACTGCTAAACCACTTGCTTATTTCCTTACCAAACTCTTCACTTTCATAGCTTTGACCAGAAAAATTAAGCGGGTTATATGAGATCAAAAGCACTTCATCTTTATAGTAAACATAGAGAGAATTATTATTTATAAACTTCTTGATTGTTGTTTCTTTTAAAAATATCTTTGATATATCTGATACTATTAATTTGGCTTTCTTCTCTAGAGCTATTTTAGCAACATTCTCAGTTAGCGCTCCATTGTAAATTAGCGTAGAATTTCTTTTGCTTTGATCTACTTTGCTTACACTTTTTAAATCTTCATTAACAAGGAAATGCAAATCTTGACCAAAATATTTATCCAACATATGCAAATTGTATTCTGGTATACTTCTAAGAAGCATTAGTTTTTCAGCTCTCTTTTTTAAAACTTCTAGAGAAGTTCCACCAATTGATAAAATTGAATAATCAACTAAATCAGGAGAGATTTGAGCTATCCGATTATAAGCACCATCAATAAAAACTTTACTACAATATTTTTTTAAGCATTTACAGACCTTTCTTAATCCATCTATCGATGATGGTCCTACCAACTCTGTAGTTAATTGACTATTTGCTTTTATTATATATATCTTGCCTAGTGGCCCATATTCTTCAATATCTTCTAAAACTGTATGTTCGCCTTTAATATTATTAACCACCAACTCAGCAGTTGCTATAAAAGTTCCTTTTGGCACAACAAACTCTGGCTTTGCATGATTAAAAATCATATCTACTTTTTCTCCATCAAATCCTATTGATGTAACTGCAACATTAATATTATTCCTATAGAGACTGTTTAGAATATAAATCAGAGTTTCAGTTTTACCTGAGTTTTTATTCAAACCTACTAAAGATACAATATATTCATTACTATTTGGTAAAAAATCTATTATTTCCTTAAGCATATCTTTTTTCATATAGTTCTCTTAGTTTTGTATTCTCTCTGAGAACTTTTAAGGCTATTTCTGAATGGTTTTCACAGTAACCATTACCAATTATCATATTAATATCTTTACCGATACCTTCTGCACCTAAGGCTGCTGAAGTAAATGATGTTGCCATACTAAAGAAATAAACTGTTCCATTTTGCTTTGTGGACATTATTGTTGACATTTCTGTCCCTGGTACATTGACACAATTAATAGTCAAATCAGCCAACTCACCGTTTGTTGCTTGCACTAGTTTATTGTGTACCATCAGAGCATCCGTCGCATCTGCCTTTATCAAAATATCAGCTAAACCCAATTCCTGGACTTCTTTAAGCCCTCTATCTGAGTGACATAAAGCAATTACTCTACCATCTTTACCCACATTTTTTTTAGCTTGATGCAAGCACAACATCCCAGATTTACCGCTAGCACCAATTACTAAAACAGTATCTCCTTGTTTTACTAATCGTTCTGTTTG
>CAZCFQ010000184.1:0-3447 GCA_964497955.1 uncultured Clostridiaceae bacterium
AAATAAAATATATTATCTTGATTTCCTAAAAATTCACTAATTGTTTCTTCTGTAGTAATCAAAGGAATAAAATCAGAATCCGACATAATTTCCTTATAATATATGTGACTAGAAGCAGAAGAACCATGAGAGATGTTTAGAATAATATATTTCCCACAATCACTTATATGGGGAGTAAAACTTTTATTAGGATCTTCATCTTCATAAATTAATGTGTCATCATTCTGAAGTGTATCCAATTTATGTTTAAATACTTTGTTAAATCGACTTGAGTCTTCCTCACTTACAGTGTTAGGATTAGGATAACGAGAATATAAAAAAGCACTACTATCATCCAACCAAGGAAGAGTAGTGAATTTACACCACTTAATCTCATCATTTAGGTCATTTTTTGTATTTAGATCTTTTACTTTAATTACTTGCCAGTCACTTCCACTAGAAGATAAACCATATGCTAAATAGTTACCATCTGGACTAACTGAATAACTAGCAAGTGCAGTTTGGCCACTTTTATCAATTTTATTAGGATCTAAAACTACTTCTCCTTCACTGGGATTGATTGATAGTTTTTTTGTTCGTAAAAATAATGGTTGGTTACTTAAACCATCGTTATATTGATAGTAATAAAAATCCCCATATCTTTTTGGAGCAGAAAACTTTTCATAATCCCAAAGTTCTTTTATCCGCTTTTTGTAAGAGTCTAATTTATCACAAGCATCAATAAACTCTCTTGTTTTATCATTTTGAGTTTTTATAAAATTTTGAGTATCTTTATCTTCAGGGTTTTCTAAATATCTAAAGGGGTCTGCAATTTTAGTACCATGATAGTCCTCTATTATATTGTCTATTCTAAATTTTTCCATAGTTGTACCTCCAAATCAGTAATAAATAAATATTCAGTAAAAAAATAAAAAATCCTGCATAGGAAGGAAAGGTTTTGCATTCTCTTGTCGAATATAAATCAATGATGTACTATTAGCTCATAAAGAAACAGGGGGAATAATTGTGGATTTAAGGGAAAAAGCATTAGAGCTACATGAAAGAAATAGAGGAAAAATTGAAATTAAGTTAAAGACAAAAATTGATAACAAAGATGATTTAAGCCTTGCTTATACACCTGGGGTAGCAGAGCCTTGTAAAGAAATTGACCAAGACAGTGAAAATGTATACAAATATACTAACAAAGGTAACCTAGTTGCAATAGTCACAGATGGTACAGCAGTTTTGGGACTTGGAGATTTAGGTCCACTAGGAGCTTATCCTGTAATGGAAGGTAAAGCTGCATTATTCAAATCTTTTGCTAATGTAGATGCTATACCTATTTGTCTTAACACTAAAGATGTTGATGAAATAGTACAAACTGTAAAAAACATTGCGCCAACATTTGGTGGAATTAACTTAGAAGATATTGGTTCTCCAAGGTGTTTTGAAATTGAGAAGAGATTAATAGAAGAGTTGGATATACCAGTATTTCATGATGACCAACATGGGACGGCTGTAATTGTATTAGCAGCTTTAATAAATGCATTGAAAGTAGTAGATAAAAAGATGAGCGACATTAAAGTTGTAATTAATGGGATCGGTGCTGCTGGTAGTGCAATAGCTAAAATTCTTTTAGCAGCTGGAGTTAAAAAAATGGATTTAGTCCAGCGATATGGTATTGTATATGAAGGAGCAGAAGGCAATAATTTTATGCAAAATGATTTAGCTAAAATTGTCAATCCTGAAGGTAAAAAGGGTAGTTTAACAGAAGCACTAATTGGTGCAGATGTATTTATAGGAGTATCAAAAGGGAATTTGGTCACCACAGAAATGGTTAGGCAAATGAATCAAAAAGCTATAGTTTTTGCTATGGCTAATCCTGTTCCTGAGATTTATCCCGAAGAAGCTTTGGCTGGAGGAGCATTAGTAGTAGGTACTGGTAGAAGTGATTTTCCTAACCAGATTAACAATGTATTAGTATACCCAGGTATTTTTAAAGGAGCTCAAAAAGCAAGAGCAAGAAAAATAAGCGAAGAAATGAAAGTAAAAGCAGCTTATGCAATAGCAAATGTAATTGATGAAAAAGATTTAGCCCCAGATTATATAATAGCAGATGTATTTAACAAAGAGGTTGCCAAAGCAGTTGCTAATGCTGTTGAGAAAGAGGCCTATGAAAGCAATTTAGCTAAGATTGATAATTAGTATATACAACTATTTAATTGGTATATGTTTTCTTGTCTTACAAGTTGGGTTTGAAAAGTTAATAGAGTATAATAAAAGAAGAAATAAAGATAGGGGGAATGCAGATAATGCCGTTTGTTACATTAAGAGAAGTTTTAGAAGATGCTCAAAAAAACAATTATGCAGTAGGTGCATTTAACACTAATAATATGGAGATAGTTCAAGCAATAATAGAAGCCGCTATTGAAGAAGAAGCTCCAGTTATCCTGCAAGCTAGCCAAGGAGCACTTAGATATGCAGGGATTGATTATATTATGGGAATGGTAAGAGCAGCAGAAAAGAATGCAAACATTCCAATTGTAATGCATTTAGACCATGGAACTGACTTTAATCAGGTCATGATGTGTTTAAGAAAAGGATTTACATCAGTAATGATAGATGGATCAAAATATCCATTTGAAAAGAATATTGAAATTACAAAAAAAGTTGTAGAAGCAGCACAACCAATGGGTGTTACTGTTGAGGCAGAACTTGGAAAAATTGGTGGAACTGAAGATGATGTAAAAGTTCATGAAAGTGAAGCAGCTTTCACTATCCCAGAAGAAGCTAAAATATTTGTAGAACAAACTGAAGTAGATGCACTAGCTGTAGCTATTGGTACTGCTCACGGAATATATAAAGGAGAGCCAAAGCTTCGCTATGAAAGACTTCAAAAAATTAGAGATTTAGTGGATACTCCATTAGTGCTTCACGGAGCTAGTGGTGTACCTGAAGAAGCAGTAGAAAAAGCAATTGATATAGGAATATCTAAAGTCAATATCGATACAAATATTAGACAAGCCTTTACCAAAGCACTTCATGAATATGTAAAAGAGCATCCTGAAGTATACGATCCTAGAAAAATATTAGGACCTGCAAGAAGTGCAATGAAAGAAATTGTTAGACAAAAAATAAGATTGTTCGGCAGTAACAATAGAGCGTAAAGAAGGTTTTTTTATGAAAATATATATAGACACAGCTAATATAGAACAAATCAAACAATCCCTTGAATATGGTTATGTAGCAGGAGTAACCACTAATCCATCCTTAATGTCAAAAGAAGATGGAGATCCCAAAGAAATACTAAAAGAGATTTCTAAAGTAGTTGATGGACCAGTGAGTGCAGAAGTAATAGCCACTGAGTATAAAGAAATGGTTAATGAAGCAAGGGAGTTAGCTAAAATAGCGGATAATATTGTAATAAAGATTGCAATGACAAAAGATGGACTTAAAGCAGTAGCAAGG
>CAZCFQ010000185.1:0-3441 GCA_964497955.1 uncultured Clostridiaceae bacterium
GTTATAAAAGCACAGCCTTTTATGATAAAAGTAAATGAGTTAGAATTAAGTGAATTATTTAATGATGATCTTATTAAAGAGGAAGATTTCATAGCAGCATTAAAAGAAATTAATAAAAAGGGTATAGAGGTAGTAATAGTAAGTCTAGGCGATAAGGGAGTTCTTGCAAATTGGCAAGGTAACTTATTTAAAATTGATGTACCAAACATTGAAGTAGTTTCAACTGTAGGTAGCGGAGACGCTGTTTTAGCAGGATTAGCTTATGGTTTGACTAATAACTTTACCACCTTAGATACTTTAAGGCTAGGGGCATCTTTAGGGACAGCAGCAGCAATGAGTGCTGCTACTGGAGTATATAAAGTTAAAGATTTAGAGTGGGTTAAGAAAAGAGTAAAAATAAAACAACTATGACAAGATTAAAACAGCTATAACTGTTAAGCCCACAGCAATAAGTTCATGTCTTTTAAGTCTTTCTTTAAAAAATGCCATGCCCATAATGTTTATCAAAACGATCGATCCGGCTGATATTAATGGATAAACTATTGGGGCAGGAAGAGAATTAAGTGCTAAAAGTAAAAATGTTGCTGAAAGCTGATTAAATACCCCAACTAAAAATCCTGATAAAAGTTCTTGAAAACCCCAAGATTTTGGGGTTTTATATGTATAAATAAGTGAAATTATAAATGCACTTGTAAAAACAGACAGTAAGAAGACATTCCTATAATCTATAATCCCATAAGTTTGAAAGGTTTTACTCATTAAACCACTTAAACCACTAGTTATAAATTGTAATAGTAGAGTTAATCTAATAGTAAACTTCTTAGCAGCTTTATCTGGTTGCATATTTGCTAAAATAACTCCTATTAAAGCTAAAACTATACCAATCCATTGAAATGGAGAGGGGAACTCTTTCCAAATAACTATAGATAGTAAAATTGGTATTATCATTCCAGCACGGCTAAACATTCCTGCTAGCCCAGCACCATAATCTCTGACACTTAATTGCATAGCAATTATACCTATAAAGTATAAAATTCCAGTAAAAGCTCCTAAAATAATAGCAAAAACACTAACTGCTTGCACACTAAAATGACCACCGCTTAAAAAAATACTTATTTCATCAAAAAATGCAGAAATACTAGCTGGCGAAAAAATAACTTCTATTTTTGCCTCACTGATTGAAATAAGACTGACAATTACAGCAGTAGCATAGTTTATTGTGGTTATGAAATTTCTATTTAAATTTCTGCCTTCAGTAAATTTAAAAATAGCAGCCATTGCTGCAGAAGCTAAGACAGAAAGTATTACATATATCATTAAAAAGTCTCCTAAAGTTAAATATTATGTTTTTTTAGATATATACCTTGGTATTTAAGAACAAAATCAAACTTATTAAAATCAAGACAAGCACTAAAATCACCTAAAGGTGAGTGAATGTTTTCTGGATCAAAGAATCTTTTTCCACTTCCAAACCTTAAAGTGTGTTTAACTAAGTTAAGATCAAAATCTTTACCTAATAGTAAACTTTCAATATAGTCTGCTAATAGATCATCTTCATCAGCATTAATTACTCCTCCACCAACTCCCATAGCCACCAGTGTAACCTCTTGGGGCTGCTTGCTTTTGATATATCTAGCAATAGCTTTTGCATTTACAAAACTGCCTGTTATTATTTCACTTGCCTTATCAGCGCTTACTAAGCCTTTAGTGCCAGAACTAGTTGATAAAACAACAATTTTACCAGCTAAATTTTCTTCCATTATTCTACTTGGAGAATTACCATAATCAAACCGATTTACCATTATGCCACTTCTCTCACCTACTAAAATAACATTTTCATTTTCTTCTCGATATTTATAAGCAAAGTTAATGCTATCAGTAGGTATAATAGTCTCTACGCCACTATCATATAAATAACAAGCTGTTGTAAATGCTCTAAAAACATCAATTATTACAGTTAAACCAGTAGCTTCTTTAGCACCTTTTAATAAAGCCTTTTTATATATTTTCATTTTTCTTCCCTCTTATATATTTTTTTGCAAATTGTAAAATCTCATATTGCAGTATTGGATAGGTATGTGGTTTTGGAAAACTTTTTGAAATAATACATTTTTCAATTTCACTATCGGGTAATTCTCCTAAAGATTCAATAATAGCTAAAAAAATTCTTCCAACCCCAATTGATTCATCGTTTTCTAGAGTGTAGTCAGTTAATACTTCAATAGTATACTCTTTTGCACCAGTTTCTTCAAAGAGTTCTCTATTAGCTGTCTGAAAAACAGTTTCTCCATCTTCTTTATGACCAGCAGGTAGCTCCCATGAGTCTGACCCTTTTTTCTTAACAAAAATCCATTGATCACTATAA
This sequence comes from uncultured Clostridiaceae bacterium, assembly GCA_964497955.1. GTDB lineage: Bacteria > Bacillota > UBA994 > PWPR01 > PWPR01 > PWPR01. The sequence continues at coordinate 2,366 of CAZCFQ010000185.1, forward strand.
TTGTAATTAGCAGTTATAATAACAAAATGGATGTCTTTATCTTTATGGGTATTTTTAGGGTTAAAAGTTAATTTCATTACTCATCAAAACTTTCTATTTTTGTTTCTAACATATCAACTAAGTTTCTTGCTAAAGAATTTCCTAGATATCTACCAAAGGTTTTAGCAGCTGTAGTTAGAGTATTTTCAATAACGCTTTTACTAAAATCTTTTTTCTTTTTACTATCATCTTCAACTAATTCTTTTGGGATTTCTAACTTATACTTAACTCTTTTACTATATTTATCAACCAAATCTGATTGGTTGGGCAGTGAGTATATTAATGAAGTACTTACTCTTCCTAGTTTGCTTTCTGGTTTTTTAATTTTTATTAAAGCAGTATTTTGTCTTAAATTATCTTCTCCTACTAATGAGACAATAGCCTGACCTTTTTCTAAATTTAGTAAATCCTTATAAGTTGATTCAAAATTTTTAGTAGGGATTTCATTACAGATCTTTTTAATAGTTCTTTTTTGTTTTTTAGAATAACTATTAAGAGGGAGAAATATTTTATTTACTAACTCTTTACTTATATACTTATTGATTTTACTAGTAGAGTTTAAACTGAAATACACTGAGATGCCTTTTTTAGTTAAATCAGATATTATTAGTGAAAGCTTATCTGATAGATCTTTGTCAATATTATCAAATAAGTGACTTGCATTATCAATTAAAACAATAGCTTTTAAGTTATTTGCCCTAGAAAGCTTATTGTATAAAGAGGATAAGATAAAAATAATAAGGGTAGAATAGATTAGTGAATGATTTTCAACTTTTTCTAAACTTATAAGGTTAATTAGACCTAATCCATTTTCAATGCCAAAGAAATCAGCTACATCAATAGATGGTAATCTAAAAAATTGATCAAGGTTAGATTGTTCGTAAGAAAGTAACTTTCTTTGAATTGCCCCTATAGATCTAGTAGATGCATAGCCATAATCAAGTTCATAATTTTTTGAATTTTGCTTAAGATGTAGTAAAACTGTTCTTAAATCATCAAAGTTATTAATTAAAAGGTTATTATCATCAGCTATAGCA
>CAZCFQ010000186.1:0-3405 GCA_964497955.1 uncultured Clostridiaceae bacterium
ATATAGGTAAAAAAACCATGTTAATTTTATGAAGTTAATATTGATGAGTGAAAAGGCACCTAATAGTGCTTTTTTGTTTAAATCATATTGACCGGGGTGGTCTACAGTGCTATATTAAATTTAGACCACAATGGTCGAATGGGTTGGGGGTGAGTTCAATTGAATGATGCATTTTATAACCTAGACAAAGAAAAACAAGAAAGAATTTTGAATGCGGCATTGGTAGAGTTTAGCAAGAAAGGATATGAAAATGCTTCAACCAATGAAATCGTAAAAGAAGCAAAAATAGGAAAAGGAATGCTTTTTTACTATTTCAATACCAAACACGATTTATATGAGTATTTAATCAAACATAGTATAGTTTTTATCAAAAACAACTATGTAGCAGAAATAGACTTTGATGAACCAGATTTTATCAAAAGAATGAAAAGTATGGCACATGCTAAGTTTAATGCTATGAATAAAAATGAACACATTTTTAATTTTATAGCAGGAGTAAGTTTAAATGAAAGAAGTCATGTAAATCATATACTAATTGAAGAAATGGATTCATTATCACAAAGATTATTAAAAAACATGTACGATAATTTAGATATGAGTTATTTCAAAAAAGATATTCCAAAAGAGGTTGTCCTCAGATTTATTTCTTGGATAATAGAAGGTTATCAAAACGAACTTATTAATAAATTAAAAGGAGTTTCATTAGAAGAAGTTGATATGGATCCATACTGGAGAGAGTTTGATTATTATTTAGAGATGATAAGGGTTATCTTATATAAATAAGGTTGAAAGGATGATATTAATGGCTTTAATGACTGTTAGTGACTTAGAAAAAAGCTATGGTGATGTAAAAGCCCTAAGAGGTATTAATATTGAGGTTGAAAAAGGAGAGATTTATGGTTTTATTGGGCCTAATGGAGCTGGTAAGACAACTACAATTAGAGTAATGCTTGGAATTTTAAAAGCTGATAAAGGCAATGTAAAGATTTTTTCCAAAGATGCTTGGGATGAGGCAGTAGATATTCATAAGAGGATAGCTTATGTTCCTGGGGAAGTAAACTTATGGCCAAACTTAACTGGTGGAGAAGTTATTGATTTATTTGTAAAACTCAGAGGAGTTAATAATAGGAGCAAAAGAGAAGAATTAATTGAAAAGTTTCAATTAGACCCGTCAAAAAAGTGCAGTACTTATTCAAAAGGTAACAGACAAAAAGTTGCACTTATTGCAGCATTTGCATCTGAGGCAGATTTATATATTTTAGATGAACCTACTTCTGGATTAGATCCTTTAATGGAAAAAGTGTTTCAAGATTGTGTAATTGAAGTAAAGAATCAAGGAAAGAGCGTCTTTCTATCTAGTCACATTTTATCAGAAGTAGAGAAATTGTGTGACAAAATAAGTATTATAAGACAAGGCAAGATAATTGAATCGGGATCATTAAGAGAACTTAGACATTTAACAAGAATTCAAGTATTTGCAGAAACTTCAAATTTTGCAAGTGGAGTAGATAAGCTAGATTATATTTATAATTTAGAAGTTGATAGTAATAAATATAGTTTCCAAGTTAGTGCAGATAAGATTGGAGATGTAATAAGTTTTTTAAATGATTTTAAGGTGGTCTCATTTGAAAGTGCTCCTCCTAAATTAGAGGATCTATTTATGCATCATTATAGAGCTAATGGAAGTGATCAATGATGAAAGATGAATTTATTGGCTATAAGCAACTTGTTAGATTAGTTTTTAGACGCGATAGGGTTAGGATAGCCTTCTGGCTTTTGGGATTAGTATCAATATCAATTGTAATTGCTTTAGCTTATCCCCAGTTGTTCTCCTCAATGGAAGAGAACTTGGCTATGGCTGAAACAATGAAAAATCCAGCAATGATTGCAATGGTGGGGCCAGGCTATGGATTCGATAACTATACAACAGGGCCAATGTTTTCACACTCAATGCTTTTATTTACAGCTTTGACTGCAGGTATTATGAATATTTTGTTAGTGACGAGACATACAAGAAGAGATGAAGAAGAGGGTCGCATAGAAATGATCAGGTCTCTTCCAGTTGGAAAGTTAGCCAGTTTAAGAGCTACTTTGACTGTTTACTTTATTGTTAACTTAGTTTTAGCAGTTGTAACTGGATTAGGCTTAACTGTATTAGGGATAGAGTCGATGGGGTTTGTGGGATCATTTTTATATGGAGCTGTACTAGGAGTTACTGGATTCTTTTTTGCAGCAATAACAGCACTATTTGCACAATTATTATCTTCATCTAGAGGTGTAGTGGGTTATAGTTTAGCTTTTTTAGGAATATCATATATTGTGCGAGCAATTGGCGATATAAGTAGTGAAACACTTTCTTTAGTCTCCCCACTAGGCTTGATTTTACGTACAGAGGTATATGTCAATGATTATTTTTGGCCAATAATAGTTTTATTTGCAATTACACTAATTGTTATGGGGTTAGCTTTTTATCTTAACTATATTAGAGATTTAGAAGCAGGATTATTCAAAGTAAGAAAAGGAAGAACTCATGGCTCTAGTCTTTTATCAAGTCCATTAGGATTAGCTTTTAGATTACAAAAAGGTACTATCATAGCATGGCTTGTAACAATGTTTTTACTGGGTGCTTCATATGGGTCGGTTTTTGGAGATATGAACATGTTTTTTGAATCAAGCGAAATAATCCAGCAAATGTTACCTCAAGCTGATGGATTGTCTCTAGTAGAGAGATTTATATCTATGTTGTCAATAGTTATGGCAATATTAGGATCGATACCAACTATACAAATGATTACTAAACTTAGAAGTGAAGAGAAAAATAATAGGACGGATCATTTATTAGGTAGAAATGTTTCTAGATATAAGTTGTTAGGAAGCTATCTTTTTCTAGGCATTAGTGTAAGTATTGTTGGAGTTTTCTTATCAGGCTTTGGAATGTATATGGCTAGTTCACAAGTAATGAAAAATCCAGTTCCTATGGTAAACATTATAAAATCAGCTATGGTATATTTACCAGCAATTTGGTCAATGCTTGCTTTAGCTACATTTTTGATTGGAGCTAAACCAAAATTTCTTAATATAACTTGGGGCTACTTGTTGTATTGCTTTTTAGTTAATTATTTGGGACAGCTTTTACAGTTACCAGATATATTTGCTAAACTGACTCCGTTTGCATATATTCCAAAAATACCAGTAGAGGAGTTAAACTTTATACCTTTAATAGTTTTAACTTTGGTATCTATTAGTCTGGGAATAATAGGGTTCAATAGATATAGAAGTAGAGACATAATAATTTAGAATAAATCCCCCAAAATTTATATATTCTTTTTGGGGGGGGTTTCAATTTATTTTTCACTGGGCACAATATCAACTAATTTAACCTTGTTGCTATTTGTATTCTCTATT
>CAZCFQ010000187.1:0-3404 GCA_964497955.1 uncultured Clostridiaceae bacterium
CAAATAAGAACGCTGTTTTCCCATTACCAATAGCTTGGGCTTATCTTGGAATATATCAATTTCTTAAGTCTCCTGAAGGATTTGCTGGTCAGTATAGATTACTTCAGATGGTCTCTTTAGCAGGGATGGCTGTTTTAATTGGGATAGCTGCAGTTCAGTTTTATAAGAATCAGTTTAGGATATTACCAAAGAATCAAGTATAGAGTCTAAGGAGATCTTTCATGATTAAAAACCAGTGGTATGCAATAATGGAAAGTAAAGAAGTCAAAGATAAGCCAGTAGGGGTAGTTAGATTAAATGAGAAATTAGTATTATGGAGAGAAAATTCTGGCAAGTTAAGTTGTATTTTTGACAAATGTTGCCACAGGGGAGCTAGCTTATCTAAAGGAGCTATCCATAATAATAGAATACAATGTCCATTTCATGGTTTTGAGTATGATGGCAGTGGTAAAGTAACTACCATTCCTGCAAATGGAAGAGCTGCTAAAGTGCCCAATAGATATAGAGTTAACTCATATATGGTCAAAGAAAAATATGGCTTAATTTGGTTGTGGTTTAGCGAAGATGAGAGTGACCCACCAGAGATACCATTTTTTGAAGAACTTACTGAAGGCTTTTATTATAGTACTTTTTCTGAGGTTTGGAATGTCCATTATACAAGAGCTATAGAAAATCAACTTGATGTTGTTCATTTACCATTTGTTCATGATACAACGATAGGTAAAGGTAACAAAACAATAGTTAATGGCCCAGTTGTTAAATGGAAAGATAATCAGATGACATTTTATGTATCTAATGAAGTTGATGACGGGAAAAAAATAGCACTTAAAGAAAGTGAAATTGTTAACTATAAGGATTTATTTAGACTAAAGTTCCAAATGCCGAATATATGGCAAAACTGTATATCGGATGAGGTTAGAATATTTGCTGCTTTTGCACCAATTGATCAAGATAATACTAAAATTTATTTAAGATTTTACCAAAGATTTTTACCTATACCAGTGATAGGCAAAGTAGTAACTTTTATTAGTAATCAATTCAATAAAGTCATATTACATCAAGATCGAAGAGTTGTTTTAACACAAATACCAAAAAAATCAGAATTAAAAATGAATGAGATGTTAATACCTGGAGACAGACCAATAATTGAATATAGAAAAAGAAGAGAGTTATTGAAACAAAAAGATTAAAAGATCAATAGAACCTAATTACTAAGCTTGCAACACTGTAAGAGTTTTGGGAACTATATCAAACAGAAAAGTTACATCCCATTAGTTCTTTAATTAATAAAAGGTTTGACATTTAGAATTTGTCTAACTATAATAAAGGCAATAAATTAAATCTATAGATTGAAAAGAGTAATCATATTGATAAGTTACAGAGAGCCAAAGATTGGTGTGAGTTTGGTACAAGTTATATGATGAATGGGTTCATAAAGAGCAATGTGAAATAATAAGTAGCTGCGCCGTCAGTCTTACGTTATAAAGACAGGATATAAATTATTGTATCTAATAAAGAGCTATTACAATAGAAATATGGGTGGCACCGCGTTAAACTCGTCCCTTTTAAGGGACTTTTTTTGTTTTAAATTAAGGAGGAAGAACAATGTATGATTTAAGAGTTGTTGTAGAGGAAGTCAAAGGTTTTTGTGATTTACCTATGAAGGTAGGGGACTATTTTGAAGTTAAAGGAGGGAAAATTATTATTCCTGATGGTAAATACATCTGTTTATGGGCGCTACAAAGTATAATGCCACTAATACCTCTTAAACAAAGAGAGCTTAGCGAGAAAAATGACTGGGTAAATCATACTAAAAGAATAAGCTGCCCAGATCCTAATGGATTAGTTGTATATAGACTTGATAGAATTGATCCTAAAACTAAAAATATTATTAACGAGCAAAAAGAGAATAAAATGAAAAAAAGAATTTTAGTAGACGAGTCAAAATGTAGTGGCTGTAGAGCATGTGAAAGTATATGTAGTTTTAGCCATTATAAGTTCTTTTCAAACAACTTATCTAGAATTAAAGTTGAAAAAAATGAAGAACAGGGGATAGATAAACCTTTAGTTTGTCGACAATGTGGAAATGCTTTGTGTGTAAATATTTGCCCAGTAAATGCTTTGACAAGGGATGAAAAAACACATGCAGTAATCTTAAATCAAGAAAAATGTATTTCTTGCGGCAAGTGTAGTGAAGCCTGTCCTTTTGATAGTATCAGTTTTGATACTAAAGGGTTCCCACTGATATGTGATCTATGTGGTGGAGAGCCAGAGTGTGTTAGTAGATGTGCTACAAATGCTATAAGATTTGCAACTGCAGGAAGTAATAACTGAAAAGGGGTGTGTGTAATGGAAAATCAAAATAGATTATTAAGAATTAATCTTTCAACAGAATCTTATAAAATTGAAGAGATAGAGAAAGAGTATATAGATGATTTTATTGGTGGTAGAGGATTTAATATGAAAAGACTATATGATGAAGTGCCACCAGAGGTTGATCCTTTAAGTCCAGAGAATAAGTTAATAATAGGCGTTGGAGCATTGACAGGAACAGTTTTTCCAGGAGCTGCTAGAGTTAATTTCTCTGCAAAGTCTCCTCAAACTAATATACTTGGAGATTCTAATGCAGGTGGATTTTTCGGACCTGAAATAAGATTTGCAGGCTATAAGCAAATTGTTATTGAAGGGCGCGCTAAAGAACTTTCTTATATCTATATAAAAAATCAAGAAGTTAAGATTATAAGATCACCACACCTTGCAGGAAAAGATACCTTTGAGGTCCAAAGATTGATACAAGAGGAGTTAAAAGATAATAGAGTTCAAGTAGCTGGTATTGGACCAGCGGCTGAGAATGGTGTTAAGTTTACTGGAATTTTTTGCAATTTAGTTAGAGCTGCTGCAAGAACGGGAATGGGTGCTGTTATGGCTTCAAAAAATCTTAAAGCTATAGCTGTAAGAGGTACAGAACCTCTAATATGTGATGATTATGAGAAGTTTTATGAAATTGTAAAAGAAGTAGATAAAGAGATATATAGTCATGATGAGTATGAAACAAGAATTAGATTAGGCACTACTAAGTTGGTGAGTGCTTTAAATGAGGCTGGATGTTTGGCAACCAGACATTTTCAAACAGGTAGATTTGAATTTGCTGACCAGGTAAGTGGAGAATATTTAGAAGAAAAATATAAAAAGAAATCAAAAGCATGTTTTTCATGTACTATACCTTGTAGTAGATTTATAAAGGTAGACGAAGGGGAATATAAGGGATTAAAAAGTGAAGGTCCTGAGTTTGAAGGGTTAGCAGGATTTTCTTCACGAGTTGGCGTAAACAGTATAGAGGCATCTCTTAAAGCTATTGATATGTGTAATAGATTGGGAATGGATGTTATATCAACTTCTGAATG
>CAZCFQ010000188.1:0-3328 GCA_964497955.1 uncultured Clostridiaceae bacterium
ATCCTTTTGATATTATTTTCGGATTTTTTTGTTGAGCTAGTTTTTGAAAAAACTAGACTAGTACAAACCATTAAAGGTATATTTTTTGTATTAGCTTCAGCAGGTTTAATATATTTTCTGACATGGCAGAGAATAAAAGATATTAAAAATGCTCATAAAAAACTAAAAGAAGCTAATGAGAATTTAGAGAATATGAATAAAAAGCTTTTAGACAGAGAGAGAAAGTTAGAAGAGAGTCAAACTAGGTATGAGTTAGCTCTAAAAGGTGTTGAAGGTATTTGGGATTATGATTTTCGATCTAAAGAATTTAAAGCTTCTAACTGGTTAAAAAGAACTCTTGGAAAGAATAAGTTTAACTTTATTGAAAACATTGACCAAATAATACATCCGGATGATATAGATAAATTCTATTATGATTTAAATAGATATTTAAGAAAAGAAATTGATGTATACAGATCTATTGTTAGGGTTAAAAACGTAGATGGTGAGTATATCTGGATGATGAACTCTGGATCAGCATTGTGGAATGAAAATGATAAACCTATTAGAATGGTTGGTTTAAGTAGTGATTTTACAGATCAGATTAAACTTTCTAAAAAAGTTGAAGAACTAGCATATTATGATCAGGATACAAGTTTACCCAATAGTAATAGCGCTTATCAGGAAGTAGATGATCTAATTAAAGGACAAGCCAATTTTTCTTTAATATATATAGGAATTGATAACTTTTTACAAATAGAGAATGCAAGAGGTAATGACTATGTTAGTCATCTTCTAAAAACTGCAAAATCAATTCTTACTGAACAGAATGATAAATATATTTATCTAAGTTATTTTGGTAATTTTGAATTTATGATTATTTGTAGATATGGAAGAGAAAAAGAACTAGTAAAAGACATATATGATGGATTTGATAATTATTGGCTAAATAAAGATCTCTTATACTATACTTCTTTAAGCATTGGTATAGAACAATACATATATGAAAAAGATAATGATAAATCAAATTATAAAATTGTTAAAAATGTAAGACTAGCTATGCTTGAAGCTAGAAAGAAAAAGGGTAATAGTTGTCGTTGGTTTAACGAGACTATAGCTCAAAGTAATATTGAGGATATTAACCTAGAACAACAATTAAGAAAAGCTTTAATTGAAGATCAGTTCTTTTTAGAATATCAACCAATATTTAGTCTCAAAGACAGAAAGGTTTTTGCACTAGAAGCATTAGTTAGATGGAATCATCCCAAAAAAGGGATACTCTATCCAGATTCATTTATTAGCTTTGCTGAAAAGGCACAACTTATTCAAGCAATTGGGCAATTTGTAGTTAAAGAAAGCATAAGACAGCTAAGTATTTTGCATAAAAAAGGTTTTAATAGTTTAATAATGTCCATTAATCTTTCGCCAGTGGAGTTTAATCAAACAAATTTAGCTAACAAGATTATAAACACTTTAAATGATTATGATATTGATAGTAAGTATTTAAGAATAGAAATAACAGAAAATGTCTTGATTGAAAACTTTGATAATGCAAAGAATATATTAGAAGAGTTAAGGGATAATGGTGTACGTGTTTCCTTAGATGATTATGGTATAGGTTACTCATCATTTAAATATCTACAAGAATTACCAATTGAAGTATTGAAAATAGATAAGTCTTTTATTATGAAAATGAACTATAAAAAAAATAGAGACTTCGTAAAATCTGCCATTAATCTAGGTAAGTCACTTGGAATTCAAGTAATAGCAGAAGGTGTTGAGGATGAATCTTCTAGTAGTTTTCTATTAGAAAATGGATGTGATTATGCACAAGGATACTATTTCCAAAAACCTACCAATGCTAAAACTATCGAAAAAATATTAAAAAATAAAGAAATAACTAAAGCACGTGAAAATTAATTATAAGATTCACGTGCTTTTTACTACTTAATGATTATATTCCAGCTCATATCAGCAACTTTTGCAGTAGTTTGATATACAGAACAGTAGTTACCAGCTAATTCCGCAGCTTTATCTAAACCTTTTTCACTAGAAGGATTAAAAACAGTTATATCTAGATTAACCCATTGCAGATAAGCTGGTATTTCACTTCTTTTTTCACCAGTTAAATGAATTGACACTTTATCAAAAGAAATTCTTTTCTTTTTAATTATATCTAAAAATGTAGAATAAAAACATGATCCTAAAGCACCAAGATACATATCATATGGTCTAAGTTGCCCATCATTTCCACCAATAGAAACAGTAGCATTCTTAGCTACAATTTCACCACTAAAACCATTTTCAAAGTTAAGAGTTACATCTTGCTTTGACATTAATATTCCTCCCTTATTTACATTAATAAATAATATATTAAATCGTATTAAATTTCAATAGAAAAAATAATAATTTAATTAAATGGAAATAAATAGTATAAAAAGATTAAAATTAGCAGTTAAAATTAGTTTTATTAACATTTCTTTTAGTATATAATGTAACCAATAAAATGATGGGTTAAATACTGAAGTTAGAAAGCAGTATTTTTAATGTATTTAACATTTAATTGATGTACGGGGGTAAAATGGAGAGTTTATTACAATTTTTAACTAAAGAAATCAGAGTATTGATGGTAGCAGCAATGCCTATAATAGAATTAAGAGGAGCTATTCCTGTAGGTTTATCATATGGAATGAGTATTTATCACGCTTTTTTGCTTAGTTATTTTGGTAGTTTAATACCAGTGCCGTTTATAGTATTCGCTTTTAGACCAGTAACTAAATGGTTAAAAAAAGGTTTATTGAGACCCTTTGTTGAAAAAATATCAGATAGAGCTTTACTCAAAGGTCAAAAGGTTCAAAAATATGGTTTTATTGGACTTATAATATTAGTAGCTATACCACTGCCAGGAACAGGCGTATATACTGGAACACTTGCTGCAACATTATTAGACATGAGATTTAAATGGATTTTGCCAGCAGTAATGATTGGTAATCTTATTGCTGGAATAATAGTAACTTTTATCACTCATAGTATAATAGCACTTTAAGGAGGACGTGTATGTAGAAATATATTAATCATTAATTATTTATTTTATATGATATTACCATAACAAATAAATTTTTTAGGTAAAAATAAGTTAAAATTGAAACCAGTGAAACAGTTAAGGTATTAATTTATAATTTATCTGGTACTAAATGTATTTATTGTGTAAATTTAAGTAACTTTTTTGTGACTTTGACCTACTAAATTGTGTTTATTGTGATATAATTTATAGTGTAAAGGTTTAAAGTTTCAAAGTAGTAAATTTAATATGTAAACTCGAAAGGAGTTGGTTTTATTGAAGAAAAGA
>CAZCFQ010000189.1:0-3327 GCA_964497955.1 uncultured Clostridiaceae bacterium
AGCATCCGGCTGTTAACCGGAGGGTTGTAGGTTCGAGTCCTACCTGTGGAGCCATTTTGACAGCAAAGTATATGCTTTGCTGTTTTTTTGCTTTTTTTGATTTATTATTTATTTTTTTTATTGATATATGATAAAATATACATATACGCATTAAAGAATATAGGAGTGAGTTAATTGGTCAAAAATAATATTTTAGAGGCAGTGGGAAATACCCCTTTAATTAAGTTAAATAGGATTACAAAGGATTTAGGTAGATATATTTATGTTAAGTTAGAAGGATTAAATCCTAGTGGAAGCATAAAAATAAGACCAGCACTAAACATGATTGAAGATGCTGAGAAAAAAGGGTTACTAAACAAAAATTCAACAATAGTAGAGTTTACTAGTGGTAATCAAGGTATTGGACTTAGTTTAGTGGCTGCTGTTAAGGGATATAGATGTGTTATAGTTATGCCTGATTGTATGAGTAAAGAAAGAATAAAAACTATGAAAGCATATGGTTCAGAAATTTATCTTACTCCTTCAACTGATAATATAACTGAAACTTTTAATATAGCAAAATCTAAAGCTAAAGAACTGGCGGCTTCAAATGATAACTACTTTTTAGCTGGACAATTTGTTAACCCAGCCAACTTGGAAGCACATTATAATTCAACAGGGAAAGAGATTGTAGAGCAATTAGAAGATCTTAACTTAGATGCATTTGTTGCATCAATCGGAACTGGAGGAACAATTACAGGTACAGGTAAATATCTAAGAGAAAAATATCCAAATCTTAAGATATTTGCTTTAGAACCATCCTGTGCTGCTATTTTATCTGGTAAGCCTGTGGGTAGTCATAAGCAACAAGGAATAGGCGATGGATTTGTGCCTGAAATTTTAGACCAAAGTATATATGATGAGGTATTAACGGTAACAGATAAGGAAGCTTTTGCAGCTGCTAAAGACTTAGCAAGACTTGAAGGAATGTTTGTAGGAATATCTTCAGGAACCAATGTAGCAGCGTCATTAAAGGCAGCAAAAAAGCTACCCGAGGGAAGTGTAATTGTTACTATTTTACCTGACAATGGAGATAGATATCTTAGTGTAGAAGGGTTATATTAAAAATAAGTAATAATTAAATGTTATATAATAGACCATTTAATTAAATCATCTTTTTTCACTATTTGTTTTAAAGTGTTTTCAAAATTGGAGACACTTTTTCTATTTTTTCTATTATAAACAGAATGGTAATCTATTAAACTTTCTTTTTTTAAATTTCTCCATGCACTTAACTTCCTATCAATCTCAATAAAATGAGATTCTTCACTCCATATTTTCTTCCTTAGACTTCTTATGAACTCATAAAAAAGACTTTCAGAGTATAATATATTAATATTCTGATAAAGACACATTATTACTTCTTCTCTTGTAAATGGATTAAAAAAATGATGTTTATCTGTTAAAGTGTAGTAAAAATCTACAATGCCTAAAATAGCAGATTCAAGTGGAATATTATCTTTTTTGAATTTATATGGAAATCCATCACCACTAAATAACTCGTGATGAGCTAATATTGTATAAAATACTTCTTTAGATTGAAAAAGCGCACCTACTAGTTCAGCAGATATATATGGATGTGCTAGGATTGCTTGTAATTGGGACTCATTATGTAAGTTTAGAGTGTCTTGAATTTCTTGAGGATAAAATGCATAAGCTGAATCATGATACCTTGCTGAAATTGAAACTACTTCTATTTGCTTATTGGAAAGATTTAAGGCTTTTGCAATATCAACAGACATTTCTACAACTTTCTCTCCATGAGGTAATAAAAAGCTACTATTTTTTAATAACTTATCTAAATCATTTACACTGCGTATATTTCGTATATAGCTATTAATATTATTCATTATTTCATAATAATACTTACTACCTGCTAAAATATCATATGCTTCATGGAAGTTTGTTATATTTATTAAAGCTTTCATACAAAACACCTCATTTCTTACATTCTATCTTATATAATAACATTTATTATCTTCTTAGAGTATATATAATTCTACAATTTAATAATTTGGAGTCTATAAATGAAATATCTTACGAGCTGACATGCTTATACTGATCGCAAGTGGATAGAAATGGCTGTTCATATTCTTCTAATGTTAAGACTAATTAGGAGGAAACATTTAGGACTTATTTCAAACTTGATAATAATATAGCATAAGAATACTTCTAACAAAAAAGCTCAAAGAGTATATAATAGACTTGATGTATTGAAATGCTATGATAGATAGTAATTTATGAATATTATCAAACCATAAAGTAATATCAGTTTCTCGTGTTATGAGATTTCTAGAAAAGATTATATAAATAATAGAAAGCGGTGTTGAGTATGTTAATTCCACATTTGCATTTTAGAGGTAACTGTTTAGAGGCTATAGATTTTTACAAGAGAGTTTTTAGTACAAAAGTAGAAGAGATAATTTTTAGTAATAATGAAGGTACTAATAGATTGTCAAAAAAAGTTTCACATGCTGTTATGAGAATTCACGGGCAAAAAGTATTTCTAAATGATAGATTTGGTAAAGATAGCAATTCCATCGGTTCTTCAATTCATTTAATAATTATGTTTGAAAGTGAAGATGAGTTAATGAAATGCTATAGAAAAATGAGGGGGAATAGTATTATTATTGATCCTTTACAGCCATTAAGTTATAGCTCTTTATTTGTCCAATTTATTGATAAATTTGGCATACAATGGGGGTTTATGGTTGAAAGCTAACTAATTAATTAATTTGCTTTTTTAAGAGGCTTTTGATTTAGCTACAATAGCTATTATATATCAAGTTTTCTTTTTAATAGTTATAACAAGCACTATAGTAAATTTTCAATTAAAGTTTTCAAGTTGTAGACAAGACTTACTAATGATATCATTTAAGTATTAAAGATTTATATATTTATTTTCTTAAATAGTTGCAAAGGTGTCTAGAATTTTATGAGGGAATGTGAAAATGAGGATTAATAACAAATTGCTACTATATAATATACAAAGATTTTCAGTCCATGATGGTCCAGGAATTAGAACTACCTTATTTTTTAAAGGATGTCCGCTGAAATGTTGGTGGTGTCATAACCCGGAAAGTCAAAATATGAGTAAATCAATCTCAATAAACAATAGTAAATGCATAGATTGTGGTTATTGCTTAAAGGTTTGCCAGAATAAAAAGCACTGTATTTTATGTGGTAAATGCATAGATATTTGTCCGACAAATGCAAGAGTTTGGGTAGGAGAAGATTATAGTGTTAGCGAAATAATTAAAATAGTTGAAAAAGACAAAGCGTTTTATG
>CAZCFQ010000190.1:0-3320 GCA_964497955.1 uncultured Clostridiaceae bacterium
TTTACTAACACTTTCACTAAATAATTCTTTTAATAATTCTAATGATAAATTTATGCCTGAACTTATACCTGCACCAAACCAGATGTTTGGATTGCCTTGATTTTTTACTACTTTCTCTTTTATGACATTTAAATTTGGGTATCTTTCAGTCATTTCTTCTAAAGCTGTATAGTGAGAGGTAGCATTAATACTATCACATTTGATAGATTCACAAATTATAAAAGAACCCGTACAAACAGAACATAGATATTTTAAATTACTCATTTGAGAATTAATAAATGATATTATCTGATCGTCAAACATAGCTTCTTTTCTACCTTGTCCACCTGGGACTATTAAAATGTCATAGGTATCATCATTATTGATTCTTTTATTGGGTAAAAATCTTAATCCATTATATGCATTTATTGGATTATTTTCTTTAGCAATTATTTTGACATCAACAGAGTTTGGTTCCATTTTATTTACATATGCGAGCGTTTCATATGGACCGACAAAATCAAGTTCTTCTACGTTTTCAAAGACTAAAATTCCTATTTTATACATAGTGCACCTCATACTTTCATAAATTAATAATTACTTTGTTAAATCATATTATAGTGGTAAAATACTATTTAGGCAAAAACTTAATAGGAGGTTTATTGTATGAATGTTTATGATAAGGCTTATGAGCTAGCAAAAGCTATTAAGAACAGTGTAGAAAAGAAAAATTTGTCTAAGGCTAGAAATAAAGTAGAACAGAGCCAAAAGACAAAAGAGATGTATGATGATTTGGTTGATATGCAAGTTAAACTTCAGCAGAAGCAATTGTCTGGAGAGGAAATAAGTGAAGAAGAGTTAGAAGAGTTACGAAAGAAACAAGAAATAGCTTTAATGCACTCAGATATTGAGTCTCTTATAGAAGCAGAAAGAAGATTTGCTATTATGTTTGAAGAGATTCAAAAAATTATTTATGATGCTATTGATGACTAAATAGGAGGATTTTTGATGCTATCATGTGGAGTAATTGGATTGCCAATGACAGGCAAGACGACTTTGTTCAATTTATTAACAAAAAGAAGTGAAGATACCTCAAAATATTTTTCTGGTAAGACTAAAACTAATAAAGGCATAGCTGAAATACCAGATAAAAGAGTATCGAAACTTATAGAAGAGTATAATCCAAAAAAAGGAACTTTTGCAACATTAGAAGTCGTTGATGTTGCGGGATTAGTTAAAGGTGCAAGCTCTGGTGCAGGTGTGGGTAATAATTTCATAGAAGATGTTAGATCCTCTGATGCTTTAATTCATGTAGTAAGAGCATTCAAAAATGAAGACATACCACATGTTCAAGAGTCTATAGATCCTATGAGAGATATTGAAACAATTAATATGGAGCTATTATTTTCAGATTTAGAATTCGTTGAGAAAAGAATAGTAAGAATTAATGCATCTAAAAAAATAACAGATGAGCAAAAAGATGAGCTAAAAGTACTAAAATACATATACAGTAATCTAGAAAAAGAGATTCCATTTTACCAAATAGAAATGGATGATGAACAAAATAAGATTATGAAACCTTATAAATTCTTAACTGATATTCCTATCATTTTAGTAATTAATCTTGATGATGAACAGTTAGAAAACAAGAATTATTTGCAAAGGGATAAGATACTAAAATATGCTGAAGAAAAAGATATGCAAATGATTGAAACATCAATACAAACAGAGATAGAAATATCACAGCTGGATGAGAATAATCAACAAGAATTCTTAGATGAGTTAGGAATAGAAGAACCAGGTGTAAATTTAGTTGCTAAAGCAATGTATGATATTTTAGATTTAATAAGCTTTTTTACTGTAGGTGAAGATGAGGTGAGAGCATGGACCATTAAGAATGGATTAAATGCTCAACAAGCAGCAGGCAAAATACATTCAGACTTAGAGAGAGGCTTTATAAGAGCTGAAACTGTTTCTTATGAAGATTTCAAAAAAGCAGATTTTTCGATGAGTAATGCTAAAGACATGGGGCTATGGAGATTAGAAGGTAAAAAATATATCGTTAAAGATGGAGATATATTAAACATAAGATTTAATGTATAGGGGTATTATTATGAACAGAAAAATAGCTGAAATAATTAATTGGTTAAAGAATTACAACAAAGAAACTAAAACGGATGGTTTTGTTTTGGGCTTAAGTGGAGGAATTGATTCTGCTTTAGTAGCTGCACTTTGTGAAAAAGCTAATCCTGGAAACACTTTAGGGGTTATTATGCCATGTCACTCAGATCCACAAGATGCAAAAGATGCTCATCTTATAGCAAAAAAAATTGGGTTAAAAACAGTTGAAGTTAATTTAGATAGTACTTTTGATGTTATGTATGCAGAGTTAACTAATAGGTCAAGTGACGAGAACAAGGTTGCAAAAGCAAATATAAAACCAAGGCTTCGCATGACTACTCTTTATTATTATTCAAACTTATATAATAAACTAGTTGTGGGGACTGGCAATAGAGATGAACGGTATGTTGGGTACTTTACTAAATGGGGAGATGGAGCAGCAGATATAATGCCAATAACTCATTTATCTAAGGAAGAAGTATACAATCATTCTAAAATTTTAGACATACCAGAAAGAATTATTAACAAAGCTCCATCAGCAGGCCTCTGGGCTAATCAAACAGATGAGAAAGAGATGGGTTTTAGTTATCAGATGATTGATAATTATATAAAAGGTAAAGATGTCCCAATGGACATAAAGGATAAGATTAAGAAAATGCATAAAAATAGTCGACATAAATTTAGATTACCAGCTACTTTTGAGGATGATAGATAATGGCAGGACACTCAAAATTTGCGAATAGAAAGCATCGAAAAGCACGACAAGATAAAAAGAGGGCAAAGTTATTTACAAAAATTAGCAGAGAGATAACTATCGCAGTTAAAGAGGGTGGAGATGACCCTGATTTTAACCCAAGGTTAAGATTAGCATTGGATAATGCTAAAACAAATAATATACCAAACGATAATATTGATCGTGCGATTGAAAGAGGACTTGGCAAAACTGGGGATGCTGACTTTGAAGAATTCATTTATGAAGGATATGGTCCTGGTGGCGTAGCTATATTATTAGAAATGGCTTCTGATAATAGGATGAGAGCTGCTGCTGATGTTAGGCATCTACTAACTAAGTATGGAGGCTCATTAGGACAAGATGGATGTGTATCTTGGATGTTTAGCCGAAAAGGTGTTATCGTAATAAATGACACTTCTAAATACAGTTATGATGATCTAATATTGTTAACACTACAATCAGGTGCAGAAGATATTGTAAAAGAAGA
>CAZCFQ010000191.1:0-3319 GCA_964497955.1 uncultured Clostridiaceae bacterium
TGTCAATATTTCCTGTATCAATACCAATCCCTTTAACATTTGAATTAGATATTCGCTTTACTAATTTTTTATCTAAATAAGGGTAATTATTAAAGTATTTCTCTTCATTCCAAAAATTACTCTGCCCTGTGTAAAAGAGTAAATATTGATACTTTAATAGTTCATCATCTAATTCTACATTTATTACATTCTCTTTAATATGATTTCTTACATCTATTACAATTGCACATCCATAAAAAGAATCCAGCTTCATTTTCTCTGAATATACTTCTTTATCTCCAAGGTGTGATGGACAATCAATATGAGTTCCTAGATGAGTGGTAATTTTCATAGTTGTTACTTGGATTTTCTTTTTAATCAGATCTTCATCTATATGAAACTCAGGATTATCATCTCCAGGAAAAGTAGGCATATCAGGACTTAATGTATGGCTTAAATCAACTAATTTTTTCATTTTAAAAATCTGCAGAGTTTGGAGTTCTTGGATAAGGTATTACATCTCTAATGTTACTCATTCCAGTAATATACATTAGAAGTCTCTCAAATCCAAGTCCATATCCAGCATGTCTAGTAGTCCCATATCTTCTAAGGTCTAGATACCAATCATAGTCTTCTATGTCTAGATCCATTTCATCAATACGCTTTTGTAAAATATCTAATCGTTCTTCTCTTTCACTACCACCAATGATTTCACCAATACCAGGTACTAACAAGTCCATAGCACCAACTGTTTTATTATCTTCGTTAAGACGCATGTAGAAGGCTTTTATTTCTTTTGGATAGTTAATAACATATACAGGTTTATCATAAACTTTTTCAGTGATATATCTTTCATGTTCTGACTGTAAGTCTGCTCCCCAGAAAACAGGGAACTCAAATTCTACATCAGCTTTTTCTAATAAATCAATTGCTTCGGTATAAGTTATACAAGCAAAATCAGAATTAACTATATTCTTAAGCTTTTTGATAAGACCTTTCTCAATATACTTATTGAAAAATTTCATTTCTTCTGGACATTCTTCTAATACATAATTAATTACAAACTTAAGCATTTCTTCACCCACGCGCATATTATCGTGTATATCAGCAAAGGCCATTTCGGGTTCTATCATCCAAAATTCTGAAGCATGTCTAGATGTATGAGAATTCTCACTTCTAAAGGTTGGTCCAAAAGTATATACATTTCTTAAGGATTGTGCAAAGCTCTCTACATTAAGCTGTCCACTAACTGTCAGGTAGGTTTCTTTCCCGAAGAAATCTTGTGTGAAATCTACATCGCCCTGTTTTGTTTTAGGAGGATCTTCTAAATCTAAAGTAGTAACTCTAAACATATCTCCTGCACCTTCACAGTCACTACCAGTGATAATTGGGGTATGAACATAAACAAATCCATTTTCATTGAAAAATTTGTGCAAAGCATAAGCAGCTACAGATCTTACTCTAAAAACAGCAGAGAATGTATTGGATCTTGGTCGTAAATGTGCTATTGTCCTTAAGTATTCAAAAGTGTGTCGTTTCTTTTGTAAAGGATAGTCTGGTGTTGATTGCCCTTCAACTATTACCTCAGTTGCTTTGATTTCAAAGGGTTGTTTAGCTTTTGGTGTTAGAACTAGCTTCCCTTTTACTACCAAAGCGGTACTAATATTTAGTTTTGAAATTTCTTCAAAATTATCAAGGTTATCATCATAAACAATCTGTAGATTTTCAAAGAAACTACCATCATTGATTTCAATAAATCCAAATCTTTTTGATGGACGATTGGATCTAATCCACCCTGTAACAGTCAATATATTGTCAACGTAACTATCGGTTTCTCTAAACAACTTCTTTATCGTTGTAGCATCATACATTTTAATCACTCCTTTTAAAAATAATAAATCTTTCATCATTAAAAAGGACGAAAGATTAGTTTCCGCGGTACCACCTATTTTGTCACAAGGACCACTCTATACTGTAATGGCGTATCACCATTTAGGTCTACTTTCCATAAAGGATTTCTTCTAAACCTCAGGATGTTATTCGATTAAGTTTTCATATCAGGTCTCAGCTAGCCCTGACTCTCTGTAATGTCTGCCTAATCTACTTATTCCGTCAAAGGTGTTATTATTTTTCTGAATTATATTACATATGAGCAAAAAGTGCAATAGGAAATATCTTTAAGCAGATTATAAACCATAAATAGATAGAAAATAACTATCAAAAAATACCATAAGTAATGCTGCAGTAGTCAAAAATGGACCAAAAGGGATTTTGTCTTTACGATCTTTCTTTTTTAATATCACTACTATTAAACTGAATATACCTCCTATAATAAAAGAGATCATTAACAAGACAAATGTTTTTTCAAGTCCAAAAAACATACCAAACATAGCGGCAAGCATAGCATCTCCTCCACCCATAGCATTGAAAAAAACAAATATAGCAAGAAATGCAAATCCAAAAATTAATCCATATAAATATGTCAATATGGATTCTTGATTAATAATAAGTTGGTAAAGTGTAAAAACAACTATTCCTGTAATTGTCAATGAATGAGGTATGATCATATAATCTAGATCTATAAAAGTAATGATTATCAATAATGAAATAAGTAAAATTACCATTAATAAGTATAATGATAGCCCAAAGTACAGATAAGATATCGTATAAAGAAGAGCGGTTAAAAGTTCTATAAGTGGGTATCTAATAGATATTCTTTTTTGGCAATATCTACATTTTCCTTTTAAAGTAATATAACTTATAATTGGTATCAAATCGTAATATTTCAATTTGGTGTTGCATTTTGGGCAATATGATCTTGAATTTATAAAGTTTTCACTCTCTGGCAATCTATAAATCAAAACATTAAAAAATGAACCAAAAGCTAATCCCAATATAAAAAATAAGATTGAATAATATATTCTCACGTAAAAACCTCACTTTTATTCTACTAATAAAAATATATCACAGCTTAGCAAATTATTATAGAATAAACTTAAAGTGATTCAGCTAAAATAAGTTCTTTATGTTAAGATATATATAAGTGATATGGAAGGTGTGCCTTATGGGAAAAATAGCTATAATATTTACAGGTGGAACGATTGCTATGAAAGAAAGTGAAAATGATGGATTAGCAAGACCATCAGCAAATGGGAAGACTTTATTAGAAGAAGCAGGGATTAATTTAGATGAAGTTGTAATTGAAGAGTTTGGAAATTATCCAAGCCCACATTTAAATTTTTCAAAAATGTTTGAAATATATAAAAAAATAGAGCTGTTATCAAAAAATTCAAATATTGATGGTATTGTTGTAACTCACGGGACAGATATTTTAGAAGAG
>CAZCFQ010000192.1:0-3282 GCA_964497955.1 uncultured Clostridiaceae bacterium
TTTTTGACATTTATTATATTTTCTTAGTATTATTCTTAAAAATTATGGATATTTAAACAATTATCAAATCCATATACCATTATTTTTTTTATATTATACTTTTAATTTTTTAAAAAAACTTAGAATGCATTTTATATCTTCAATAATAAGTATTTAAAATAAAAAAAGAATCTTTTGAAAATCTCAAAAAATTCTTTAACTTAATCTATATGGGTCTATTATATATACTTGTCCATGCTGATTATGAAATGATCCACTAACTATACTGTTAATACTTATATCAGGTTCTTCAATATATATTTGACTATGATTTATTGCAACTGTATTAATTACTCTATCAACGATAATCCCAACGTGTTTTTGGTAAACTTGTAAAATTATCAAACACTCATTGTCTTTAATGGCTTTCACTTCAGCCCCAAGTTTATCCCGTATATCAATTATTGGAATTACTTTATCATATAGTTTAATATAGCCTTTTATTTTATTAGACTCTTTATGTAAATATTCAACTTTTTTACCTTGCAATATTTGTCTGATATAGCTTATACTTAGTAAAAAATATTTTTTATCGACTTCAAACATTAATTGTTTACTAATATCATCTACTTGGTTATAAAAATTCCTTAAAGCACTCATAAAATACCTCCAAAGATTGTTGTAATAGTTACTCTATATAGTATATCGTATTGTTTTTTAAGTACTTTAGTTTTTAAATTAATTTAATATATATTTTTAATAAAAAAATGCCAAAAAAGGCATTAATCTAATTTACTCTGTCTTCAACATCTACTAAACTAGTTATTCTAACTCCAAAATTTTCATCTACTACAACAACTTCTCCAAAACCAATTAATTTACTATTTACAAATATTTCTAGTGGCTCGTCAATATATTTATCTAGTTCTATAATACTACCTTCACCAAAAGATAATAGCTCTCTAACTGTTTTCCTTGTTGATCCAAACACTACAGTCAAATCAAGCATAACATCTAATAGCATCTCTATTCTACTTGGCATCTGAGTACGCTTATCAGAAACAATTTGTTTTTCTTCAATATTTTTTAATGCTTCTTCAGGCACAATAGTTTCATCTTCTAGGTCAACATCTTCATTAGCTTTACCTATATCATCTTCTGTATCAGCAATAACTTCTAATGTGAATGCCTCTACAATATCTTTAGCTGCTTCTACAGAATAAAGCTGTACAATACTACTTTCTAAAACTCCATCAATAGTCATATCAAAAGCAATTTGGACAAACTCTCTTTCTAATTCTTGTTCGCTCATGCCATCTGTATCAAATGATTCCCAAACATTTACATCTGGTGGACTAATGTCAATCGTTCTATTTAGCATAGTAGCCATTGAAGTTGTAGCTGAACCTATCATTTGATTCATAGCTTCTGAAACTGCACTTATCTCAATTTCATCTAGCTCAAGTTTTATATTTGTTCCATCGCCACCCATCATTATGTCACTAATAACAGATGCATCAGCTGTTTTTAGAAGTAAAAGATTTTCTCCTTTTATTCCTACTCTGAAACCAACTCTAAGAGCTACATATGGAATTGACATGTTTTTATAAATTTCTGTTACTTTTGCTGCTGTAACAGTAGGTGTTGTTATCCTAACTCTTTTATCAAGAATCATTGAAAGAGTTGTTGCAGAGGTAGCAATAAATATATTTGCTGCTTCACCAATAATATCAATCTCATTATCTGTTAGCAAATCATTTATTCGATTAGCACTTTTATCTTCGTTATCTACATTTTTAAAATGTTCGTCAATTTGTTCTTGCGTAAGCATTTCATCTAACATAGTGCTCATCCTTTAATCGTATTTAAAATTAATTATATTATATTCCTAAAGCTTTGTTAAGTGATTCTATAACTCTATCACTTTTAAATGGCTTTACTATAAAGTCTTTTGCACCATTTTTTATAGCTTCCATTACCATAGCTTGTTGTCCCATAGCACTACACATTACTACTTTAGCATTACCATCAATCATTTTAATTCCCTTTAATGCTTCAATTCCATCCATTATTGGCATAGTAATGTCTAAAATTACGAGATCAGGATTATGTTCTTTAAATGCTTCTATAGCTTCTTTCCCATTCTCAGCTTCTGCTACAACTTCAAACTCTTCTTTTGAAATCATTTTCTTTATCATCATGCGCATGAAAGCAGCATCATCAACTACTAATACTTTTTTAGACATAATATATTCTCCTCATATAATTACTCTATTTATAACAAATAAAAACTTAAACATCAATTTATAATATTGTAACTTCACTTAATTGGTTTTGATATTTTTTAATTTCAACTTCTAAAGTACTCAAATCTAATGACATAGTTCTACTTTGAATTCCTCCAATATCTTCAGCGACTAGAGGTATGTTAAGTTCTTTAAGTTTTTTCTTAGCAATTGTAGAATTACTTCTTCCTATGTCATAAAAAGAAATCTTTTGTGCTTTATAAAACATATTTGCACCACCAGCAATTTTAGCTCTTAAAAATTCTTGTTCTCCGCCTAACTCAATAATTTTTTTGCGTAATATTGGAATCGCTAAATCAGCAAACTTATATTCATTGTCTATTTCTCCAAAAATACGGCTACTAGGTAATAAAACATGGGATAAACCACCTATATGATTCTTTATATCATAAATAGCTATCCCTATACAAGACCCAAGTGCATAAGTTATCAATTTATTTGGCTTTGTTGATACTTTTAAATCAGATATAGATACAACTATTTCTCTTATAATATTCATAAAATCACAATCACATCTTTCATTTTTAATTTATTGATATTAACAGTATTAGCAAAGTGGCTTAACACTTTGCTAATACTATAAACCTATCTTCTAGCTTCGCCGTGCTTAATAAGTTGCTTACAATCTAGTAGTATAACTACTTTTTCTTCTATTTTACCAATCCCTCTAATATATCTCTCATTAATTTCTTGATCAAAATCTGGAGCATCAGTAATATTTTCATCAGCTATTTCAATAACTTCGGAAACTCTATCTACAATCACTCCTAGAGATAAATCATCCACATCTAAAACTACTATACAAGTTCGATCATCATAATCTTTTTCTTCTTTTTGGAACTTTAATCTTATATCCATCACAGGAATGATTTGTCCTCTAAGATTAATGATCCCTTTAATATATTTAGGCTGTTCTGGAACTGGTGTTATGTCTTGAAGACCAATAATCTGTCTGACATATTTTATTTCAAAGCCATAAATTTCATTATCAACGTTG
>CAZCFQ010000193.1:0-3245 GCA_964497955.1 uncultured Clostridiaceae bacterium
TTTGAATATCAAATCGCCTCTGAAAGAGGATGTCTGCAAAATTTTCCAAAAAGTTCACCTCTATATCTCTTTCTATCTGTATACTATTCTATCTTAATGTAAGCTCTTTGCAAAATCAATTATTATTATTTATAGCTTTATTTGAAGCAACCACTAGAACAACTTCAGTACTTTTTTCATCTCTAGAAACAACTCTATGTTTTAGTCCCTTTTTTCTCGCAGTATTTAGAAAGCACGATAAATCTTTTATATACTTACTATTTATTAAGATTATGTCAGCTTTAGGGTGTTCTAATGCTTCATTTATTTTTTGATATTTGTCTTTGTTTTTCAATTCATCTTTAACTATAAAGAGAATTACTCTTTCTTTAAATGTACCTAAATACTTCTTTTGTTCTTCTGGTTTTATCTGGGGTGTTCCATGATATGATTTCATTAAAGTCTCTTCTAAAATATCTTTACTCTCTTTTTCCATTTAAAACACCTTCTATGCTAAAAGGCCTTTTTAAAAAGGCCTTTAAACTTAATTATTTTTTTCCTACTATATTTAGCCTAGCTATCGCTCTATCTAATGCAGCTTTAGCTCTTGCTTGATCTACCTTATCTTGTGAAATTTCTTTAAGTCTCTTCTCAGCTCTTTCTCTAGCTTTAAGAGCTCTATCTACATCAATTTCCTCAGGTAACTCAGCAGTTCTAGCTAAAACAGTTATTTTTTCTTTAGAAACCTCTAGAAAACCACCAGAAATTGCAATCTTTTCTTCTGAATCATTATCTAGCTTTACACGCATGACCCCCGGTTCTAAAGTAGCTAAAATTGGAATGTGCCCTGGCATAATCCCGATTTCACCGGACTTTGCCCTTGCAATCACCATTTTTACATCTTTTGAATATAAAAGTCTTCTTGGTGATACGATATCAAGTTTTACTAAACTCAAATTTGATCACCTACTTACCTTTTTAATTTTTTTGCTTTTTCTACTGCTTCTTCAATTGTTCCAACAAACAAGAAAGCTTCTTCTGGAAGGTCATCATGTTTACCTTCTAAGATTTCCTTGAAACTTCTTACTGTGTCTTCAACTTTAACAAATTTTCCTGGGAATCCTGTAAACTGTTCTGCTACATAGAATGGCTGTGATAAAAATCTTTGCAATCTTCTTGCTCTAGAAACTGTTGTTTTATCTTCATCACTTAACTCATCCATACCTAAAATAGCTATGATATCTTGTAAGTCTTTGTATTTTTGCAGTATTACTTGTACTTCTCTTGCTACTTCATAGTGCTCTTTACCTACCACTTTTGGCTCTAATATTTTAGATGTAGATGCTAATGGATCAACTGCTGGATAAATTCCCAACTCTGAAATACTTCTCTCTAGGTTCGTTGTAGCATCTAAGTGAGCAAATGTAGTAGCTGGTGCTGGATCTGTGTAGTCATCAGCTGGCACATAAACTGCTTGTATAGATGTAATAGAACCTTTTTTAGTTGAAGTAATCCTTTCTTGCAATTGACCTACGTCATAAGCTAGAGTAGGTTGATATCCTACAGCACTAGGCATTCTACCCAGTAGCGCAGATACCTCTGATCCTGCTTGAATAAATCTAAATATATTATCTACAAAGAACAATACATCTGTTCCCAAATCATCTCGAAAATACTCAGCTATTGTAAGTCCTGTTAATCCTACACGCATTCTAGCTCCTGGTGGCTCATTCATTTGGCCAAATACCATAGCTGTAGAATCAATAACGCCTGACTCACTCATTTCTAGATATAAGTCGTTACCTTCTCTTGTTCTCTCTCCTACTCCCGCAAATACAGAGTAGCCACCGTGTTCTGCTGCAATTGCACGAATAAGTTCTTGAATCAAAACTGTTTTACCTACACCAGCACCACCGAATAAACCAATCTTACCACCCTTTGGATATGGGCATAATAAATCGATTACTTTTATACCAGTTTCAAACATTTCTGTACTTGCAGCTTGTTCTTCAAGTGATGGCGCTTCTCTGTGGATAGAAGATCTTTTGTCAGTTTTCACTTTACCTTTGCCATCAATATTGTTGCCAGTCACATCAAATATACGTCCTAAAACTTCTTTACCAACTGGAACTGTTATAGGTCCTCCAGTATTCTCAACTTCAACTCCACGTTGTAAACCATCTGTAGAGGACATAGCTACTCCTCTAACAATATTATCTCCAAGATGTTGCATTACCTCTATAATAAGATCCCTATTTTCATCTTGTGTCTTTATAGTAACTTTAAGAGCAGTATATATATCTGGTAAATGTCCTTCTTCAAATGAAACATCTACAACCGGACCCATTACCTGTGTTACACGTCCTTTAATCATTTGGCGCTCCCCCTTTATTTCAATGCTTCTGCCCCGCCAACGATTTCTGAAATTTCAGTTGTAATCGCGGCTTGTCGAGCTCTGTTCTTTTTAATTGTCAAACTTTTAATCATATCTTCTGCGTTCTTAGTTGCTGAATCCATAGCTGCCATACGTGAACCTTGCTCACTAGCTTTAGCTTCTAACATTGCTCTAAAAAGAGTCATAGAAATATATCTAGGTAATAACTCATCTAATACCTCTTCTGGAGAAGGATCAAAAATATATTCTACCTTAATCCCTGGCTCACTTTCAATTGGAGCAACTGGAAGCAACTCAAAACTTGAATTTTCTCTTACCATTGTATTCTTAAATCTAGCATACACAACTTTGACTCTGTCAACTACACCATTTAGATAGTATTCAGTAACTGCTTCTGCAATTTCTCTTGCTTTTGAATATTGAATTTTATCACCAATATCTGTATATTCTCCAACAATATTATAATTGCGATATCTAAAATAGTCTTTTGCCTTATTACCTACAACTATAACACTTGTTTCACCATCAACTTCATCTACTAAATCACTAGCAAACCTGTTGATCTGAGCATTAAAGCTACCACACAACCCTCTATCTGCTGCAACAACAATAAAAAGCTCTTTATTGCCCTCTCTAATATCTAGCAGTTTATGTTGAGTCATATCAGTGACTTCTCCGACTCTCTTTAACATTTCAATTGTTTTATCAGTATAAGGCCTTGCTTCAAACAAAGATCTCTGTGCTTTTCTTAAGTTTGCAGCAGCTACCATTTTCATTGCTCTAGTTATTTGCTGAGTATTCTTAACACTTTTTATTCTTCTTGTTATTTCTTTTAGACTGGCCATTATCCTCTAACCACCAATTAATGAGA
>CAZCFQ010000194.1:0-3234 GCA_964497955.1 uncultured Clostridiaceae bacterium
TAATAATACAAAGTTCTGTTTATAGGCTTATTTGAATTGAAAGGAGCTGCAAAAATGAAAAAAAATAATCTTTTGCAAAAATTAGTTATTAATGAAAAAGCTTTTACTCTTTATGAAATACTTGCAGCTCTTACCATTCTTGCAATAACATTTACTCTAGTAATACCATTTTTTATTAATACTCGTAGAAATGCTGCTCTAAACTTATTAGAAACAAATCAAAAAGTCCTATATAATATAGTTACCCAATATAATATTTTAGATTATACTCCTCAAGTAGGTGATGCTGGAATTATTAGAAACGAACTAAGAGATATAATGAATGAATCCTTAAGTCAGATAAAAAATCCATATAATAAATGTATAGAAATTATATCTTCAACACAGGCTGGCAGTAGTGATTGTGCTGCAATAGTTGTAGCTCAAAATAATCATGCAAATGGTATGGATTGGCTTTTAGAAAACCCTAGCACACGGTTATGGCCACTTAGAAGTAGCGATTCTGAATCAAGTAAGAATAAGTTCATTGGTTCTATTATAATTACTATATGTAATGATGGGTATATAATATTTGCTTATCCGGAATATAACAAAATACATAATCCATTGAAATATTATTACTCAAACTAAAGATTATTACTCAAACTAAAGATTATTATAAAATGTCATCTTTAACATAAATTTACATAGTAGTATTATAGATAGATAAAAACAGAGTAGTGACTTACTCTGTTTTTATCATATTGATAATTTTTTAGATATTTAGTGAATATCAATATTTATTTTATTAATAAATAAATTAGTTCCTATTCACTTACAAACTCTCTATATTTTTTATATAACTCTATTTCATCACCTTGGCTTTGACCTAATATAGGCTTAACTCTTACAGTATCCTTGTCAATAACTTCTAGTACTCTTCTTTCTTTCCATAAAATAGTGTTATTTCTAACATAATCTCCTACATTCAATCTATGATTATTAATAATTACTAATTCATTACTAGTTCCATCACCGGCCTCTACTCTATCCAATCTATGTAAAATCAATATCCTGTCTCCTGGCTTTTGCCCTTTTATACTATATTTGTAGTGTAATTGATTAGCATTAATACGTTCTACTGCTCTAAAAGTATTTGCCCTATCAAGGTTAACTATCGCATCCCAATTAAAAGTAAAATGATTTGGTATAAACAAATTAAACTCATCGCTTTTAGGACACTTAGGTATATAGTTTAAATTTTTAGTAGTGTTAAAAGGTAGTACTGAATACCCTGATTTATCATATAAAGATATCTTAGGATAATTTCTCCATCCATATCTGACACCTTTAACTTCAGATGCATCTTCTACATTTACAAAAATCATATTAGGATTATCCGTTAAATTTGCTTCTGTTTTTTTCCAACCTTGGTTAGCAACTAGAACCTCAAATTCTCCCTCATCATTTACTAACATTAGTTCATCATAGACATTATTAAATTCTATAATATATCCATCTTCACCTAAAGAAAGATCTTTCAAAGTCGGATGCATCCTATTTAGATTTTTATTATAACTATGCTGTAATATATAATCTCCGACTCTTCTTCCAAGTGTTTTTTTATCTTTTGGATGGATTTCTAGAGGGTCTTCATCCGCTAAATCTAGTGCAGAAACCAAATATGTATTATTTGTAGTATTTGCTACTCTATGCTGTACCTCTCTAATTACTGGCCAAGTATCACTGTCAGTTTTATAGTAATTATCGCCATATGCTGCTAATTGTATCAAGTAAAAAGGCAAATCCATATCATCAAATTCGTTTCTGAATCTTTTTATATACTCTCTTAATAAACATTCATAAGAATAACCAAGTTGAGTACTATTCTCACCTTGATAATATACTACTGCTTCAACTGGATAAGGAGCTATATAATCAAAAAACCCTTCCCAAAAACCTGATTCTATATAACGGTCATCAGCTTGCTTATGATCCTCACTATCTGGTATAAGTACTTCAATAGTACTTCCACCATATGCCATAGGTATAAAGCCTAATTTTACATCTTTTAGTTTGGAATTCTCTGATAATCTTTCTGCTATAAAATTAGTTAAGCCAGGTGTGAAATTTAAAACCCATTCCAATCCTTTTTCCCATTTTCCTTCCAAGTCATTATTTGTTGAAGATGCATAAATATAGTCATGAATATAGTATCTAAACTTGTCAGTATTTCTGTGGTTTATAATGAATTCTTCGTAGTTGCTGCACCTATTAAGTGGCCATTCTGCATTAGATTGTCCAGCTATAATAAATACATCTCCTATAAAAACATTATCTATGTATATGCTATTAGCATAATCAGAAATCTTTAATAAGTATGGTCCTCCAGCTTTGACTGGATCTAGTATTACTTGCCATTTTCCATCAGCAACAACAGTTTTTTGTAATTGATCTGCCAGTTCAACCTCAACAGTATCTCCATCCATTCCATAACCCCATATTTTAATTGGCTTATCTCTTTGTAAAACCATATTGTCTTGGAAGATACCTGCTAATCTAACTTCTTGATTCTTTTCAGAAGGATTTTTCATTAATCTCCTTAAAATCTTTCTAAAATTTTCTTGAGTTAATAAGTCTTTTCCTCTAAAATTTTTGTCAGAATCAAGATCTAAATAATCATTTTGAAAAGCATAGTTGACAGCTCTGTAGCGAGTTATATCATTATTATCTCTTATCAAACCAGAATATCTGATATCAAATTGTGGACTATCTAACATTTTGTAGATAATTTGAGCTGCATCATATCTTGTAATTGGTTGGGTTAGTTTTCTCTGAAAGTTTTCAAAGTATATATCAACTTCCTTTTGATATTTTTGAAACTCCTTATACTCTTTTATATAACTTGAATCTAGCGGACCTAATTTATATTGTATTAACGAGTTCAAAAAATCTTTATAGGTTATCTCACTATAATTTTTATCAATAATTTTATTTCTATACAAATACCCTTCAAAAGTATTAGTATTATTGCTATTATGTTTCAGCTCTTGTCTTTTTTTATATTTTTTACTACTCATAATATTTATATCTTTAAAAATTATTTTAGGTGGGTGTCCCCATACATCATTCCTTCTTCCACTACTACCAAAAGAAAACATATACTCTTGAGAACTTTGATCACTTTTTTCTTCGTAAGAGAGTATTTCTTTTTGTCTACTTTTATCTGGGCCATCACCATTTAAAGAGATACTT
>CAZCFQ010000195.1:0-3206 GCA_964497955.1 uncultured Clostridiaceae bacterium
TTTGAAGAGTTCACTTTCACACAAGCATTTATACCTTTAGAAATAGAAGATTTTAATATAACTATTAATGAGACTCAAAACATATTAACATTCAATGACGCAAATACGACATCAGCTCTGCAAAATGCAAACGTAACTATAACTTATCCATCAGGAAGTAAAATATATTTAATTACTAATTCAACAGGGCAAGTTAATTTTTCTTATGATTATAATGGTTCTCTAGAGTTTGGTGAATATACTATTAATGCATTTAAGATTGGTTATCTTAATTTCACAACGATAGAAACAATTAATGAAACAACAATACCTTTCATTGAAACATATAATATAAGTAGAGCAAGAATAATAATAAACATATATAATCGTGAAGATAACTCTTTACTTAATGGTGTTGATGTTGATTTAATATTTCAGTCTTTATTTAACGAAAGCACAAACACAGGGCAATATATTGAGAATAATATTACTTTAGCTTCTGCTGATTATACTATATACGCTTTGGCAGATGGTTTCTTTACTGAAGTAAGACGTTTTACTTTCTCTAACCAAGAAGAAATAGAAATTGATTTTTATATGCTTAATGCGACACAAGATAACGCAGCAACATTATTCGTTTCAACAATAAATAGTTTTTATGAAATTGTCCCAAGCACACAAGTGGAGTTACTAGAATACTCTACAACAGATTTAAGTTATGTTTCTATATCAGAATGTATAACTAATGCTAATGGTGAGTGTGCTTTTGG
The DNA here is from genome assembly GCA_964497955.1 of uncultured Clostridiaceae bacterium. GTDB lineage: Bacteria > Bacillota > UBA994 > PWPR01 > PWPR01 > PWPR01. The sequence continues at coordinate 750 of CAZCFQ010000195.1, forward strand.
TGTTGAATTAAACGATAAAACATACAGAATTAGAGCAAGTAAAATGATTGGTGGCGAAATGTATTTTGCTGAGACTTCCGACTCAGGGGAAATAATAACTACTGATAACGAAGTAAGAACATTAGTTTTATTTTTTACAGATAGATTTACATCATTACCTAGTGATAATTTAATGATTGACATCACTGAAACTTTTGTAAATAATATCTCTCAAATAACTGTTGAGTTCAAAAGTTTAGACGGACTTAATAAAAGAGTTTGTATTGAATATTTCTCGAGTGGTGTGAGTCTAACTGGAGACACATATTGTTTAAGTTCAACAGGGGCAATACAAAACATAGACGCTAGTTTTTTATTGAATAGATCTAATAGATATGTTGCTAAAATATATTTAGACACAAGCGAAGGAGATGTATTATTAGAAGAATATATTTACCCATCAATAGCAGATATTGAAGAAGTATTTGATACTTGGTTTCTAAAAATAATCATCTGGGTAATGTGGATAGGTTTATTAGCAATTTCTTTATACTTGAAAAATATATCTTTGTTTGCTTTCTTTAGTATTTTATTAGGTTGGGGACAAACATTAATGTTTCCTTTTTTAAGTTACATATCAATCGCAGTTTTTATAACTATAATATCGTCTTTTATATTATGGGTTTCAAGAAAGAGGTTAGATACTGAATAATGGCATTTTCGAAATTAAACTATTGGATTGGAATTGTGTTTATGTTTAGTTTATTCACTCTAGCCATAACATCAACAGGCACATCATTATATGGTGAAGCTAATTTAACAGACAATAGTTTAGAATATATTACTCAAATGGGTGGTTTTATAGAAGATGATGGGGTATCTGATTTAGCTACTTCATCTTTAGATGAAAGTAAAAGAGTTAGTTATATTAGTTCAGATAATGAAACATCTTCGGTTGTTGGAACAGATAATGTAGGAGTTTTATTTTACTTCAAGAAAATAGGGACTGCTATTGAGAATACAATTAAAATATCTTTAAATGCACCATCAACAATGTTATTAGGTTTAGGTTTACCTATTGCTAGATTTAAAGGTTTCATTAATATACTGGTTTTAATAATGTCATTAGGAGTAACTGTGTCTTTAGTGAGGTCGATACTAAAATGAGCATTGCAGAAATCCCAATGAATTTAACAGGACTAACTAATATTACTAGTCCATCTTTGAGTGTCGTTACTAATCCAGAGAATATATTCCAGCAAATAGTTAATAACGCTAATACATATACCTCGCAGTGGTTAGGTTTCTTTATGTTACTTAGTATATCTTTTATACTTTATTGGTCTCTTTCTGATAGAAGTCCCTTTGGGGACTTCAAGTATGATGATATGAGAGCATTATCAATATCTTTAGGTATCGCTTCGATAATAGGTGTAAAAGCAATTGAACTTGGTTTAATTATGAACTTTGTTACTGTTGCACAATTCACTTATTTATTTTTAATATCGCTCATATTTATATTCACTTATGAAAATAAAGAATGATTGGAACTATAACTTTTTTAATTTTTGTATTATTTATCTTCTTCGTAGTTGTAACTGTGTTACACAAAATAGGTTTATTTAAATTATTATTTAATGTCTCTTCTTCTGTTTCTAGTGAACTTCGTTATGAAAAGAGCAGAAAGAGGGAAATAAAAAGGTTAAATTTATTAAATAAGAAGTCTTACAAAGTTAATAATGAGTTATAAATGGCGACAATAAGACAACAACAACAAAGACGAAATGTAACTAGACGAACACCAGTAAGACGTAGTTCTAAATTACAAAATGATTTACAAAAGCAAAGTTTGACTTTTTCTCAAAAAAGAAAACAAGATAAATCTGAAAAAGAATTATTCAACAAAATAGAAGATGTTTCTAAAGACTTCTTTAAACAAGCTAATAACATAAATCAATTACAAACATTAAGAAATAATTTCATAAGACAGAATGTTTCTAAAGTTCCAGAAAAATATCAAAAAGATTTAAGAAATATATCAACTAAAGAAGCTCAAAAAATTATAGACAAACAAAAGAAATCAGTGACAGATTTAAAAAATAACATAGATAAATGGAAAAAAGATGAAGAGAAATATGATGATAGGGGCGACAAAGAAGATGACCCTAAAAGAAAGGCTCGTTTCAAAGGAAAAGAAAAATATTATGATACTTTAGTTGATGAAGGTAGGAAAATATTACAACAGAGATTATCTAAAGGCGAGATTATAGATCCTAAAAAAATAAATTCATTCTTAAAAGATAAAGCTAGTTTCGAGCAAGATAAAAGAGAAGCTAGAGAAGAAAGAAAAATACTAGAGAAAAAAGCAGAACAAAAACAATTAGAAATAAAAGAATACTTTGAAAGACCTAATGTTATGGCAGCACCTCCTAGTTCTGCACAAATTCAAAAAGATTTGAAAGTAGATAAAAGGACTGC
>CAZCFQ010000196.1:0-3164 GCA_964497955.1 uncultured Clostridiaceae bacterium
CCCTGTTTCATCAATTTCACTTTCATTAGCAGGTCTGAATTTATCAGTTTTTAATAACTTAGCTAACTTGTTTTCATTTAAGTGCATATCACCTCTTAAACAAACTAAAACTATTTCATCTTCACATTTGTATATTAGAGTTTTTAAAGTCTCAGCTTTATTTACTCCTAAAACTTTTGCAAGAGATTTTATATCTTTACTATCAGGTGTATATACTTCTTCAATGTCTTTTAACATTTCATCTAAGTTTACAGGTATTTTTTTCTCAACTGCAACTTCCATATTAGCAGCATAATCACAACTTGTACATATTGCCAAATTATCTTCTCCATAAGGAGTAACATGCATAAACTCATGTGATTCATTACCACCCATCATTCCAGAGTCGCCAGCAACCATTACAGCATCTTCTAATCCAGATCTAGTGTATATATTCTTATATGCTTGAGCAACTTCTTTATAATACTCATCTAAACTAGTTTTATCTTCATGGAAACTATATCCATCTTTCATTACAAATTCTCTTACTCTAATTAAGCCACCTCTAGATCTAGCTTCGTCTCTAAATTTTGTCTGGATGTGATATAACATAAAAGGTAATTGTTTATAACTATCAACCGAAGTCCTTACTATATCTGTAACAACTTCTTCATGGGTCATAGCTAAGACCATATCTCTGTCTTTTCTATCTTTAAACTTTAACATCTCAGCTACATCTTCATAATATCTTCCACTCTCTTTCCATAAATCAGCAGAATGTACTACAGGCATATTAATTTCTTGACCACCAATAGAATCCATTTCTTCTCTCATTATTTGTTCTATTTTACGCAATACTCTGTAAAGAAGTGGCAAATAACTATATAATCCTGAAGCCAATTGCTTCATCATACCTGCTCTGACTAATAGCTTATGACTTGCCAATTCTGCATCTGCAGGAGCTTCTCTTAAAGTTTTAATTAATAATGATGACATTTTTTTTACTTTTATATTTCTCAATTTTTTTCCTCCTAAATCTTTTTCCACTTTGTTCCTTGTGGTGTATCTAATAGCTCAATTCCTTCTTCAGTTAACTGATCTCTAATCTTATCAGCCAAATCCCAGTTTTTGTTTTCTCTAGCTTTTTCACGTTTTTTTATTAATTCTAAAATTTTATCATCTAAATCTATTGCTTTTTTTTCTTTGAATAAATCTAATCCGAATATTGCATCCATTTTTTTGATAAGATCTTGTGCTTTTTTTCCACCTTTTTTATTTCTCACAAGCTCCCAGAGTATTCCCAACCCATGTGGTATGTTTAAATCATCATTTATAGCACTATGAAACTTTTGTTCAAATTTGCTTAGTTCAATTTCATCTAAAGATACTTTATTAGCTACTTCTTTGGTACCCATTCTTAATCTATCTATACTTTTTTGACTAGCCTCTAAACCTTCCCATGTAAAATTAATTTGTTTTTTATAATGAGCATTTAGACACATATATTTATATGCTAAAGGAGTGAACCCCTTTTCCTTTATATCATCTAAACTATATGTATTACCTAAACTTTTTGACATTTTACCTTTATCCACTAAAACAAATTCAGAATGTAGCCAATAGTTAGCTGGAACAGTTTGGCATAACCCATATGACTGTGCTATTTCATTTTCATGATGAATAGGAATATGGTCTACCCCACCTGTATGAATATCAAAAACGTTGCCAAAATGGCTATGTGAAATCGTACTACATTCGAGATGCCATCCCGGGTATCCTTTACCCCAAGGACTATCCCACTGCATTATGTGATTTTTTGGAGCTTTTTTCCATACTGCAAAATCATAAGGATTTCTCTTTTCTGAATTTACTTCCACTCTTGCACCAGCCATTTGACTTTCTAAGTCAATACCACTCAGTTGTCCATACTCAGGATATTTACTAATATCAAAATATATGCCATCTGAAGTCTCATAAGCATACCCATTTTCAATTAATTCTTTAACATATTCTATCATCTCGTTGATTTTATCTGTTGCTTTAACTATATTATTGGGTTTAATGATATTAAGTCTTTTAATATCTTCTAAAAAAAGATTTGTATACATTTTAGCAATTTCCCATGGAGATTTTTTTTCTCTTCTTGCAGCTACTAACATTTTATCTTCGCCATCATCTCCATCAGTGACTAAATGTCCAACATCAGTCACATTCATAACTTGGTCTACTTTATAATTATTATATTTTAAAACTCTAACTAAAGAATCAGCAAATATGTATGCTCTTAAATTACCAATATGTGCTCGACCATAAACCGTAGGTCCACAAGTATATATTCCAACTTGCTTATCCTCAATAGGTATAAATTTCTCTTTTTTACTTGTCAAAGTATTACTGAAATATAAATCCATATTTTCACCTACTCTATATTTTATATAATATGATACCTTAAAAAACGTACAATTCAAAATTAAATTTTGTAAACTAAATAAACAAAAAAGGCACATCTCTGTGCCTTAAGTGTTATATTTTTTAAATTACTGTACTTAGTAGCTTAAAACTTACAATAAGTCCAGCTAATAGTAAAGAAATTGAAATAGCTTTTATAAAATCTCTGTTTTTTGTTAACATATCAATCGCCTTCCTCAAAAATTCACGCGATAAATATATCATATTACGGTTTTTAGTGCAAGTAATTATAATACTTTACGGATTCTTTCAAGTGCCCAATCAATTTCTTCTTTTGTAATAATTAATGGAGGTGCTAATCTGATTACAGTATCATGAGTTTCCTTACATAACAATCCTAGTTCTTTCAATGTTTCACAATATGGTCTAGCACTAGTATTTAGTTCTATACCAATGAATAAACCTCTGCCTCTGATATCTTTAATACTTGGATTATCTATCTTTTGTAACTCTTTCAAAAAGTACTCCCCAAGTTCATTAGATCTTTGTGCAAGATCATTATCAACTATAACATCTAAAGCTGCAATTGCTACCGCACAAGCTAAAGGATTGCCTCCAAATGTAGAACCATGAGAACCTGGTTCAAACACTTCTAAGACCTCTTTATTAGCAGCTACGCATGAAACTGGCATAGCTCCACCACTTATAGCTTTACCTAGTATATAAATATCTGGTTCTACTTCATCCCAATCACAAGCAAACATCTTACCTGTTCT
>CAZCFQ010000197.1:0-3137 GCA_964497955.1 uncultured Clostridiaceae bacterium
TTATGAAGATGCTTTAGACAAAAAGACTCCTTTATTAAGGTCTATGGAAGTTTTGGAGAATGAGACTTTCAGATTAATGAAAATATTAGGATATGAAAATATAAAAAAAGTGACACCAAATGTCGGTGCAGAACAGGAGTATTTTCTCATAGATAGGAGCTTATTTAAAAAGAGAGCAGATTTGATTTATACTGGCAGAACTTTATTTGGTGCTATGCCTCCTAAAGGACAAGAGTTAGATGATCATTATTTTGCTACTATTAAAGAAAGAGTTAAAAAGTTTATGAGAGAAGTTAATATAGAACTGTGGAAGCTAGGTGTAGCAGTAAAGACAGAACATAATGAAGTTGGATTGGGTCAATTTGAGTTAGCTCCAATATTTAACACTACAAATGTAGCTACTGATCAGAATCAATTGATAATGGACACATTAAGAAAAATAGCTAACAGGCATGGTTTAGAATGTTTGTTACATGAAAAACCTTTTGCAGGTATAAATGGGTCAGGTAAACATGTGAATTGGTCTTTATGTGTAGATGGAGAAAATTTATTAGAACCAGGTGATAATCCAGAAGAGAATCAAAGATTTTTATTAGTTTTAACTGCAATAATAAAAGCTGTTGATGAGTACCCAGAGTTGTTAAGAGTTGCAGCATCAACACCTGGTAATGATCAGAGATTAGGAGCAGCAGAGGCACCACCAGCTATCATCTCAATGTTTATTGGTAATTATTTAAGTGATATCTTGGATAGTATTGGAAAAGATATTAAAATGGAATCTCAAACTAATGGACATCTTAAGCTAGGGGTAGCTACTTTGCCATTATTTATGAATGATGCTACTGATAGAAATAGAACTTCACCTTTTGCATTTACAGCAAATAAGTTTGAATTTAGGATGGTTGCATCATCAATGTCAATTGCAGATTCTTGTACTGTAATCAATACAATAGTCGCTAATTCTTTTTCATACATTAGCAACAAATTAGAAAATAGTTCAAATGTAAATCAAGATGTTAATAAGTTGATCAACGAAATATATAATAAACATAAGAGAGTTGTTTATAATGGAGATGGATATTCACAGAAATGGAAAGATGAAGCTAAAGATAGAGGATTGCCTAATATAGAGTCTTTTATAGAGTCTGTTCCTCATTTAATATCTGATAAGTCAGTCGAATTGTTTACTAAATCTAATGTTTTTAGTGAAACTGAGTTGGAAGCAAGATATGAAATATTAGTTGAAAATTATTTTAAGCTTATGAAAATAGAAGCAATGACAATGGTTGAAATGGTAGATCGATACCTTGTTCCAAATATCAACAATTACTTAAAAGAATATATTGAGAACTCAAATATAACAAAACCATACAACAATAGTAATTTATTAGACATTGACAAGAAGAATATCCAATTAATAATTGATCAGTTATATGAGGCTAGATTTTACAGTGATAAATTAGAAGATACTGTTAAAGAAGTCACTGAGGGCAATATTACATATGATTCTGCTCTGATTATGCGTAAAAATATAGTTCCATTGATGCAAAAATTGCGTACATCTGTTGATATTTTAGAAAAAAAAGTTAGTAAAAAAGCGTGGCCATGGCCAGGTTATGATGATATGTTTTTTAGTTTAATTTAGATAGTTGATAACTTGTAGCAAGTAGCTATATATAGTACTATGATACATGTAAATTAAACTGGAGATGATGATATGAGATCAGATAAATTTAATATTGAATCTTTAAAAAATAGCACTGTAGCGGTCATTGGTTTGGGTATTAGTAATTTACCTTTAATTGACTTCTTAAACGACTGTGAAGCTAAAATATGGGCTTGCGACTATAAAACAGAAGAGAAGTTAGACTCTAATGCTTTAAAAAAATTAAAAGATATTGATGTATCTTTTTCATTAGGTGAAACCTATTTAGATATTCTAAAAGAAAAGAATTTTGATTATGTATTTAGGACTCCTGGTATTAGACCAGATAAATCAGAAATTGTTAAGGCAAAAGAAAACGGAGCAGTAGTTAGTAGTGAAATAGAATTAGTATTTGAACTAGCGAAGTGCCCTATAGTAGGTATAACCGGTAGTGATGGTAAAACAACAACCACCACATTGGTATCAAAAATGTTAAAAGAGAGTGGTTTTGATGTACATTTAGGAGGCAATATTGGAAAGCCTTTGGTAAACGAGGTTCTAACATATGAAGAAGATGATATCATTGTTTTAGAGCTAAGTAGCTTTCAGCTAATGAACATGAAACAAAGTCCTAAGTATGCACTAATAACTAACTTAAGCCCCAATCATTTAGATTATCATAAATCTTATGAAGAATATTGTGAATCGAAGTTTAACATTTTTAAACATCAAAATAGTAGTGGTTATTTAGTAATAAATGAAGATAATCAAGATAGTCGAAAAATTAAAAGTTTAGCTAAAAGCAACTTGTTTTCATTTAGTATGAAAGAAGAAGTTTGTGGTTCTTATTTAAAGGATAATTTTTTAATTATCAACACAGGTGATAAGAGAGAAGTTATATGTAATAAAGAACGTGTTAAATTACTTGGAGATCATAATATAGAAAACATTTTAGCAGCAGCAACTATATCTTATTGTGTTGGTGCAACCTTAGATTCGATGAAAAAAGTAGCTATATCTTTTAAAGGAGTTCCTCATAGACTAGAGTTTGTAAAAGAGGTAGATGGTGTTAGATTTTATAATGATTCTATAGCAAGTTCTCCTACGAGGGCTATTGCTGGCCTGAAATCATTTGACAGAAAAGTAATATTGATAGCTGGTGGATCTGATAAATACATATCTTTTGATGAGTTTGGTAAGGAAGTAGATAAAAGAGTAAAGCATTTAATTCTTTTAGGACAGACAGCAGATAAAATCTATGGTTTTGTAAGAAAGCATATGAAAAATAACACAAATTTATCTATAGAAAGAGTTGAAAATTTATCTCAAGCAATATATAATGCTAAAGAAGTTGCAGAAAAAGGCGACATTATATTACTTTCTCCTGCATGTGCTTCTTTTGATATGTTTAGAAACTTTGAGCAAAGAGGAGATATGTTTCGGGATATAGTTAACAAACTATAATTTTTAGAGAAGATTTATAAAATTCAAT
>CAZCFQ010000198.1:0-3133 GCA_964497955.1 uncultured Clostridiaceae bacterium
CTAAATGTTCTTTTATATGAGCTCTATCATCTTCCAGTTCAGCAAATATATCCTCAAGGGTTTTACCTGTATCTACATCCAGAACTCCAAGAACAGTCAGTGTAAAGGGATCAGATAGTAAATCTAATTGTTCTTCTGTAGAAACTTCAAAACTGGTCTTCTCTTTCATTCTTAACACCCCCTGAAATCAGAATTAATGTCTCTATATTATATTATTAGACATAAAAGTGATTTCTCCTTTAATTAACTAACTCAATATATTCAGTAATTAACAATAATATAGAGGTTGAATCTGTAGAAAATCATTGGGCTAAAACACCTGTAAACTCATTAGCTAAGAGATTAATAATTAAAGATGCAAACATGTTTGAACCGAGTGGTCTAATTACAAGAGGAGCTTTTGCAGAATATATAACAAAGGCAATTGGAATTTTTAGATCAGATTATGAATCGAATCAAAAGTTTATTGATGTAACTTATGCAAATGAGTTTTTTAAATCAATATCAATAGCCAATGAGTATGGTATTATTTCTGGATATCCAGATAATACATTTAAGCCAGATCAAACAATTACAAGACAGGAAGCTATGGCAATGTTTTCAAATGTAATGAGGGTTATAAATTACTATGGCACAGATACAACACGGATTAATTCATTTACTGATAAAGAAGAGGTTTCATCTTGGGCATATCAAAGCGTCAAAGATGTTTTAGCTGCAAGGTTATTTAATGGCAAAACTATTGATACAATAGCACCTTTAGATACAATTACTTATTCAGAAGCAGCTACAGCTTTATGGAACTTATTGGTTGAAGCTAATCTCATTAATAGTTAAAGATTCTGTTAATTTATTAATAATAAATATAGATTCTAAATTTTTAAAATAAGTTCTGATTAATATGATTTAACAAGATGATAGATCCATATCACTATATAAGTAATCTAGTTAATGATAAGGTTATTATAGATAGTATTGCAATTTTTAAGAATTTCATATGAAAAAAATTTTTAGTTGAATAGTTTTCTAATTTATCTAACATTGTGTATGTTTTTATATTGAAATTTAAGTGAAAATATTAATATAATAGTTGATATTTTAATTTACAAAATAAGAGTTAGGAGAAATCATATGGTATGGAATAAAGTTAGGAAGCAGTTTCCAATCACAAAAGAGTATGTGTTTTTTGATTTGGCAAACAAATGTGCTCTCCCAAAGTTTAGCACCAATTCAATTAAAAAGTATATTGAAGACCAACAGAATTTTAGCGGAGACAAGAAAGAATGGTTTAGAATACTTGAAATAGCTAGAGAAAATTTTGCAAAGCTTATTAATGCTAGTACTAATGAAATAGCTTTTACTAAAAATACTTCAGAAGGTCTTAACATAGCTGCAAATGGATTGCCCCTAAATAAAGGGGATACAGTATTATTAAATCAAAACGAGCATCCTAATAACATTTACTGCTGGCTTAATTTAGCACATAAAGGCGTTAAGGTAAAATGGATTCCCGTAGATAATGGCTCCATTACTATAGAAAATATAAAAAAGGTTTATGATGAATCTGTAAAAGTAATATCATTTGCTTCAGTTACTTATGCACCAGGCAATAGAAATAATATAAAAGAAATAGTGGAATTTTGCAAAGAAAAAAACATTTTTACTGTTGTGGATGCGGTTCAGTCTGTAGGAACAACTGAAGTAGATGTAAAAGAATTAGGGATGGACATTTTATGTACAAGTGGGCATAAAGCTCTATTTTGTCCCCATGGAGTAGGTGTAGTATATATTTCAAGTGAAGTGTTGGATATAGTTAGACCAGCTTTTGTTGCAAGAGCAGGAATGGGAATGGCTGCCCAAGTTGAAAATGAAACTTTAGAATTTAAACTAGTTAAACATAGTACAGCTAAGAAATTTGAAATAGGAAATTATAACTATCTTGGGATAACAGTTTTAAATCAAGTACTAAAGTACTTAATAGACATTGGAATGGAAAATGTAGAAAATAGAATTTTAGATTTATATTCATATCTAGTTGATGAGTTAGAAAAGTTAGATGTAGAGATTGTAAGTCCTAAAACTGGGGAATTAAGATCTGCAATTTTATGCTTTAAGACTAGAGATAATAAGGGATTACATAATTATTTAATGAGTAATAAAATAATCAACACCCTAAGAAGAGACATGATAAGAATATCTTTAGGAATATATAATAACAAAGATGATATTAATAAGTTATGCTTTCGAGTAAAAAAATATCTAGAAGATTATGTTTAATTAGTTTAGATAATACCAGTTCGCATTAAATATAAAAGAATGAGAAGATTATGTTAAGTGAGGAGGATTAAGATGAAGTATGAATTTGTACCAGAAGGATTTGAAGCTCCTTTTGAAGTTGAAACTGAAGATTTTATAGTAAGAAAATTAACCGTAGATGAAGTAGAAAAAGACTATAAGGCAGTAATGTCTTCTAAAGAAAGTTTAAGACAGATATTTCGCGAAAATGATGATTGGCCAAAAGATGATATGACTATAGATGATAATTACGAAGATTTACTAAGGCATCAACATGAATTTGATGATAATGAAGCATTTGCTTATACAATAGTTAATTCAGATGATAGCGAATGTATAGGATGTATCTATATATATCCTTTTCCTTATGATGTATATGATTCTAAAGTTTTTTATTGGTTAGTAGATAAGGTTGATAATGATTTAAATGAATCTTTAAAATCATTTCTAGATAAGTGGATTCCAGACTCTTTCGGATTAATAAAACCAGCTTATCCAGGACGAGATATGACCCATTCAGAGTGGGATAAATTAGAAGCAAATATTAAAGAATACAGCTCTAATTCAAATACGTAAGTAACAAAAGATTAGGGAAATACTAATAAGCTTAAAGATTTATAAGAATACTAGTTGATTAATGCATTATAAAAGATGTCGGAAAGGATGATGAGTTTGTCGATTTTATTAACAGGTGGAACTGGTTTTATTGGTATAAATATTGCCCAAGAGCTTACTGCTTTGGGTAAAGATGTAATACTATTTGATAAAAATGAGTTACCAAAAGACGCTAAAGATTCTCTAGATAAAAGGAAAGGTAATTATACCTATGTAAAAGGTG
>CAZCFQ010000199.1:0-3119 GCA_964497955.1 uncultured Clostridiaceae bacterium
AAATAACGTAAAAATAATAAAACAATTTAATAATACACATCAACATTTAGATTTAATCGCTGGGTTACCATATGAAGACTTACCATCTTTTAAAAAATCATTCAATGATGTATACGATTTAAAGTCAGATATGTTACAGCTTGGTTTTCTAAAGGTTTTGAAAGGCTCTCAAATTTGGCAAGAAAGAGCTATCCATGATTACAAATACACATCTTATCCACCTTATGAAGTGTTAAGTTCTAACATGATTAGCTTTTCTGAACTGATAGAACTTAAAGGCATTGAACATGTTCTTGAAATATTCTTTAATAGTGACAATTTTAGTTTTACTCTTAATTATATTGTTCCTAAAAATAGTTATGCGTTTTACAAAGGATTAAGTACTTATTTTATCAAGAATAATTTAGATAAAAGGAATCATTCTCTTTACAATCAGTTCATAATTCTTCATGATTTTTTTAGTGAGCATTACAGAAGTGATTTAGAATTATTAAAACAGTTACTAAAGTTAGATTTCTTAGTTCATTTTATGCATAGACATGTACCTGATTGCCTTGAACATATTAAAATAGATAATTATAAACAAACTTCAGAATTATTGTTAAAAAATGCATCTCTTAAAAATAATTTGGATGAGTCAATAAAAGAAGAAAATGTGAGAGAAATAATAAAATATACTCATTTTGAACTCTTTCCTTTAAATATACCTTTATTGATTTCTTCTAAAGAAGTTTTGTGGAAAAAGTCCCTTATACTTTTTGATTATAGCAACCAAGATAGTAACTTTTTTAATAAAAAAGCCAATTTTGTTAGTGCTACTGAGTTTTATGTGTAAAAAATAAGTGAGCATGTTCACAATGAATATGCTCACTTTGTTTATAGATTAATATTAATCATTCTAAGGATTTAGAAGCGAAGTAATTAATAATCAGCGCAACTATTATACCCTTTATACACAAAAGAAAGAATGTAATTGAAAATATTTCCCATACAGAAAAGCCTATAAAACCAAAAATGATGCAGAATAATCCTCCTACAAATTCAATTATTCCAACTCTCTTTGCATAGTTATCATTAAACTTGCCTTTATTTTTATCTTCATAGAAATTATTAATCAATCCATATTTTTTCTTAAAAAATATTTCATACCCAAAAAACATAAAAATAAGACCTAATATTACTAATAAAACATTTAATACTTTCATTATTTATTATTACTTTTTCTTTTTAGAAAACAATAATGAACCTAGTAACATAACAATTCCTCCAATTAAAACTATCCTTCCATAGGGCTTACTTAAAATTTTTTGCCATTCTGCAAATGCATTTAGATAGATTGTCATATTTAATATAGTAATCATTTAAAATTCTCCTATAATTTATTACTATAAGTATAGCTAATTAGAACAAAATATCCAATAAACTTTGTTTTATGATCTAAATTAATTAAAGTCATATGGCTGACAATCTATATATACTTCTTTTTCTCTCTTATTCAAAACACCTACAGTTTTATAAACATATTTCAAATTGCTTTTGAAATCTTTATAATCTTGATATTTATAAAAATCATCCTCACTTTTGATATATACTAATTCTGGTTGATTTTTATTTTCAAAAATATGAGATTGACTTGCTTTTGCATGTATGTATTCTGACATGCTCACTGTAAGGAATTGATCATCTTCTTTGATAACTACTTCAGATATATTTTGCTTGACATTTTGGTTTCCACATTTAACTTTAATACCCTTATTTTCAAGTAGCTTAATATTATAATCTGTAACTGATCCAGTTGTTGAATTTAAGAAATTATTGCTTATATTTATAGAACTTTCAGTAGTAGAAAAAGACCCATTCATATTTAGTGCTAATATGTCATATAAGTCTGTTAAAAAGTTTCCTTCTAAATCTAAGACTTCTAGATTACTCAAGTTCAAAATAGGCATAAGGCTATGTATATAATTGTTCTTTAATGATAACTTTTCTAAATTAACTAGACTATTTAAGCTAAAAAGGTCAGTAATTTGACAGTTTTCTATATTTAAATTCCTTAATGATATTGCCTGGGAAATATCAATTAATTTAAATATTGAATCTTTTAGTTTGAGATTTTCTAAATTATTCAGCTCATTAATAAAAAATAAATTAACTTCACTATTAGATATTTCTAAAATACTTAAGTTCTTTGCATATTCTAAACCTGATAAATCATTAACGTTAGAAACTACTATTTTTTCAATTTCAAGCATATCTTCTCTGGCAATTTTTTCAAATCCTAGTTTATCTTGAACTTGGATTTTTAGATTATTATCTTTAAAGATTACTTCTTGACCTAAACTACTTGCCTTTGTCTCTAAAGTTTGAAACGGTAATAAAACAATAATTAGAAGTAACAATATATATTTTTTCAAAAAATCCTCTCCTTAATTCAAAGATGCTTTCAACTTGCTGGTTTCAATTAATTGGTCAGAATTAAACTGGCTAATATTTACCATGATAATATCACTATCAAACATATTCTCTTCAAACTCTAAAGTTAGATTATTCATTACATAGATAAACTTTTCATATCTATCTAAGTTGTATGGCATACTGCTCTTTCTAATAATTAATGTTTTATAGCCAAAAATAGAATTGTCATCTATATTGTAAGCATTATCTACGCTTGTCAATTTTCCACGACTACCCAAATCTTCTATTGTTATTTCTTTAGTAGGATCTAGTTTTTGATAAATTGGATGAACATCCAATTCTTCATATATATTATTAAAATCTTTATCCCACCCACAAAAGACATAATCACTTATTAGTCCTAATTGTGGTGCTACTGCAGATTCTCCTTTACTTACTAATTGACTTTTAACAACTTCTCCAGAGAAATTGTAAAATTCTACTCTATAAGTTTCACTTTTTTTAATTTTTATTTTCTTTGGTCTTAAATTTTTGGGAAGCCTTCTAAAATATGATTCTCTTAACTTATCTCCTTCTGCATATTCAATATTCCCTAGACCTAAGAAACTACTTTTATTATTAACTACTAAAAGTGTTATTTCAGAGTTTAATTTATTGTTAACTATAGTTAGTTTTTTTGAAGATTCAATTATTAAATTATCAAC
>CAZCFQ010000200.1:0-3068 GCA_964497955.1 uncultured Clostridiaceae bacterium
TCAGCTTAAGACGATATACCATGAAGCTATTTTGTTAGGTTTACCTAATACTGCTTGGTAGGCTATCGAGAAATCCTCAGCATGTATAAAAAAGTTATAAAAAATGATCGAGGAGTCTATGGGATTAATACAGGATTTGGCAAAAAGCAAAAGCATAAAAATCGCATTTTGGAGTGCGGTGGGTATATAAAAGTGGCAAAGGAATATTTGATATATCTTTTAAAGTCAATAAAGGTGAAGTATTTGGATTTTTAGGGCCAAATGGAGCTGGAAAGACAACTACTATAAGAAACTTATTAGGATTTTTAAATCCTGATAAGGGCAGATGTAGTATTAACGGGCTTGATTGTTGGGATAATGCTGCAAAAATTCAAGAGTTTGTAGGATATATACCTGGGGAGATTGCTTTTATAGACAATATGACTGGCAAGCAGTTTCTTAATTTAATGAGAGATATGAGAAAAATGAATGATGATGGCAAAAGAGAAGAATTAATTAAATTGTTAGATGTCGATATTAATGGAAAAATTAGAAACATGTCAAAGGGTATGAAACAAAAATTAGGAATTATAACAGCTTTCATGCATGATCCAGAAGTATATATTTTAGATGAGCCCACAAGTGGCTTGGATCCTTTGATGCAAACTATTTTTGAAGATTTAATTTTACATGAGAAGAAAAAGGGTAAAACTATTATGATGTCTTCTCATAGTTTTAAGGAAATTGAAAGAACTTGTGATAGGGCTGGTATCATTAAAGAAGGCAAAATAGTTACAATAGAGGATATACATTCACTCAAAGCTAATCAAAGAAAGATTTTTGTTGTCAATGTTGCTAGTGAAGATGATATAAAATTGTTAAAAGATAGTGAATTAGATATTAATTCTATAAAGGGTTTTAACGTTGAAATTGCAATTAGTGGCAACTACAATTATTTTTTAGATATGATTAGCAAATGTAATGTTTTAGGACTTGACGCATTAACCCAGAGTATAGAGCAAGTCTTTATGGATTATTATAGCAGGAGGGGTTAAAGTGAGTTTCCCATTATTTAAAAACACGCTTAAAAGAAATTATGCAATAGCAATTAGCATACTTGCAATACTAATCATGTATTTATCAATTATCAATACTATGTATGATCCTGCACAAGAAACAACTTTTAAAGATATGTTAGACATGTTGCCACAAGGATTAGTGGCTGCAATGGGTTTTTCTAATATCAGCAGTGACTTAACATCCTTTTTAGTTCATTACTACTATGGCTTTATCATATTTATGTTTCCAATGATCTATTTCATTACAGTAGCAAATAGATTAATTGCACAACACGTTGACAATGGCTCAATGAGTTTTTATTTATCAACACCAATTACTAGAATTAAAATAGCAGTTACTCAAGCTGCGTATCTTATATTAAGTATTTTGTTTATGCATAGCATAATAGCAATTTTAGGAATCATTATTTCAGAAACAACTTTCCCAGGTATGTTAGATGTTAGTGTATTTATAAAGATTAATATTGGAGCTACATTTTTGATAATTGCTTTGAGTAGCTTTAGTTTTTTCTTTTCATGTTTATTCAATAGAGCCAATAAGTCAATTGCTTTTGGGGCAGCAGTTCCATTAACGTTTTTTGCAATGAATATGCTATCAAACATTAGTGACAAATATAGCATAATTAGTAATCTGACTATATTTTCAATTTTTGATGTTGACAAGATAATGCAAGGGGAGCTGTCAATTGTTTTAGTTGTGTTTATGTTTAGTCTTATTGCATCTATATTTTATTCAGCTGGGATATATGCCTTTAGTAAAAAGGATTTACCTATTTAATACATCAATATTGAAGTTTGTAGTATAATTATATATATAGATAAATAAAAGGAGGGCGCTACAAATGAAAAAAATAACAATCATTTTGATCCTCATAATACTAATGGCGCTTCTTTTTGGATGTATTAACAGGACTCCTTATAATAATCAAGGAGAAGAACAAGAAAAAACTGTTCTATCTGTTTTTATGACAAAAGATGAGATAATTGAAAAACTTGGTGATGATTATGAATACGAAACAACTGAAGATGATGAGTCTAATGAGTATAATTCTATTTTGAAATATGAAGGTTTGACTATACACTATTATTATGAAACCAAAGAAATGCCACAAGATCTATTACCACAAAGAATAGAGTTAAAAAGTAATGACTATACATACAATTTTGATTTGGAGTTAGGTGACGATGCTAGAAAAATAGTAAGATATTTAAGTACAAAATTTGATAGATACTTTGATTTAAGTAAAGATGATTTTGTATTTGATTTGTTTGAATATAGAGAAAAGACCAGATTAGGTTCTGTTGTAGACACAGATTATTTGCTTAAAGTGATTTATAGTGAAAATAATAATTATACTAGTAGAGAAGATATTGGAGAAGATGTGACAATTGATGCAATAATATTATTTGGTCCATCTTAATGAGGAGTGTATTATGGTTACAATTGATAAAGTGGAGCAAATATTGAATGAATTAGTAGATGCTTTGCCAAAAGAAATTTTTAAAAGTTTAAACGGCGGTGTAGTACTGTTGCCAGATAGAAAATACAATGAGGTCGCTAGAAATAACGACCTCATTGTTTTAGGTGAATATTATCGGAGTAATACTTTGGGAAGGTATATAAAAATCTATTATGGCTCAATAATAGAAAAGTATGGTCATTTAGAAGAGGACAAGCTTAAAAATAAGCTCGATAAAGTTCTTAAACATGAACTAACTCATCACCTAGAATCATTGGCAGGAGAGAGAGATTTAGAAAAAGAAGACTTAAAATTTATTTCAAGATATTTACAAAGGTTTGATAGATAATGAGAAAAGTAATTTTTTTACCCGGATATGCTTGTACAAGTAAAATCTGGGATGAAACTTCAAAAATATTTGACAATGAGAAGTGTATTGTTAGTTTTGTAGATTGGCCTGAAAAAAGTCTCAACAACTTTACAAAAATTGAAGACTTTTCTAATTGGGTTGAAAAAGAATATGATTTAAAGGATAGTATTTTAGTAGGAC
>CAZCFQ010000201.1:0-2994 GCA_964497955.1 uncultured Clostridiaceae bacterium
AGCTTTAATAATGTTTGCATTAATTGAACCGGAAACATTATTAAAGTTACCTTCATCAAATCCCATATTATCTATAGTTATTTTTCCTGATATGCTTTCGATATCAATTTTCTCATAGGAAATATTGTCTAATAAAATTTTTCCCGATACATTATCTAAGTTTAAAGTATTACCACTAATATCTTTAATCTCGATATCCCCAGAAGCTGAAGATATTTCTAAATCTTCTAAATTAGCTGGAACTATAATCTCAAGATTACCTTTCCTAATATTTCCAAGATTCCATTTTTTAAACTTTTCTTCCAAGGTTAATGTTGTGGATCCTTCTGATACTCTTAGCTCACCATTTCCTTCATAAGTTACTTTAATATTGCTAGTTGAATCATCTTTGAGAATATAAACATTAGAAGATACAACTTCAATTGAAATGTTTTCTATATTGGTATCATATGTATTTGAAAAACTTTCTTCATAATCTCTAATTTGTTCACTAGTATTATTAAAAAATCCTTTCACCCAATTTACTACAGGGAAGATGCTTCTATCAGGTGAAAAAACACCAGAAAAAACAAACGCTATTAGTGCTACTACTATTAATAAAATACCTACTTGTTTCATAAGATCACCTTATTTCTCGTTATTATTAATAATCTTACTAAATAATGCTTTTAATCGGGTTAAAATTAGGTTAAAATAAGAAAAGACTCGGATTAAGGAGGGTTTATGTTATGAAAATTACAAAAGATATGACAATACAGCAAACAATTCAAGTAGATAGAAGATTAGCTTCAGTGTTTATGGAGCATGGAATGTTTTGCGTAGGATGTCCAGTAGGGGCTGCTGAAACTATTGAACAAGCAGCTGCGGGACATAACGTAGATCTAGATACACTTTTAGATGCTCTAAATAACATGTTAGAAGAAAAGTAGAATTTAAGAAGGAAAGGCAAATTAATCTAGCCTTTCCTTTTTTTGTTAGTAATGCTTACCTTTATAATAGTAGTTTTCTGGTTTGAGATGAATGAAATAAACATCTGCCTCAGTAATTCCAATTTCTTCAAGCTTACCAGTAATAGCTAGTGCTACTTTATTTTGAACTTCTTGTCCTCTATCAAACCATTTAATCTCAATAAAGGGATAGTCAGTAGTTATACTTCCATCTTTAATTCTTTCAGTTTGAAAAACCTCAATTGTAAAGTCATCCTTTTTAGTTCCTGTTATTAAAGATAGTTCCTCAACCATACTTTTTTCAATAATAGAAACTTGTTCTGCTAAAATTCCTCTGATTACTATTTGTGGCATTTTAAATTCTCCTTTATTTATAATTTTCTTTCCATAAATTTTTGTACTTAGTTGCATGTTTTTTAAGATGATCAATATCTTCTTTTGAGATATTTTTGACTGCTTTAGCAGGAACTCCTAAAATTAGTGAACCCTCAGGGAAGGTCTTGCCTTGTGAAACTAATGCATTTGCTCCAACAATAGAGCCTTCTTTTATTACAGCTCCATCTAAAACGGTTGCATTCATACCAATTAAAACATTATCTCCAATAATTGCACCGTGAACAATTGCTCCATGACCAACTGTAACATTGTCTCCAATTACTGTTGGATGGTCACTATCTACATGAACAACTGCATTATCTTGAATATTTGTGTTTTTACCAATTACAACTTTATTCATATCACCTCTAATGACAGCATTATGCCATACGCTAGATCCCTCATCAATAGTGACTTTGCCTACGACTTGAACTCCAGGTGCAACAAAAGTATCTTTATGAATTTTTGGTAATATATTTTTGTAAGCAGATAAATTCATTTATATTCTCCTTCTCTTTTGCTTTATTATAGCATTTAAACAATGTGAATAATAAGATATAATGTTTGTGTAATTGCTAAAATTTTATTGACTTCATAAAAGGAGTGAAACCTTGTAAATGGGCAGATATTGTGCTACAATTACATTTCGTGAACCCTGCTCTGTTTTAAACAGAGCCAAAGACCAAAGGGAGGAGGAAAAACTATGCGAGATTATGAAATAATGATGGTTTTAAAACCAGACTTAGAAGAAGAAAGTATTAAGTCAGTGGTTGAGAGATTTGTCAACATTATAACAGATAATAAAGGTGAGGTAACTGCTATCGAACCTTGGGGCAAACGCCGTCTTGCTTATGAGATTGAAGACTTTACAGAAGGTTTTTATGTTTTGATCTATTATACAGCAGATGGTAGCTTTAACAGTGAATTAGAAAGAAACTTCCGTATTGTAGATTCTGTAATTCGTCACATTATTGTGCGTCAAGAATAATAGGGGTGAAATAATTTGTTAAATACTGTAATTTTAATAGGAAGATTGACTAGAGACCCTGAGTTGCGTTATACATCACAAGGTACTGCTGTTACAAACTTTGGTATTGCAGTAGATAGAGGATTTGGAAGTAAGGATGATAATCAACCATCAGCTGACTTTTTTAATGTTGTATGTTGGACAAAGCTTGCAGAGGTTGTTGCTCAATATATGACAAAGGGAAGATTAGTAGCTGTTCAAGGTAGATTACAAAGCAGAAACTATGAATATAATGGACAAAGAAGAACTGCAGTTGAGGTTGTGGCCCAAACTGTAAGATTTTTAGATAGACAAGATAACTATCAAGGCAATTCTAATCAAAATCAAGGGAACTCAAATTATTCACAAGACTATAACAAAGAGCTTGATTTTAATGATGACGATGATGATTTGCCTTTCTAAAAGGAGTGAAAAATAATGGCTCGTAGAAGTGGTAGAGGAAGACGCCCAAGACGCAGAATATGCAGTTTTTGTGCAGATGGAGCTAAAAGTATAGACTACAAAGATATAGATAAATTGCGCCGATATCTCTCTGAGAGAGGTAAAATTTTACCTAGAAGAGTAACTGGTAACTGTGCTTTCCATCAAAGAATGATGACACAAGCAATTAAGCGCGCTAGAATGGTTGCTTTATTGCCTTATATT
>CAZCFQ010000202.1:0-2987 GCA_964497955.1 uncultured Clostridiaceae bacterium
AGAGAGACATCAAATAATATTTAAAGCAATGTTAGAGTTAGAAGATAATAATTAAGCTGTAGATATTATTACTCTAATAGATAAATTAAGAACTATGCAAAAACTTGAGGAAGCTGGAGGAATAGTATATTTAACAGAAATGAGTAGTATAGCTCCTTTAGTATCCAATATTGGTGATTATTGTGATATTGTCAAAGAGAAGGCTCTACTTAGAGAAGTAGTCTCTGTTGCTAGAAATATGGCAGATAAAGCATATTCAGATGGCGAGTTTGAAGAAATAATTGATAGAGCAGAAATGCAGTTTTTTGAATTAAGCCGGCAAAGAGATACAAAGAGCTATAGCATAATTAGAGATGTAGTCAAAGAAACATTTGAACAGATTGAAGAGAATTATCGTACAAAAGATCAAATTACAGGTCTTAGAACAGGATATGTAGATTTCGATGATATTACAAATGGTCTACAACCGTCTGATCTTGTTATAATTGCAGCAAGACCTAGTATGGGAAAAACAGCGCTTTGTTTAAACTTTGCTCAAAATATTGCTCTTAGGGAAAAAGCTAATGTTTTGTTTTTTTCACTTGAGATGGCTAGCCACCAACTAGTACATAGAATGATTTGTTCAGAAGCAAGAGTAAATTCTCAGCGTGTAAGAAAAGGTTATGTAGAGCAACAAGAATGGGATAGAATTGGGCAAGCTGTTGCCACCTTATCCGAGGCAAAAGTCTTTATAGACGATACCCCGGGTATACCAATTTTAGAATTAAGATCAAAAGCAAGAAGATTAAAGTCAGAAAGAGGAGTAGATCTTATAATTGTAGACTATTTACAATTAGTAACTTCGCCTCATAGATCTGAAAATAGACAGCAAGAAATTGCTTATATAACAAGGCAACTTAAAGAGCTTGCAAGAGAACTTGAAATACCATTGATAGCTTTAGCACAATTAAGTCGTCAGGTAGAACAAAGGCAAGATAAGAGGCCTATGCTTAGTGATTTAAGAGAGTCTGGAGAAATTGAGCAGACTGCTGATGTTGTTGGTTTTATATATAGAGAAGACTATTATGATCAAGAAACAGATCAGAAGAATATAGCAGAGATTTTGATTTCAAAACAGAGAAATGGACCTACTGGTAGAATTAAATTGATGTTTAACAAACAATTTGGTAGATTTGAAAATTTGGCTAGAAGAGAATAAGAGGATTAAAGGCAGGAGAGCAAAGATGAAACAATATGATGTGATTATAGTAGGGGCAGGACCTGCAGGGATTTTTTCTGCATTAGAACTATACAAAAACAATCCTTCTCTTGATATTTTAATGTTAGAAAAGGGAAATGATATAGATAAAAGATCTTGTCCAGTAGCGGAGTATCAACAAGCTTGTGCAAATTGTAAAAGCTGTTCTATAACCTCTGGTTTTGGAGGAGCCGGTGCATTTAGTGATGGTAAATTAACTCTAACGACTGAGTTTGGAGGCAGACTTGGAGATTATATAGGTGAAAATAAGCTCTCTGAGCTAATTGATTATATAGACAAGGTCTATTTAGATTTTGGAGCTACTGATAAAGTTTTCGGAGATAATATAGATAAAGAAGTTGAACTTTTAAAAAGGCAAGCAGCAGCAGCAGAATTAATGCTTATTCCAGCTAGGATTAGACACCTGGGAACTGAACAATGTTATAAAATACTTCAAAGAATTAGAACTTGGCTTGATGATAAAGTTGAAATAAAAACTAACTGTCCAGTAAAAGATGTAATAGTAAAAGATGGGGTTTATGAAGCAGTAGAAACAAAAGATGGTACTATCTATAAAAGTGATTATATTATAGTAGCTCCTGGAAGAGATGGGGCAGACTGGTTTAGTCAGCAAGCAATAAAACTAGATATACCAAATGAAGTAAACCCAGTTGATATAGGAGTCAGAGTTGAGGTTCCAGCTGAAGTAATGAATCATATTACTGATATTGTTTATGAGTCAAAATTTATTTTCTACTCTAGACAATTTGATGACAGAGTTCGAACTTTTTGTATGAATCCAAAAGGTGCTGTTGTAGTAGAAAATAGTGAAGGTTTAATGATAGTAAATGGACATAGCTATCAAGACATAGAGACTAAAAACACTAATTTTGCATTATTAGTTAGCAAAAACTTTACTGAGCCTTTTAAAGAACCATTGAAATATGGCAAGTATATAGCTAATTTAGCAAATATGTTAGGTGGAGGAGTTATTGTCCAAAGACTTGGAGACTTGCAAGATGGAAGAAGGAGTACGGAGTCTAGGATTGAAAGAGGCTTGGTTAAACCAACTCTTGCTGATGCAACACCAGGAGATCTATCTTTAGTATTACCACATAGATACCTAGTTAGCTTGCTAGAAATGCTAGAGGCGCTTGATAAAGTTGCACCAGGTGTTAATTCACGGCACACTCTTTTATACGGTGTTGAGGTTAAATTTTACTCAAATAGAGTGCAATTAGATAGTGAGTTAAGGACTAACATTGAGAATATGTGGGCAATTGGAGATGGAGCTGGTATTACAAGAGGGTTAGCTCAAGCTTCAGTAGCTGGTGTAGTTGCTGCTAGATCAGTGATTAAAAATAGAGATTAACAAATAAAATAAAAAAAAATCAGAAAAATATTGAAAGAAGTATAAACTTATGCTATTATACAAAAGCTGCATTATAACGTTCAGTTATGAATAATAAATAATTAAACAGAGTTTGGTGTTGACATCAAATAAAAATTAC
This sequence comes from uncultured Clostridiaceae bacterium, assembly GCA_964497955.1. Classification (GTDB taxonomy): domain Bacteria; phylum Bacillota; class UBA994; order PWPR01; family PWPR01; genus PWPR01. Next base: position 2,749 of record CAZCFQ010000202.1, read on the forward strand.
TGTAGCATATGTTTATGCGTGGGTCATTAGCTCAGTCGGTAGAGCATCCGCCTTTTAAGCGGGGGGTCGTTGGTTCGAATCCAACATGACCCACCACATTTGTTTTTAGGCCCCATAGTGAAGTGGTTAACACATCAGCCTTTCACGCTGAAGACGCGGGTTCGAATCCCGCTGGGGTCACCATATGGGCGAATAGCTCAGTTGGGAGAGCACCTGCCTTACAAGCAGGGGGTCACAGG
>CAZCFQ010000203.1:0-2907 GCA_964497955.1 uncultured Clostridiaceae bacterium
ACCCAACTGCGTGCCATAGTACCTATGGCGGGAATATTGAATTCTCGTTCAACTATTGTGCAAGAAGTTCCGACACATCCTCCTATATATGCTGCTCTAGCACCATATATAGCACCATCATATCCTTGTGCTCTTCTGGAGCCAAACTCCATTACATCTCGTCCTCTCGCTGCTCTTACTACTCTATTCGCTTTGGTAGCTATTAGGCTTTGATGGTTTATTGTAATTAAAATCATTGTTTCTATTAACTGAGCTTGAATTAATGGACCTCTTACCGAAATTATTGGCTCATGAGGAAAAACAGGAGTTCCTTCAGCAATCGCCCATACATCACACTTAAATTCAAAATCTTCTAAGTATTCTAAAAACTCTTCTGAAAATAACTCTTTTGAACGTAAAAAATCTATATCCTCTTTTGTAAAAGACAACTCTTGGATATAGCTGATCAATTGATCTAATCCTGCAACTATTGCAAAACCTCCATCATCGGGAACACTTCTAAAAAACATATCAAAGTAAGCAATTTGGTCACCAATACCACTCTCTAAATACCCATTTGCCATTGTAATTTCATAAAAATCAGTAAGTAGAGACAAGTTCCTATTAAGAAAATATTTATCTTCAATCATCTTAGCACCTTTTCTATTTAATATTACTAACTATTTTTATACCAGCATTTTGCATAATATGCATCGCAGCTAAGTTTATTATATCTCCATCATGAGCTCCTAAATCATATGTATCTACAAGATCTTTAAAAACTATAACATCTACATTTCTATTAATTTGGTCAAAATATGCTTTAATAGTTAGTCCAAATTCCATTATACAAATATCTGTACAGTCTCCAACTAAAATATAGGTGTCTTTATCCTGATTTTTGCTAAACCACTCTTGAAATTTTGGTGCAAAAAAACCATTTGTTGAATTTTTGTGAATTAACTGATATCCACCGATTTCTTTAATCTCATCAATAATCTCTGACTCTTCACTATCTGCTAAGCAGTGTTTCGGGAATGAATTAAATTCTGGACTTTCTTCATCATGATAGTCTGCAAAAGCTAATACTTCAAAATCTTCTTTAATCATTTCTTTTTGTAATTTTACAATGCCAGGAATAAGCTCTGTAATGCGTTTATCCATAAGACTTCCTTTTTTTGCAAAACCATTAATCATATCCATTATCACTAATACAGTTTTTTTGCTATCTAATTCATTTAAATCTATACTTGTGCTATTAGAGAAATCCTCCTCCAAACGACTTGTAAAATCTTTACATTTCTTTTCTAAATTCTTAAAAGGCTTCATTAATACATTCCTCCAAATCTTTTTTTAATCTACAAAACTCTTCATTTTCTATATGAATCTTTTCACTACTTATTCTTATTCTATCTCTTTGAGCTTTACTTAACAAATATTGTAAACCATAATATATAATTTTTGCATGGTCAAAAGCCAACCCTTTTGAGTTTTCAATAGATGAGTTAAAATAATTTTTCATATCTACTCTAATATTGGCAATAAGACTATTCTTATTATTTGTAATACTTAACCTTACTATATTATCTTTAACTTTTTTAACTCCTAAACTGAAAAGATTAGCAGCATTAGCATCATCTCCAGAATTTATATTTATATTATTTCTTTGAGTTATACCAATAAAAGCTAAACTAATAATTCGTCCTCTAGGATCTCTATCTGGATTATCCCAAACTGCTAATTGTTGTAATCCCACATTCTTAATATTGGTTTCTTCCTCTAGCTCTCTATTAGCAGTTTCTAGTAAAGTTTCATCCTTTTCTAAAAACCCCCAGGTAAAGCCCAGCTATCTTTAAAAGGTAAGCCTCCTCTTTTTATCAGTAAAACTTTTAGCTCATTGATCTCATCTTTCTGATCCAGTGTAAAAAGTAAGATATCAGCTGCTACTGAAGGTTTCCAGTATTTATTAATATTATATTTATCCAAAAGTTCTTTTTCTTGCATATTATCTAAATCCTTTTTTCTAATATTAGTACCTAATTATCTTTAAGTCAATTAATTAAATTATCATAATCAGGCTCTAGAATTATTATTTTTCATCTTATTTTTAAGATTAATGTTAACATGCTTAACATATTGTATGAAGGAGATAAATGTAGTATTATAGCTTTTAATAAGTTTTTCTAATATTGAAATATTTATAATAATCGTTAGGAGTTGGTAATATTGAATCGAATTGAAAAAGTAAGAGAGTATGTTGATAGTGTTCTATTAAGTATTGAAGATCCATTTGTTAAAAGATGTGCTTATTTACACTTATATGGAGTATCTCAGGCTTGTACAATGATAGCTTTAAAGAGAAATGAAAATGTTGAACTTGCTACCATTGCAGGCATGCTTCACGATATTTTCACTTATGAAATGAATGACTCAAAAAATCATGCACATAAAGGATCTATCTTAGCAAAAGATATTCTTAACTCTTTATCAATTTTTGATAAAGATGAGATTGACATCATCTGTGAAGCAATACATAACCACAGTGACAAGCTTAAAACGCATTCATCTTTTAGTGAAGTTCTTATTGACGCTGATGTAATGCAGCATTGTTTTTATAATCCTTTTTATGAAGTAGCTGAGCATGAAAAGATAAGATTCGAAAAGCTGAAATTAGAATTTTGTCTAAACTAAATCAGTATTTACTTTTTATTTATGTAAGTACATAAGATTTTTATTGCATTTTAATATCTCTAAAAATACTATTGTTTATTAATGATTAATGACATAATTATCCCTTCAATTTTTTAAAAGGCATTATAATGGCATTAGTAAATATATTTTAAAACAAAAACAACGTTACAAGCACAATCAAGTTTCCTTGTACTTACAACGTTTTTTGGTGGTGCGCCCGGCAGGATTCGAACCTGC
>CAZCFQ010000204.1:0-2901 GCA_964497955.1 uncultured Clostridiaceae bacterium
ATTGCTTTCACCAGATGAGCCAGACAGTGGAATATTCAATGAAGATGTTACTATATCATTTAATACTAAAAGTGAAGCAATGACTTACTATAGTTTGGATAATATAGATTACAATCTACATACTATTCCAATAATAGTGACAGAAGAAGGAACTAATACAATATGGTATTATTCTAAAGATATAGCAGGTAATCAAGAACAAACTAAGACTATAGAGGTAGAAATTGATAAGAGCTCACCACTATTGACAGCAAGTATTAGCTCAAATAATGAAAACAACCAAGTCGCAAAATCTGGCGATGAGCTTTCATTATCAATTAGTTCTAATGAAGAGCTTAAAAATATTGTTGTAACAATAGATGGTCAGTTAGCTGATTTAACTAATCTTGAAAACAATCAATACAAAGCAACGTTGACAGTAACAGAGTCAACTACGGAAGGAAACATAGATTTTATTATTGAAGCAACTGATTTAGCAGGAAATCAAACAACTATTAGTTCTACTAGTGATGATTCAAGTATATTAATAGATTTGACTAAACCTACTGTTAGTAAAGAAGTGTTGCCAGCCAGTCCAGATGGTGATAATGGATATTATCTAACACAGCCAACAATAATACTAAGAAGCACTGATAAAGGCAACATTTTCTATAGCACAGATAATATAAATTACAATTTATACACTGGAGTAATAGATGCAATGGTGGGAGATATAGATTATAGTTTCTACTCTAAAGATTTAGCTGGAAACGTAAGTGATGTAATGACTTTAAATATAAAATATAGTGATGAAACGCCAGTAATAAACTCTATATTTGAAAAATCTTCAAAAACTTCATTTATCTTAGGAGATACTTTAGAAGTAGTATCAGTTGGTACACCTGATTGTACAGTAGTAGCTAATTTAGGAGCTATTCAAATTAGCTTAAATGAATCAGATGATTATGAAGGATATTATACAGGAAGTTATGTAGTCAAAGACGGTGATTCATTTGATGGTCAATTAACAGCCAACTACACAATGTTTACGGGTGCTAATGAACAATTAAGTGGTGAGAGTATAATTATTGATACTAATATGCCTACTATTTCAAGCGTTTCGGCTGATAAAGATAAGTATATAAAAAATGAAACAGTTAATATAACTTTAGTAGGAGATGCTGGTAATAATGCTTGGATAAGCTTTGATAATTATACTGTTCCTTCAATTGAGAGTGATAAATTAGTATTAAATGAAACCTCTCCAGGCACTTATACAGGGATGTTTGAAGTGATCGAGGGAATGAACATTAAAGATGTTAGTTTTAGTGGATATTTAGAAAACCAGTATGGAAGTAAATCTAATTATCAAGCACAATCAACTATTAGTTTTGATACCAATCCACCAAGCCTTAGTATGAGTATAAGTGGAGAAAAGGGAGATAATGATTTCTATACAGATTTACCTGTAGTTCAAATCTATTCTAGTGATCTTAATAACCCTACAATATATTATAGCCTTAATAGATCTAATGTTATTCTTTATAATCAAGGTGAAGATATCTTATTAGAGAACGGTATTAATGTGCTGGAGTATAGAGCAGAAGATAGTTTTGGAAATAAAACCCCAACTTCTGGATATATTAATGTAAATATCAAAGTAGATACTATAGCTCCAAGTAAGCCAGATACTTTGCAGGCTTATGATGAAGTAGGAGAAGTAACAAATGCGGTAACTAAAAATAAGACTGTGCAAATTGTTGGTACAGTAAGTGAAAATGATGCTAACTTAGCATTAGTTAGTATAAATAGTTCGGATCCTATCAAGGTAGATATAGTAGACAAAACATTTACTGTCAATGATCTACTTTTAACTGATAATACTAATAGCATAAGAGTGCATATAAAGGATACTGCAGGTAACGTAAGCCAAGCTTATGAAGAGATCTCAGTAACTAAAGACATAGAAGATCCAGTTATTGAGTTTAGTGACAATGTAAATGGTGAAACTACTGAATTTATTGCGATTATTTCAGAAGAGTTAAAAGATGATCCTACAGAGTTAAATGCATATGTAGAAATTAATGGAGAAGAAGTTAACGGCGGATGGAGTTTCACTCAAGACAGTACTGAAACTAATAAGTATGTAAGTAGCCATATAATTGAAGGTAATCAAGACATTTATATTAGCATTAATGTGGTTGATAAGGCTGGAAATGAAGGCACTTCACAATATAATGTATCATATGTAAATGAAGAAGAAGAGTTGTATATAAACTTTGGTAATTCAACAATAAGAATTCCAGCAAATGCTATATCAAACTTAAGTAAGTTTAACTCAACTACTAAGATTAATCCAAGTGCTATAAGGGGTTTGATACCATTTATTGTACCAAGAGATTTCTCAGTATTTGATGACTTAGGACAAAATGTTGGAAGTGGATTTAATACACCAGTAGTAATGACATTTTATTTGGGTACACCAGATGAGTTAGAACAGATGGGAATTAACTTAAACTCATTTATTATCTCAAGATTTAATGAGGATACAGGTAAGTGGGATGAGTTGCAGTTTGATTACAATCCAGAGACTGGAGTTGCAACGTTATCAAGGACTAACTTCTCTACTTATACAGTTTTTGTTGATTCAATTCCACCAGAATTAAGTATTACTAGTCCAGAAGATGGTTTTATGACTAATAGTGAAACTGCGATAATAGAAGGTATTACTGAAGTAGGTGCAAACTTATTTATAAATGAGGTTAACTACTCTGGACAAGTAAGTCAAGATGATGGGGCTTTTGCAATTGAAGTCAGTTCAGAATACCTTTTCTTTCTTATCTCTTTGAGTTCATTAGACAATTTAAGTTCTTGTTCTTTTTCTCTATTTCTGATTATTTTTAGTTCTTCTTGTCTTTGCTG
>CAZCFQ010000205.1:0-2888 GCA_964497955.1 uncultured Clostridiaceae bacterium
GAAGAGGAGTATTCAAAACTACTAATATTATTAGACTACCAACCAGAATCAATACCAGAGCAATATAAAGGAGTAGAAGCAAGTGAACCCATCAATTATGCCTATCAATATATTTCTGACAATTGGGAAGATTTAAATCCAAGTACAAGAGATGTACTAGAACCGTATTTAGTACCTATTAGTAATCCAAAAAGCTATTATTTTATTAACGATTTTGATAAGGATGTGGTGTTAAAAAAACTTAGTGCTAATAATAGTACTTTTATTAAAACTGCATATGCTGCTGAAGATAGTAAAGTGTTGATAGAGAACGTCTTTTACATTGACAATCAAAAATTCACTATAGAATATTACGAGTATAATAACTGGTCTGAAAACATAAAAATAGATGTAAATATGTGTATTAAAGATATAGAAGAGGCAATAGTCCACAGTTATGACAAGTTTGAACAGTTATTAACTATATCTATACAAAAACCAATAAGAATAGAATTAGTTCCACTTAAAAAAGGTACTAATGGAATTGCGTGGGTTAGTAGTGGAGTTGGAAGAATTAGATTAGCTTTAGCTAATTATAATAGACCTATAAAAACACAAGCAACTGCAGCACATGAACTTTTTCACCAATTTCAGTTTGAGATGGGAGTAAAAATTGGAGGTAAAGATTTAAGATGGGTATTGGAGGCAACAGCAAAATGGTCAGAGAATTATGCATTTGAAGAGTATAATACTGAGCATCGCTCTTATCTAAGCTATTTTTTTCAGTCACTTGATCGTGACAGGATTAACTTTGGAGGATGCTTTGAATACACTGGATATATGCTATTTTATTACCTATCAGATTATGGAGAGTATGATATAGTTCCTGAAATACTTTGGGGAGCAGCAAGAGAAGGATCTTCTTTCGTAAGAAATTACTTAACTAATCAAGTTTCTAATTATAAAGAACAATATGCAGATTATGCGTTTATTAATCTTAATTATGATATAGCTAAAGAATATTATGATCATGGAGATTTAACAGGAAATCCTAGTGGGAAAGCACTAGATAGACATGTTATGTTAGGATGTACAGAAGATAATGAGAAAGTTTCATTAAATCCAGGAGCTATACAATATTATTTTTATGTTTTTGATACATCCGAAGAAGTGCAGCACGTTGAATTTTATTTTGATAGAGACTTTGAAGATGATATATATATTAAAAGACAAGCCATGGTCAAAATTGATGGAGAGTGGTCTTTAGAAGACTGGAGTTTTATAGATGAGGTTAAGTACTGTCGACTAAGAGAATTAAAGAATGAAAATGTAGAAGCAGTAATTTTGATTTATAGTAACTCTAATTTTATGAAAAATGGAACAGATAATCCTGTAGATAGTTTTAAAGTTAAAACAGAAAAATGCCCTAGTGAAATGGATATAACAATAGAAGCAGAATATGAGTATTTAAATGATGACTATGTTTGGACTTCTACTGCTACATTAAAAGACACTGTTAAAGTCACTGATCACACATTTTTTATTTCAAAAAATTGTAATTACAATATGGATGGAAGTGGTGTATTAGAAGGTAAGACAATAATAGAGTCTACTGGTTCATATAGTAATTCAGTTGAGAATCCTACTATAGAAAACAGTATGGTAAGAGTAATAAAACCTATGGATGAAGAACTTGATGATATAAATGAACAATTAAGCAATTATGGGTTAATAGAAAATACTCCAGATGGTGGAATACTAGTAACAATTCCTTCAATGGGTGAAGGAGACAATCTTAGTGGTTCGACTACTATATATTTCCCTGAACCACAGGGAGAAATGGTAGTTGATAGTGCTTTACCTTTTGATGGATTGAACCAAGCAATCTCAATAAAACTTGATGAAGATGATTGGGATGCTAATGGGTTTAGCACTGAAATAACTTTAGATTATTTTACACATAGGCCAGCTATCCTAGATTGGTATGATACTGATTTTGGACAACTTCAAGAAATGTTATCTTCAACAGAATCAGTGAGCGATAGTGAGCTTGATGAGATAAATGAAATTTTAGAAGAAAGCGGTTTGAGTATGGAGGATCTTGAGAGTATGGAAGGCATGGAAGGTCTAGAGGATATGCTGCCTAGTAGTGGACCAGAAGAAAGTAGTTCTCTAACTAAAACTTTAGATGCAGTAACAGATATGATGATACCATCATCTAAAAAGTCTGATGGTGTAACAGCAACTATTAAGCTGAAAATACGTGGTATGTATACTAAATTTAACTAGGTATAAAGAACTTTATTTCTTATTAATTATGTTTACAAGTTCATATAATATAAAATGAGGATATAAAAAGCATTGGGCAGATAATTAATTTTGTCTAGTGTTTTTTTAGTGTTACTTAATGTTAATAATAGAGTAGAAATAGAGTTCAAAACATAAATTTAATAAATTTCTTACCAATCCAATTTATGATGTTGCAGGCTAACAAGAAAAATCATTGATATTCTTTCTATTTAGTTTCATTTGCAAGCAGAGTAAGTTAGTGATAGGGTGCTTACAGGGCAAGTTTATGAAAAAATGATTAAGAATTATTAATAATTTGGAATCAAATTGTAGGATGTAATAACTATAATTGTTGTTAACATGGAACAGATTAATTTAAGGCCCGTCTTATACAGTGTTTGACAAAACAAATGGAGGTAAGAAAATGAAATTCTTTAAGATAGCAGTGGTAATAGGGTTGTGTATCAGTTTGCTTTTTAATATATTTTTACTAAATAAAGTTGAAGAAGTAAACAGTAGAATAGATGCTTTTAATAATAGTCAACATCAAATGATCAATACAGTAAACACTCAAATTGGCCAGATTAACAACACTATAAATAATATTAAAGAAGATCAGA
>CAZCFQ010000206.1:0-2847 GCA_964497955.1 uncultured Clostridiaceae bacterium
TATCAGCTATAGGGCCTTCATTAACCAAGAACCTATAAGTACCATTTTGCTTAGCTATTAGAATAACATCAATATTCCGAAATTCTAAAATATCGGCATATTCGTTAACTAAAATATTAATTTGGTCTCTTATTTTGCCTCCTTCAGTAATCAAAATCAACCCTCCTACATAAATTATATCTGGGCTGCAATTTCTCCGTCGTTACTCAAAGCTTACATTGTAAATCCTGTGTTAGCAATATATTTTTATAATTATTATGTGATTGATAAAATTTAATTACAGTTATATATAAAACATATGAATTTGTCAAATTAATAAATTGCTGCATTGTAAAATCAAGTTAGCCACTAAATCAAAAAGAATAAAAAAGTCATGTGTGCCTGTGTTATAGTTTAGTTACTACCAATAACTAAATAACATGGAGGCAATCACATGACTCAAGTACAGAATATCACAGAATTACCTATTAGTAAAAAAGGAAGTCATCTTAATTACAAAGAAATGTGTAAGATTGAAGCTTGGAGCAAAGATGAACTCTCTAATCGTGAAATTGCTAGACGTCTTAATCGTGCCCCTCAAACTATCAATAATGCTATTAAAGCAGGCTCTGTCACACAAGTTAGAGAGCAAAAGCAAAATGGTAAAGTCTATCAATATACAGATAGTGTTTATCTTGCTGATGTCCATTTTCGAAACTATGAAAAGAATAGAGCCAACTGTGGGCGCAAACCTAAATGGTTAGATTGTGAAGATTTTCTTAACTGGGCTGATAAGAAGATCTTAGAAGATAAATGGTCACCCGATGCTTGCGTTGGCTATGCAAAACGCCAAAATCTTTATCCTAAAAGTGAAATCCCTTCGACTAAAAGTCTTTATCATTGGATTGACAGCGGAATTATGAAGTCACGTAATATCGATCTATTAGAGAAACTTAGTCGAAAACCTAATGATAATGAGCCAAAATCACGTAGGAATAAACGTATCTTAGGCGAATCTATTGAAAAAAGACCAAAAGAGGTTGATATTCGAGAAGAATTTGGTCACTGGGAAATAGATACTGTTCTAGGACTTAAAAAAGCATCAGACCCAGTCTTGTTAACGCTTGTTGAGCGCAAGACTCGCTTTGAATGGATGCTCAAAATTGCTGCTAAAACAGAAGAGGCTGTTGATAAAGCTCTTTCTGGAATATTTACCAATGATAGTAGCCTTAAGAAAAAGATATTCAAAAGTTTTACAGCTGATAATGGTTCTGAATTTGCTGGACTAAGTGGCTTAATTGAAAGCCTGAAAGTTTACTTCTGTCATCCATATGCATCTCATGAACGAGGAAGTAGTGAGAACCAACATAAATTGATACGACGCTTTATTCCTAAAGGAACACCTATTGAAAAAGTTAGCGACAATAAAATTAAACGGATTATCCAATGGATCAACGATTACCCTAGACGTATCTTAGGCTATGACACAGCATACAATGTTTTTATGAAAGAGGTTAGAAAACTAGATCTATCACCTCTCCCTCTTTAAACTGAGAGAATATGATTATTTATCATAGTGGCTAACTTATTCTTGCAATCTAGGAGAATTTAATATTACAAAATAGTTAAGTCAAAAATATAAAGCCATGTTGAAGTAAGTTGAACATGGCATTATATGTGTTTAAAACTTAAAGAGTATATAGGATTGATTATTAGATGGAAGGACGTTGTGATATAAAAGTTAGATGAAAATTATGCAAGAAATCCTAGATCTCTCATATATAATAAGATGTCTATGAAATTTTCGGATATCACTTCTGTTTAATTAATAATATTTAGATATATATGGAAAAAATATTAAAATCAAGCGTGATGTTTAAGTGCAAAAAACCGCATCCCTAACATTTCAGCCAACATACCACAGCTAAGCGCTATAGCACCAGCGCTAGCTCCAAGTTGCGGAGCAGTAGTAGCGAGGGTGAAGATAACTATTGCCATTACTATTATATTAACAACTTTTGCTATTCCTAATGAACTAGTTTTACTTTTTAGTAATAAACGTGCTTGATAGTGTTCCTGAACAGTTTGAATAATGGGGTAAACAGAAAGTATTAACATCGGAGCTACACTCAAACGTGCAATGTCTGCATTAACACCAATTATGTTCAAAAGAGCTTTATAACCTAAAGGAGTTAAGGCTAATAAAAGGACTATTGCAGTAATAATTATACTAACAACAATTGAAAAGCGTACTAGTTTATCTTTACTGCCTTTTATATTGCGATAAAAAGCTACTGTAGTCTGTTTAATTGTATCTTCAATAAAAACCATAAAGAGCCAAACAAAATTAGTAGCCACTTTATAAGTAGCTATAGTTAACGCTGGTTGATCTAATCTTGCTAATCCAGCATAAAGTAAAGGCCTTAGCACTCCCCACATAAGAGAAGTTAAAAGTAAAGGAGCTATAAATCTTAAAGCTGAGCTCTGAGTAGGAGGGTAGAGTTTTTCAGGTATTTCTCTAATCTTATTGTCTCCCCATTTTTTAAAATAACGCCAAGCAGGAAAGGCTGTAAAAAAAGCTTCACTAGCTTGTCCACCCAGCATAATAATTGCTCCTACAGCGGCTCCTTCTAGTAATGAAAATTTAGGCAAGAAATAGGCTAAGATGAGCATTACTAGTAGACGTAAAAATCTTGAGATAGTAACAAAATAGGTTAATCTCTCAGTAATTAAAACAGCTCTTGTTGCAGCAATAGAGAAAAATATTAATGGCATTAATAATGACCAGCGCCAAACAGCACGTATACCAGGAAGTAATTGCGGGGTCGCACCTCCAGGACGTAAAGCCACAAAGTCTCCTAAAGGAGT
>CAZCFQ010000207.1:0-2839 GCA_964497955.1 uncultured Clostridiaceae bacterium
TTTTTCTTCCCATAACTTAATTTGTTCTTCTGTCATTTCTTCTTTTTGAGCATCAGTTAAAGGTGGATAATCATAATATATTTTTTCATCTAATTTTGATTCTAATCCACTTACTAACTCATTAAAACTAGTTACAAAGTCTTCTATCTTTTCATAAACTCCTTCAGTATTTTGCTTAACATCAAACTGAATTGATTCTGAAGTTGTTTCTTTAAGTGAGATAGTAATACCATCATTAGTAAATACATTTGAACTTCTTTTTATTGGACTTGTCTTTGATTCATCATTTAAGAAAAAGATTGCATCTTGGCCATTTTGTACAACACCTTGATCTATTAATGTAAGACTATCAGCTCCAAAAAAGCTTCCTGTAACATTTTCAATATCAATACTAGAACTAGCTCCTGTTGAGTTTGATCTGATGCTAAACTCATCATTTAGAGTACTATATGACATTGTAACATCTGCTTCTGATCTATTAATCTCAGCTAATATATCTCTAATTGATGTGGTGTTATCAAAAGTAAAATTAACATTATTAATATTGAATTCTATATTTTCAGTTTCTCCGTAATAATTAGGAGATCTATCTAAATTAACTACATTCCTAGCTCCACTAGTAATACCAACCTCAGCTAAAAAACTATTATTACTACCTGTTCTAACTTGCATTACAGAATTTTCTGCTGCTAGGGAAAGACTACTGCCTTCTTCAGAAGCTACAATTCTACCTGAACCAAAACTAGAATCAAATTTTGAATTTAAATCATTGATTAACTCAGTTGAATTACTATATGTCCCATTTAATTCAATATTTTTAGTAACCCCATCTAATGTTAGATCAAAATCATATCCAGCTGTTAAATCAAGCGGGTAAGTCAGTGTTGTTATATCAACACTCCCATCAATACTTCCAACAATGTTACCACTACTACTAACTTCGGTTTTAGTTGCAAGTTGTGTGATTTCATTTATTGTATAAGAATTATTTATAGCATCTGCATTTACATTAATATCAACATAATTACTAGCTAAACTTTCATTAGCAAAGTTTACCTTTTTAGATCCATTCATTGATAATATATAACTATCTCTATTGAGTACATCTAAATACTTATCACTAAAGTCATTCAAATCAGTCATTACTTCTTGATAAGATTCAATTTGCCATTCATATTTTTGTTTATCAGCATTTAAACTATCAACTTTAGATTGATATGTACCAAGCATTTCTTTAATCATGGTATCAGTGTCTAAACCACTGACCATTCCACTAAAGCTTGTTGTACTTGAACTATTCACTGAATTAATCATAATAAATTCTCCTTATACTGATACGTCAAATCTCATTCCTATATATTCCATCAAACCAGCTGCGTAATCTAATAACTTTTGACTAGGAATTTGTTTTAAAACATCATTAGTTTTTGTATCTACAATCTTAATAATATACTTATTAGTATCTTCATGATATTCATACTCTAGCTTTTCGCTACCGACCAAATGTTCTTTATTAACACTTTCTACGGCTCTGACAAGATCATCTTCTTTGATATTAAGATTAAGCTCCACAACATTGTCAGTTTTATTAACCATTTTATCAATATTTCTATTCTCACTTTGCCTATTGTTACTAAGTTGTACTACTATAGAATCAACAGGATTTACTGGATTAATCATCTCATCATCTCCCTAAAAAATAAAGTTACATATCTCTATGTAACTCTTTTTACTTCTACTCTTTATATCGGACTTAAGACTAATAATCTTTAATCCTTTTTTAAATTTTTTATTAAATTCTTAAAGTCAATTTCATTTATGTTTACTTGTGAATCTTTATTAATATTTGAAACTTCTTCAATTAATTCTTTTCGTAACACTTTAACTTTTTTAGGAGCTGTTATACCAATCTTAATAGTTGATCCTGATATTTCAAGGACTGTAATCTCAATATTTTTACCAATAACAAGTGATTCATTCTTTCGCCTTGATAATATTAACAAGTTAACACCACCTAATTTCCCATATTTTCTATTTTGACGATATGCTTTGTTTTATATTTACTATCATCAAAAATAATTTGTTTTCCTAATTTTGATTTAAGCGAGAAAATTATGGGACTTTTAAGATTCGCTGAAATAAATTGTTCAGATTGCATTACAGTCAAAATTGCTAATACTACTACTTCCTCTTCACTTTTAATACCCATATCATTTATATCGACACTGTCTAGTTCTATTTCGTAGTTAGGATCTATTAATGTTGGAGGAATTACTAAAAAGTTAATATTAGGATTGTCAATTGATTGCATTATAGTAAGTGGGCTATTTTTATCATCTGTTTTATAAAAAACAAATTCATTCAAATTTTCAAACCCATATATACCTTCACTAAACTTTACAACTAAGCTTTTATCTATATTATTACACATATACATTACCTCAAAAAGTCTACTAAAGTAGGCTGAATTATTTTTGCTGATACTGCTAATGCAGAATTGTATACCATTTCAGTTGTTTTATAGTTCATTATTGCTTCTTCAATATCAATATGACTTTCTTTTGAAAGTGTCTCTTCTAGATTAAGTTTTATTTGATCTGCTTGACCTTTCATCACATCTAAATTTTTAGCTTTTGCACCTATTGTAGAAATGTGGTTTTGTGTCTTTATAAAAAAGTCATCTATATCACCCATAAGACTATCTAAATTATCCAAATCAGTAGTTTCTGAGTTTAGCTCAGTTAAAATATCGTCAATTTTTGCAAATAAATTATCCTCGCCATAGCCTACTACTTCAATTCCAGGAAGTGAAACTCCAATCTCAGTTGATTTCCCTGTT
>CAZCFQ010000208.1:0-2832 GCA_964497955.1 uncultured Clostridiaceae bacterium
ATATCCATTTGAAAAGAATATTGAAATTACAAAAAAAGTTGTAGAAGCAGCACATCCAATGGGCGTAACTGTGGAAGCAGAACTTGGTAAAATTGGTGGAACTGAGGATGATGTAAAAGTTCATGAAAGTGAAGCGGCTTTTACAATTCCAGAGGAAGCAAAAATATTTTGCGAAAAGACTAATGTAGATGCGCTAGCCGTTGCTATTGGAACAGCTCACGGTATTTATAAAGGCGAACCTAAACTTAGATACGAAAGACTTCAGAAAATTAGAGACTTGGTTGAAACTCCTTTAGTACTTCACGGAGCAAGTGGAGTTCCTGAAGAAGCTGTTAGAAAAGCTATTGGAATTGGTATCTCTAAAGTTAATATTGATACAAACATTAGACAAGCTTTCACAAAAGGTTTGCATGAGTTTGTTAGTAACAACCCTGAAGTTTATGACCCAAGAAAGATATTGACACCAGCCAAAGAAGCAATGAAAGAAATAATTAGACAAAAAATCAGACTATTTGGTAGTAATAACAAAGCTTAAAGAAGGGTTATTTATGAAAATATACATCGATACGGCGAATGTAGAACAAATTAAAAAATCCATTCAACTTGGTTATGTTGATGGAGTAACCACAAATCCTTCTTTGATTTCAAAAGAAGAAGGCGAACCAAAAGAAATTTTAAGAGAAATATGTAAAGTAGTAGAGGGACCAGTTAGCGCTGAAGTTATAGCAATAAAATCAGAAGCTATGGTAGAAGAAGCTAAAGAGTTAGCAAAAATTGCAAAAAACATAGTCATAAAAATTCCAATGACAGAAGAAGGTTTGAAAGCAGTTAGTTCTTTAAGTAAAGACGGTATAAAAACTAATGTGACATTAGTTTTTTCCTCAAACCAAGCACTATTAGCTGCAAGAGCTGGAGCAACTTATGTTAGCCCATTTGTGGGACGACTAGATGATATTGGCCAGGATGGAATAGGACTTGTGAATGAAATAATTTCTATTTTTGAGATACATGGCTTGCCTACTGAAGTAATAGCAGCTAGTATAAGACATCCTGATCACGTTAAGATGGCTGCTTTAGCTGGTGCAGATATTGCAACAATACCTTTTAATGTTTTAGAAAAGATGGTTAAGCATCCTCTTACTGATATAGGATTGGAGAAGTTTTTAGCAGACTGGAAGAAAAAGCAAAGGTAGATGATATTTAAATGAGTTCAATTATGGATAGACAACTTTCATTAGAATTAGCAAGAGTTACAGAGTTAGCAGCACTTGAAGCTGGTAGATGGATGGGTAAAGGAAATAAAATCGCAGCAGATGATGCAGCTGTAAAAGCAATGAGAGCTATGTTTGATACAGTTGATATTGAAGGTACTGTAGTAATAGGAGAAGGAGAAATGGATGAAGCTCCAATGCTTTATATTGGAGAAAACGTTGGAAGCGGAAAAGGTTCTAAGGTAGATATAGCAGTGGATCCATTAGAAGGAACAAACCTAGTAGCCAAAGGCCAACCAAATGCTATTGCAGTTTTAGCAGTAGCTCCAAGTGGTTGCCTTCTCCATGCACCAGATATGTATATGGATAAAATATGTGTAGGGCCTGCTGGTGTTGGTAAAATTGACATAGATGCTAGTGTTAGAGAAAACTTAGAAGCCTTAGCCAAAGCTAAGTGCTGTGAAGTAAGTGATTTAACAGTGGTGTTGTTAGATAGAGAAAGACATAAAGAAAAAATTAAAGAAGTAAGAGAATCTGGAGCAAGATGTAAACTAATTACGGATGGAGATGTCGCTCCCGCTGTAGCAGCAGCTTTAAGTGGAACTGGAGTAGATTTGTTAATGGGTATTGGTGGCGCTCCAGAAGGAGTATTGGCAGCAGCAGCATTACGATGTTTAGGTGGAGATATGCAAGCGAGATTAGTACCACATACGGATGAACAGTTAGAACGTTGTCACAAAATGGGATTAGAAGATGTTAGTCAAGTCTTGACTTTAGATGACTTAGTTAAGGGAGATGATGTAATATTTTCTGCTACAGGTATTACAGATGGAGACTCACTTAAAGGCGTTAGATACTTTGGTGGCGGAGCTGAAACTCACACTTTAGTAATGAGATCTAAAACTGGTACGATAAGATTTATATCTGCAACACACTTTTCTGATACAAAACCTGTCTGGAAAGATTTAAAATCACAACATTAATATTATTGAGGGCTAACTAATCAAAAATTAGCTAGCTCTCTTGTTACCTACCAAAACAACTCCAAATAAACCTCAGGAGGTTCCTTATGCACATTCAAGAGTTAGAAAATAAGACAATACAAGAATTAGTATCTATTGCAAAAGAATTAAACGTAGAAGGCTATTCTCGCCTTAGAAAGAAAGAATTAGTCTTTGAAATATTGAAAGCTAATATTGAAAAAGATGGATTTATATTTGCTTCAGGAGTACTTGATATAATGCAAGATGGGTATGGATTTTTAAGACCTATAAATTACTTACCAAGTAATGAAGATATATACGTTTCACCATCACAGATTAGAAGATTTAGTATGCACACAGGCGACTATGTAGCTGGTAAAGTTAGACCTCCTAAGGATAAGGAGAAGTATTATGCATTACTATATGTAGAAGCAATTAATGGAGAGGATCCAGAAAAAGCTGCACAAAGAATTGATTTTGGCAATCTAACTCCAATTCATCCCAATGAAAAGTTTACATTGGAAAGGGAAGATGGAGATATTGCTACTAGATTAATTGATATGATTAGTCCAATAGGAAAAGGACAAAGAGGGCTAGTTGTCTCTCCACCAAAGGCTGGTAAAACTACTATACTAAAA
>CAZCFQ010000209.1:0-2824 GCA_964497955.1 uncultured Clostridiaceae bacterium
TTTTCTAATTGGGTTGAAAAAGAATATGATTTAAAGGATAGTATTTTAGTAGGACATAGCATGGGAGGATTAGTAGCTTTTAATATAGCAAAAAGAAATGATAAAATTGATAAGTTAATTCTAGTAGAATCTTTTTTGAAAACACCAAATAAATTTTTTCAGAATTTATATTTAGAAGGTACTTCTTTAAAGATTAAAGATAAAATAAATACTATGTTAAAAAAAGAGTCAAAGTATTATAGTAAAGAGTTAGGGCCAAAGTTAAAAGATTTGGATTTAACCATTGAATTGGAAGAGCTTGGTCTAGATGTTACAGCTATATATGGCCAAAGAGAGTCTAGTTCATCAGTTAAGGTTGTTAAAAATTTAGGTCTAGATGAAGTTTATCACAAGTACTTAAAGATCAAGACCATATCAAAAAGTTCACATTTTCCAATGATAGAAAACAGTGAAGCATTTAATAAGATTATATTAGAGTCATTGAATGAATAAATTGCAAGTTTTTATTTTAAAAGAGTAGTAACTATAAGTAAAGTAGGAGATGGAATACTTGGATAAATATTATAAAGAAAGTTATAAAGATGTTAAAGAAGAGTTTGAGACAGATCTTTATAATGGACTAAATGATAAAGAAGTAAAGAAAAGATTAGAAAAATATGGCAAAAATGAAATTACAGTAGAGCAAAAGGTATCGGCTTTAGAAATTTTTATTAATCAGTTTAAAGATATAATTATTGCCTTATTGTTTATAGCAGCAGCGATATCTTTTTTTATGGGGGATGTAGTTGAATCTGTTGCAATAGTAGTAGTAATTTTATTAACAGCTTTGTTTGGATTTGTAACAGAGTATAATGCGGAAAAGTCTGTAGAAGAGTTGCAAAAAATGATAACCCCTCAAGCTAAAGTATTAAGGAATGGTGAAGTAATTAAAGTCGAAGCTGAGAAGATTGTTCCAGGAGATATTTTAGTCATTGAAGAAGGTGACAGAGTAACGGCAGATGCACGGCTTTTTGAATCAGATAACTTATCTATTAATGAAGCAATGTTAACTGGTGAGTCAGAAGCTGTTAGTAAAGAAAGTGAAATAATAAAGACAAAGGAACAAGTTGTATTAGCTGATAGAGTAAATATGGTTTATACAGGAACTACTGTAACTAGGGGAAATGGCAAGGGTATTGTAATTGCAACTGGTAAAGATACTGAAATGGGTAATATCTCAAGTATGTTACAGGAAACAGATCAAGGAGAAACTCCACTAGAAGAACAGTTAGACAAGACGGGTAAGTTTTTAATTGAAGTTACATTTGCTATAACAGTAATAATAGCAGTCGCTGGGGTTTTACGTGGTCACGAATTTATAGAGATGTTAAAAACAGCAATTGCCTTAGCTATAGCTGCTGTGCCAGAAGGTCTGCCTGCAGTAGCAACAATTACATTAGCTGTTGGCATGAGAAAGATGGCAAAAAAAGAAGCAGTGCTTAAAAGTTTACCAGCTGTGGAGACTTTAGGGTCAACAACAGTAATATGTACAGATAAAACTGGCACATTAACTGAAAATCAAATGACTTTAAGTAAGATAGTTTTTCCTGATAGGAAAATTAGTATTAGTGGTACTGGATATGAACCAGAAGGTAAGTTTTTTGAAGATGAAGATGAGATATTTATTAATGAAGATGATACCCTTAAGCAGTTTCTGCAAGCAGGTTTTTTAGCATCTAATGCATCAGTTGTAGAAGAAGATGGTAATTGGAGTGTGGTAGGAGATCCTACCGAGGGAGCCTTAAAAGTAGCTGCGATTAAAGCAAACTTAGATGATGATTTGGTTTCAGACTCTTATAAAAGAGTAGATGAATTACCATTTGATTCTGATAAAAAATACATGGCAGTAAGTATTAAAAAAGAAGATGAAGAATGCATATATTTAAAAGGAGCTCCAGAAGTAGTTCTTGATTTGTGTGATAATGTAAAAGTAAAAGGAGAAGTTAAGCCTTTAGATAAAGATATTAGAGAAAATTTACTTAAGAAAAATTCAGAAATAGCTAATGAAGGATTAAGAATTCTAGCTATAGCATACAAGCCAAAAGAGCAAGAGGATATTAAAAAAGATATTAATAGTAATCTAACTCTAATTGGATTTGCTGGCATTTTAGATCCACCTAGAGAAGATATATTAGAATCAATCAAAGAAGCACAAGAAGCAGGTATTAGAATAATAATGATAACTGGCGATCAAAAGGAGACCGCTAAAGCTATAGCAAAAAAAGTTGGGATCAGAGATGCAGATAAGCGAGTTCTTACAGGCTTAGAGTTAGATAAGTTTAGTGATAAAGAATTAATTCAAGAGTTAAAAGAAGTATCAATCTTTGCAAGAGTATCTCCTAAAAATAAGCTTAGTATTGTGAAAGCATTAAATAGCATTGATGAAATAACTGCTATGACTGGAGATGGAGTGAATGATGCACCTGCTCTCAAAAGAGCTGATATTGGAGTGGCAATGGGTAATAGAGGAACAGCTGTTGCAAAAGAAGCTTCTGAAATGATACTACTAAATGATAAGTTTAGCACAATAATCGATGCAATTAGACAAGGAAGAGTTATATTTGATAATATTCAGAAGTTTATTCATTATTTGTTGTCGTGCAACTTAAGTGAAATAATGTTAATATTTTTCTCAATTTTGATAGGGTTACCTACACCACTATTAGCAATACAAATTCTGTGGCTTAATCTAATAACAGATGTTTTTCCAGCATTAGCATTAGCTTGGGAAGTACAAGAAGATAATGTTATGAAAAGAAAACCAAGAGACCCTAACGAACCTATT
>CAZCFQ010000210.1:0-2817 GCA_964497955.1 uncultured Clostridiaceae bacterium
TCAAATTGCAAAATATAGCCAGTATCATCTGTTGAGTTTTCTAAATAAGTTTCAAAAAAAATTCCATAACCTCCACTATAATCAGATAACCTAGCTGTTGCAGTAATTGAATACTCCTCATAGTTTGCAGGGACAAAAAGCCTGCCATAATTACTACTAATACTTTCTTCATTAGTATCCCAAGAACTTGTATAGACAAAGTCTGAATGTTGATACTGATCATTACCAAAAGTATAGGGAGAGTTAAGAGGATACAAACTATAATACCATTTTTGATAGTAGCTATCCCACAAGAATTCATTACCAGTCAATTGTGGTTTAGGTATTATACTCAAATAGTTTTCATTCTTAAGTTCCTCAATTTTTTCCAAATCAGTATCACTACCTATGAAAATCTCATTACCTCTTAACTCACTTTCTAACTTATATCTTTCTGTTATACTATTTAATACTTCTACGTTTTCTATATCAGCTAAAAGTTTAGCATTATTAATAGTATTACTTATTTTAGGCAAAGAGAAAGAAAGTAGAAGTGCTAGAATAATCATTACTGCGAATAGTTCTACTAAACTAAATCCTTCATTATTTAACATTTAATCACCTGCTGAAGATATCACTATTATTATCATAACTGAAAACTCTACAGTAAGTTACCTAAAGTGTCATTTTTAAACTAAATTTAATTCAATTAGTTCAAAAGTGAGAAATAATATAACCAAAAAACAAGGATTTAAAAATACTACAATGTTAATTAAAAATGAATGTGCATAAAAATTAATGATCATTTATAAAGAAGTAAATTATACATTAAAAATAGTTTAAATACCAACCATATTTTTGTAAAACTTGTTACAGAATGTTATCCTTAAAGTAGTAGGATTACTTATAATTTATCAAGATAAATATGTTATTTGGTCTTATTAAGTTTCAATTTTTATTTTAATTACGAGGGAGAATGTAATGAAGTATATTAAAGTTTGCATTTCGATTCTAATTTTATTTGTTGTAATTTTTTTTGTTTTGAATCCTAAAGAAGTAGTCTTAGATAGTAAGATGCAATCTATATTAACTAGTTTTAATAAAAGCAAATATACTTACAGTTTGACAAACTTAAAATCATTTTTATTTGATAAAATGTGTATAGATAATGTTGGTGTAAAAACAAATTATTTAAAAAGCAATACCTTTGATGAGGTTGCTTCTGGACATGAAGTCCTTTCTGAATCAATGGGTTTATCGCTATTACTTTCATTAAATGATAAAGAGCAATTTGACGAGACGCTTAATTCCTTAAAAGAAAACTTCATGACAAAAAATAGTTTAATAAAGTGGATAGTTGATTCCAATGGAGATGCTATAAGCTCTTCAAATGCAAGCATAGATGATTTGCGTATTACTAGAAGTCTATTATTCGCTGATAAAAACTGGAGTATTGATTACTTAAGTTTAGCTTTAGAACTAGCAAGTTCTTTAAAAGAGTATAATGTTGAAGATGGTATGCTTTATGATTTTTATGATGGAACCTCTTTGACAAACTCAATTACATTCTGTTATTTGGATTTGTATACAATGGAAAAGTTAACTCACTTTGATGCTAAGTGGGGTGAAGTGTTTAATAACTCACTAAAGAGTATTAATAAGAGTTTAATAAGCGAATCAGCATTGTTTTATAAAAAAGACAATCAAGACAATATTATAGATAACTTTTTTTATGAAATAAATATGATAGAGCATTTATTAACCATGTTACATTTATCAGAAGTGAATGAGTTGCCTACAAAGGTGTATAAACTATTAGTAGATGAGTTTAACACTCAGGGATATTTACCCGGAAGGTATAGTGTTTTGTTGAATAGAATTTGTATTGCCAAGAATATGGAATCTACAGCAGTTTATGCTATTGCAGCTATGATTGCAGAAGGTGAAAGTGTTATCGATCGGGTTGAAATTGTTGATCGTGGTTATGAAGATATTGAAAATCGGCTCAATTCTCTGGGAGCTGATATAGTTAGGGAAGACTAAGCAATTTAAAAAGTTGTAATCTTTATATACCTACCAGTGGTAAATATCTAATAAAGTTGATATATAATTTGAAAAGACTATTACTGATGCTAAATTTTTTTGACCCTATCCTTTATTGCTTTTAATAAGATGTTTAGTGCCTGATCTATTTTACCATCAGATGGCAAAGCCTCGGCAAGTTTTGATATGTACTGTTTATCTTTTATGATTTCCATAGTCGGCTGAAAGTTGATATCAAAAACCCACCCCATTTGTAAAAGAATAAGATCATTTAAACTACTAATATGATCAGAACTTACAATTTTACCATGCATAATATCTTCAATAGCATCGGGATGTATCTCATTGTTTTCCGGTAGATCGAGTTCGATTGCTACGTTGGTTTTGCCATTCTGGCGCTGCTCGAGGTGATAGTTGACTAGAGTTTCATAAATATCGAGTTTGTCGGCGTCGCGAATTAATCGGCAAAATTTCAGAGTTCGTTTATCTAAGTGTTCTGCTGGAATACTTTCTTTGTTATGATGCTGAATGGCTGCTTTAATCAGTTCTTTACTAGTCTTGTTTTCATGCTTTAATAATTTTTTATTTTTAATGATCTGGACACCTTTTTGAGCATGATTAAAGGACAGATCATCGCGAAAAGTGCCATATTCATGATACTGAATAAAACGAGCAATATCATGGAATAATCCAATTATCTGAGCTAATCTCTTATCCTCCTGAGATAATCCCAGAGCAGTGCTCAATTTTTCCATGTTTTTACAAACTGCATAAGAGTGGCGCAATTTTAATTTA
>CAZCFQ010000211.1:0-2813 GCA_964497955.1 uncultured Clostridiaceae bacterium
GGTGATGTAACCCAATATCTTCTTTCCCTTGGGATGCTCCAAGCCAAAACATAACGCCTGGCACTCTTTCTAAGAAAAAGCCAAAATCCTCACTAGCCATTGTATGTTCACACTCTACTACTTCTAAATCTTCTATTCCTTTAACTTTCTCATAAAAGTTTTCTAACTTCTCACTATCATTTACCACTGCTGAATAACTGGCTCCAAAATCTAAATCAAAACTAGCTTCAAAAGACCTTGCTACTCCTTCAACCATGCTCTTAATTCTTCTCTTAATAATAGGCATATCAGAGGTATCTTTTACTCTTAATGTTCCTTCAATCCTAGCATGATCTGTAACAATATTAAGTCTCGTACCAGCATTAAATTTTCCTACAGTTACTACTGCGCAATTTGATGGATTAATATTTCTACTTATTATTGTCTGTAATTGGTTAACGAGATTCATACCAGCAATTATCATGTCATTTCCTTCATGTGGAAGTGCACCGTGTGAAGATTTACCATACAAATCAATAAATAATTCACTGTTGCTAACAAATAATGTTCCTGGTTTTGTAGCAATTGTTCCAACTGGATATTCTGGACTAACATGTAAAGCATAAATTTCATCTGGCATATATCTTTCTAAAACACCTGCTTCTATCATAGGCATTGCTCCACCAGGGCCCTCTTCAGCTGGTTGAAAAATTAACAAGACATCTTCTTCACAAGGATTTCTTTCAAGTTCTTCAGCTAATCCTAAAAGCGTTGCCATATGAATATCATGACCACAAGCATGCATAAATCCTTTATGCTTTGAGGCATAAGATACATTAGTCTTTTCTTCCATAGGCAATGCATCTATATCTGCTCTAAAAGCAATACAACGATTACCCACTGTACCCTTTTTAAAAGCAACTAAACCTGTTTGCAAAGGTTGTTCAATTTCAAAACTATCAATCTTTGATAAAACATCCAAAAGATATGCAGTAGTTTTTACTTCTTTATGTCCAACTTCAGGTATTTGGTGTAATTCTTGACGGTACTTAATCAAATTATTCATCATAAACCCCTTATATAATAAATTTATTCTTTATTTAATTGTCTTAAACTTTCTACTAACTGTGTTTTTGTAGCAGTTTTTTCGTCTTTCATTTTGATAATTCTAGCAGGAGTCCCTGCTACTACAGCATTTTCTGGTACGTTTTCAGTTACAATTGCACCGGCTGCTACAACTGCTCCTTTACCAACTCGTACTCCTTCTAAAACAACTGCATTTGCGCCTACTACCACATCATCTTCAACTACAACAGGATCTGCACTTGGTGGTTCAATAACGCCTGCTATTACTGCACCAGCTCCTATATGACAGTTATCACCAATGGTTCCTCTACCACCGATAACTACATTCATATCGATCATTGTCTTTTTGCCAATTTTTGCACCTAAATTAATTGTAGATCCCATCATAATAACTGCTCCATCACCAATCTCAACCATATCCCTAATAGTTACGCCTGGCTCAATCCTTGCATTAATATCTTTATAATCAAGAAGTGGTATAGCTGAATTTCTTCTATCCATCTTTATATAAAAGTCTTCTATAACTTCATTATATTTTTGTTTAATTTCTTCCCAAACTTTTAACTCACAGAAAATAGTTCCAAATTTATTGTTTCCAAAAAATTTAGCTTCTCCAAAACTAACTTTAGCCAAATCACCTTTTAAATAAACTTCAACAGGAGTTTTTTTAGTACTCTCACTGATAAATCTTATTAATTCATAAGAATCCATAATTATACCTCACTTATATTTTATTTACTGAATGTAGAGGCTTGTTACCTTCTAACACTCTGATAACATTTTCAACAGCTACTTCAGTCATTTTCTCTCTTGTTTCTTTTGAACTACTTGCTATATGAGGAGCTAAAACAACATTTTCATGGTTTAATAAACCTGAATGTACATTGGGTTCATCTTCATAAACATCAAGCCCAGCAGCTGCAATTATTCTCTCTTGAAGTGCTTTAGTTAAAGCCTTCTCGTCAATTACAGGCCCCCTTGATGTATTAATTAGTATAGCACTTTCTTTCATTCTTTCTAGTTCTTTCTGACTAATTAAATGATGAGTACTTTCTAGCAATGGAACATGTAAAGAAATATAGTCACTAGTTTCTATTAACTCTTCAAACTTAACACTTTGGGCATTATTTATGCCTAACTCTCCCCGGGTGTCGTAATATATTACTTCCATATCAAACCCCAATGCTCTTTTAGCAACTGCTTGTCCTATTCTACCCATACCTATTATCCCTAATTTTTTATGGTGAATATCACACCCCATAAAAAGTTCTGGAAACCATCCATGGAATTTTTCATTTCTAACATATTTATCAGCCACAACTATCTTCCTAGCAGCACTCATAAGCAAAGCAAAAGCAAAATCAGCAGTGGTTTCTGTTAAAACATCTGGTGTATGTCCTACCCAAATATTTCTGTCTGTACAAGCTTCTATATCTATATTATTGTAACCTACTGCATAGTTGCTAACAATTTTTAGTTTTTTTGCTGCATCAAGCATTTTTTTATCAATCTTATTAGATAAAAGTGTAATTACAGCATCAGCAGTTGTGATTCTTTGTTTTAGTTCTTCATCACTCATAGATTTTTCTTTACTACTATGAATATATAGTTGGTATTTCTTTGAAAGTCTATCTAAAGCTTTCCCTGGCAATCCACATGTAACAATAACTTTTTTCATATCAATTCCTCCGATATCTTATTATACTTAACTTTTACTGTGTTTGACAAACTATATGTTAGAGTTTTTA
>CAZCFQ010000212.1:0-2784 GCA_964497955.1 uncultured Clostridiaceae bacterium
AATAATGAAGTACAAGAAGTATTAAATTATTATGAAGCACTAAAATATGGAGAGAGAGCTTTAGAACAACTACCTATTTCAACACGTTTATTTAAAAATTTACATGAGATCTTAATGAATAAAGGAGTTCGAGGACGAAATAGAGCTCCAGGTGAGTATAGACCTATTCAGAACTTTATCGGCCCAGAAGGGTGCACAATAGATACAGCAACTTTTATTCCTCCTGAACCTCAATTACTTAACTCATGTATGGCTAATTTAGAGAAGTATATTAATAATCCAAGTGATGATTTACATCCGTTAGTTAGAATTGCAATTATTCATGCACAATTTGAAACGATTCATCCCCTTTTAGATGGAAATGGTAGGATAGGTCGCATTTTGATTCCATTATACTTATACGAAGTTAAGCTTATAGATTCTCCTAATTTATTTATAAGTGAAGTTTTAGAAAAAGATAAGTATAAATACTATAGATTATTAAATGGGACCAGAAAAGAAGAAGAAGGTTGGAATGAATGGATAAAATTTTTCTTGAATAGTGTTGATAAGCAGGTGCGAAGAAATATTGATTTAATTGAAGAACTCGATGAATTATATGAGAAAGACTTAGAAAAAGCAATGACTTTAATAAACAGCACCAATGTAGTAGATTTAATGAAAGCTATGTTTCAAAAACCAATATTTAATGTAAAAACTATTAGTACAATTACAGGAATTCCAGATACAACATGTAGGAGGTATTTATCTATTTTAGAAAAAGAAAAAGTTATTTATTCTGATAATAAAATGAGAAATAGAAAGTATTATTACTACAATCTACTTGATTTACTGCGTTAAAAGACAATTTTATTATACTTTAGCAATCTCAAACTGATCATTTTTGATCACTTTGAGATTGCTTTTTTTGATTAGATTCAGTATGCCATTTTCATCTATTTACATTTTCTTAAGGTTAGATATAAAACAGTACGTAGGCATTTTAGCAGAACTAAAATTGATTATAGTAGTATTAAAGCTAACATGTGTATGATTTTTTGATTGTAATTATGAAATATTATCTATATAATTTAATTAGAGGAACTAAAAATGTATTTGGTTCTCCTATATAAAAGTGGTGGTAATAAATATGGAAAAGTGGGCACCTTTAAAATATGAGACTTTAAAATGGGAAAATAAGAGTGACTTACAGTATTTGTCAAGGAGAAGTAGGAGTAAAATTCTTTCTACGTATGAATCTTCTCTGCCTAATTCAATTTTTGATAAAAATGTAGTTTTATCATCAGAGTTAGATGCTGCAATAACTGACTTAATAATCAATACTTCTCGATTTGATATTATTCAAAGTCAAAAAGGTTTTTCTTTTCCAACAGTATTATTACGTAGTGAATCAGCCGCAAGCTCTCAAATAGAAAGCCTGACTTCTAGTATTAGAAATATCGCCTTTGCAGAGTTAAGTCCTAAAGCACCTCAAAATGCACAATTAATCGCTAGAAA
The DNA here is from genome assembly GCA_964497955.1 of uncultured Clostridiaceae bacterium. Classification (GTDB taxonomy): domain Bacteria; phylum Bacillota; class UBA994; order PWPR01; family PWPR01; genus PWPR01. The sequence continues at coordinate 1,498 of CAZCFQ010000212.1, forward strand.
TGTTGCCGCAATGCGTACCGCGTTAAAAATCTCCGAGTCATTATCTATAACTACTATTCTCAAGATTCATAAAGAACTAATGCAACTCTCGCCGACTAATTTTGCAGGAGAGTTTAGAAATCAAGCAGTTTGGATCGGAGGTACTAACTACTCACCACATGAAGCAATCTTTGTACCACCACATCATTCACGCTTGAAATATTATATGAACGATCTAATTGCTTATGCAAATAGATATGATGTTAATCCAATTGTTAAAGCAGCAATCATCCATGCACAGTTTGAAACAATTCATCCGTTTATTGATGGCAATGGACGTATAGGCAGAGCCTTAATTCATAAGTCACTAAAAGATGATGGAGTGCTACAAAATGTTGCACTACCAATTTCTGCTGGTCTTCTAAACAATACTAATGAATATATGGACGCCCTTTTATCTTTTCAGCAAGGAGACCCTATTCCAATTATCAAACAGTTATTAATTGCTTTAGAATTAGCTATAGTTATAGGTGACAAAGTATCTAAAGAAATTTCGTTAATTATCGATAAATGGGAAAGCATCATAAACGAAAAAATAACATCTTCAATATGGAAGTTACTATATATACTTATTGAACAGCCTGTAGTAGATTCGGCATACATATCAAATAAATTAGATATATCTATTAGAGGTGCGAATAAACTAATCAATAGAGCAATTGATTATGGTGTTTTAAGACGCATTGGAAATGAGCGCAGAGGTATATTCTATGAATCAGATAAAATCATTTCTGTCATGGATAAGATTTCAAATTTAAATATTCTAAAGCGTGATTTAGATTAATACACACGTTATGATTCAAAAGATAATACTCAATGGAGTGGGCATATTTTAACTAGAATGCAGCAAAGAGAAATAAAAATTAAAGATATAATAAATTGTCTTTCAAATGGAAAAAATATAGAGTTTATAAAGATGACTATACTCATTCAAGTTGTCTTGTACTGGGCAGTAGTGATGGAGATAAGCATATTCATGGAGTATGTGCATTAGAAAGACCACCCTTTGGATGATAACAGCATATTATCCTGCTGAAAGTGAATGGCTAGATGATTTTAGAACTAGGAGGAGGTAACATTATGAATTGTGTTCTTTGTAAGGCTAACTTAACAAAAGGAAATGTAAACCACATCGTTGACCTAGGAGAAGGAATAATCATTATAAAAAATGTTCCTGCTAATATCTGTGAACAATGTGGAGAATATTATCTAGACACTAATACTGCTTTAAAAATAGAATCTATATTA
>CAZCFQ010000213.1:0-2775 GCA_964497955.1 uncultured Clostridiaceae bacterium
AATATTCTAGATATGATAGCTAAAGTTGTATATGAAAGTATAAAATTTATAAGCAGTAATACTGTATTTGTCAATCGAAAACTGGTCCACATATTAATCGAAAACTGGTCCACTAATGAAAAAACTATTTAATGTTTTCAAGCCATTCTTTAGTCTCTTGTATTCTGTAAGAATTACCATTCATGTTAATAACATAAGATTTATGGGTAAGTATATCAATAAGAGCAGCAGTTAAAACTTCATCATTAAAGACTTCATTCCATCTATCGAAAGATAGATTAGTGGTAACAATTGTAGACTTTCTTTCTGCTCTTAGGGAGAGAAACTGAAAAAGCAATTCACCTCCTTCTTTATCAAAAGAAATGTACCCTAGCTCATCAGCTATCACTAGATCATACTTCTCAAACTTTCTTTCTATTGAAGTTAAAGTTCTCTGACTTCTTGATTCTTTTAATAGATTAATCAAAGAAGGAATAGTTGTGAAGAACACTTTGTATCCTTTTTTGCAAGCAGCTATTCCAAGGCCTATTCCAATATGAGTTTTACCAGTACCAGGATTTCCTGCTATAATGACATTTCTGCTTTCAGATATGAATTTTAATGTTTTTAGTTCTTTTAATTTCACCTTTGCGTCTTGAGGTAAATATTCTACTTTAAGCTCTTCCAGATATTTTTTATATGGGAATTTAGCCCGTCTTATTCTATTCTTTTTGCTATTCTCTTTTCTAACATCATAAGCTCTTTCAAAAAGTTCTTTTAGAAAATCTTCATAGAATTTATCTAATAGATATGCTTCTTCAATACTTAGTTTAAGATCTCTAGCTATCCCAGGAATTTTAAGCTCTTTTATATAGTGTTTGATGTCTTCAATTGTATTATTCAATTTTCAAACCCTCCTGTAGCTTCTAATCTAAACAGTTGATTAAGGGCTGTAATTTGGTTGATAGACTGTATCTTAATACTATCATCTTTAATATGTTCTTTTACTACAGGAGCATTGCCAACAATGCTTTTAACATTTTCTGTGTTAACAATTTCTTGTTTAATTGAAGATAACTTTTCTATAGCTGTTAGTATCTGTTTCAGCCCTTTGTTTTTAACTAGCTCTAAAAGAGCTATGAAATCTTTTGGAGTATTGATATAATATTTATTGTAGATTTGATAAAGCCTTGGAGAAATCTGTTGAATTCCCATACTGGAATGCAGAGCTCCAGGCTTTCTCTTTAGTGTATGATAAAAATGATGTAAATCTATTATCCAGTCATGGTTTAAATAGCTTCTTTTATGCGTAGCTATTTCATTTTCTTTGTAATATATCTTAATTACTTCAGGATAAATCCTTACATTAACAAACTTACCAACTAGATAGTCTGGAACTGAATACTTGTTTTGATCTATTGTTATCACACTATACTTATTCACTCTTGCTTCTCTTCTTCTAGATACATCATATGATGGCTTAAGTGGTAGCAAATATGGTCTTTCTTGTTCTAATACTTCCTTAGGACTTAAGTTATTTAACCATTTTCTTTTCTTTGTATTTAACTTGTTAAGTTTCATTTGTAGATAATCATTAGCTTCTTCTAAAGAAGAAAACTCAGTTCTGTTTGAAAAAGCTTTCCTTCTAACAAACTCTATTCCGCGCTCTACGTGTCCTTTTTCATTCCCTTTCCTAACGTTGCAAAAGCGATAACTGAATCCGTAGTAAAGTGAAATCTTTATTAGGTCATCTGTAGCTTCTTTTTCATTCTTACCAACAAACCTTTTCACTGCAGTTTTCAGATTGTCATAAGTCACTCCATGATGAACTCCACCGATATTATTGAAAGTCCTCACGTGTATGTCCAGAAAATTTTCTGTCTTTTTGTTACGATAAAGTCTTGCAAAATGATAAGGTGCTTTTGCTGCTGTCAGTAATCCCATATCCAGCGACATTTCTTTACCAGCAATTATTAACTTTGCTTCTCCCCAGTCAAACTCTAGAGTTTGTCCTAGCTGATATTCTTGCTTGATGAAAGCTTCTTTAACTTCGTGAGTATTTCTTATGTAGTTACAAACTGTTGTATATCCTATATCATATCCCATTTCAATTAATTCTTCATAAATGTCAATCTTATTCATTAACTGTTTTTTCTTTCCTTCAGCTTTTTTCTTGGCATTCTGTTCGATAAATTTGTCAATCTCTTGTTTTACTTCTTCCGTTAATTTAACCCTTTTTCTGCTACTTACATCATACTTAGGCTTCTCTGTTAACTCTTCTATCAATTTCAAAATCTTGTTTTTGTCATCACTTGCTTGACTTACTTCTTCAAGCTCTTTAGATTTCTCAATAAACTCATCTATATATTTTTTAACTGTTGTTCTTGAAATATTGAGTTCTTCGCTTATCCTTCTTTGGCTCTTATCTTCTCTAAAATGCTTCATCAATATCTCAGCCTTCTGATCCAATCTCATCATCCTCTTTCCACCCTCTTCTACTTTATGAGGGTATTATATTTTATTTCTGGACCAGTTTTCAACTGAAATGGTGGTATACTTTTAGATTAACGCATACAAATACTTCATTGTGCAATAATGACACATGTAAAAATATAGAAAAAATGAAATAAAAAGAAGGATATTCTTAACTAAAGTATAAGTATATTTTAGTAAATAAAAGCAGAAGAAGATGCTTATCTGATGCAAGAGTATTAAATAACACAAAGTATATGATAAATAAGAATTTAGATGATCTTGAGATACGTTTTATCCAAGGAGGATTAAAATCACAATCAC
>CAZCFQ010000214.1:0-2691 GCA_964497955.1 uncultured Clostridiaceae bacterium
TAGTATTTGCTACGGTATTACTTATACCTTTGATCCCATAAACTGTGTTATCATTTTGCTCATTTAAATGGAGGACAACAGCATATTCAGGTTTATATTCTAAGAAAAGAAAAAGTCCTTTAATATAGTTTTTTCTCCATAGATTTAGAATTTCTACTCTATCATTTGATAATTTAGTTTCTTTTATATACTCATCTATAAGTTCTGGATTTTCCCATAGTACTTCTCGTACTTGATATATCTTTACGTCACTGACTTGGTTAGGATAGATTGGTTCTATTTGCTCTTTAATAACACTTTTTTTTCTATTAACATAACCAATTAATCCATACCAAGTTTCATAGAACTCTTTACACTCTTTCCTACTTAATCGCCCTGATTTTTTATTTGCTACTGAACCACAGCATTTCTTATACTTCTTCCCGCTCCCACAAGGGCAAGGATCATTTCTACCTACTTTCACATTTTGGGCTATTGGGAACTTGATAATATTTTTGTCTTTTTCATTCATTATTTTGTGAAGTTCTGCAGGCGAATATCCGTTATTTTCCCAGACACGTGTATTGTTTTTTGCAAAGAATATTAGATCAAATAACTCCTGGGCTTGTTCTTCTGTTTCAAAGACAATATCATACTCGTCAAAAATAGAACCTATCTGATTTATTCTATCATTAAATGTTATATATTCTTTTAGCTCATAATAGGCTAGTAAAATATCTAATGATGGCTCAGACATATTCAACATAAAACGAAGAACTTCCTCCCAATGATCTTTATCTACATAATCTTCGTTTATATATTTGAGAAACTCATTCTCATCTGGTACATATCGTGGTTTATCCGCTTGATGCGATAGTAAATAGTCTGCTTGGTCAAAATCTTCAATTGCCCAGTAATGAACAACATACTCTTTATAAAAGCAATACAATCCTTTTCTTAATATTAATGGTAACAAGAGTATGTACATTTCTTCAACTGTTGTTTTCTCTTGACTTAGTTCATTAAATATTTCAACTAACTCTTCACGTCTTATTATTCCGTATAAATTTACAGCTGCAATTGTATATGAATCTAGTAATTTTCGGACTTTAGCTCTACCATATGGGCAACGTATAACATCCTCTTTTGGATTATACTTATCAAAAATCTTCTTTGCATATTTTTCGTTCATAAAAGTTTTTCCTTTCAAGTTCTTTTGACAGCTAGCTCTAAACTGTACTTTTTTGCTCAATACAATCAGGGCCAAAGTCTTTTTAATCTTATCAATCTAATACTATTTTATCTATATTATACTATTACTTTGTTATAATACGTAGACATATATAAATATTTTGCTCTATTATTTTGCACAATGATTTAAGAGCTTATAAATTGTCTTTAAGTAATCTTATGTAATTCAATCACAATCTTAACAGCTTGGAAAGCACGTCATTGTTAATGTAGCAAGAAACTATCATTCAATAAAAATCTATAATATTCTTATGAAAAATGGCATCTTACTAAAATCTAAGTGATCCATAGAAAGTACATATTTTGGAAAATTATACTCTATCAATTAATAAACATCAAATTCTTTTTTTCTTGTTTTTCATTTTGCATTAAATACGAACTTGATAGTAGTGTGTTGTGTTATCCTTCTTTGTAAATAAGTCAATCTCATTATTTTTACTTTACCTATTTTAACATCAAATCCTTAGAAAGAATTTTGATATATATGATATTTTCCAATGTTCTTTATATGTCCTGAGTATTAGAAAAACCATTAGCTTGCTTAAACCTATTGTCAGTAAAATAATATTTATTTTTCATATATCTTAAGCATTATTATTGCTAGGGTGTCATGCTTTGGCACTTATATAATTATAAAAGCTTGATTGCAATACTCTAAGTAGTTTAGGACAGTGTGTATTGAAATATTTCTGCTTTTACTTTAAAATATTTTCTTATGCTATTAACTAAGAAAGTATTTCCTGAATTCTCAAATATAAAAGATAATATGAGATTTATTATCGAGTATAAAAGAAATTAATCTTAATTTCACTATGATTTCTATTATACTCTAAACCAGTTATAACTCGTGCCTAATCAAGCTTTTAAGTAGTTCCATTACAAAAGGAACGACTCTCTAAACTAAATAGTCGTTCCTTGTTTATTAAGATGATTAACTTATCACATATATTTAGTGGCTATTATATAAGGTTTTAGTATTATGTAGAAAAATAAAAGTCTTTATGCTAATACTAAATTTCTTAAAAGATTAGAGCTAGAGACTTAACCTAAAGATTTTACTAACTTTTTTAGATACTCTGTTAACTCAGGCTTAATATCTTCATCTCTAAGTGCAAACTCAATATTTGCTTCTAAAAAGCCCATAACATTTCCTACATCATATCTTTTTCCTTTAAACACATATGCATACATTTCCTCTTTCTTTGCTAGTTCAATTAATGCATCTGTCAATTGGATTTCTCCGCCTTTTCCAGGCTTAGTAGTTTCTAGAATATTAAATATAGCTGGAGTTATTATATACCTTCCAACAATTGCTATATTAGTAGGGGCCTCATTTTTACTAGGCTTTTCTATTAATCCCTTGACCTTGTAAATTCTATCAGCTAAAGACTCTCCATCAACTATCCCGTATTTACTAACATCTTCTTCTGGTACTTCTTGAACTCCAAGAATAGTAGCTTC
>CAZCFQ010000215.1:0-2647 GCA_964497955.1 uncultured Clostridiaceae bacterium
AATCTATAATAATAATTATTATTGGCTAAATAATATGTAGTCTTTATTTTATTTGTTTTTTTCTTGTACTTAAAAGCACTATTATATTGTTGGTTGTATTCTTCAAATATTTGTATATTCTTTTCATTTAATGCAAATGAGATTACTGCTATAAATTTTATAATTTCATCCCAACTTAAATTAAAATATGCTCCATCAAATAATAATTCTTTTTTTACTTTACTCATACAAAAGTCACAGTATAAAGTTAATCCAAGAAGAAGGATTCAACATACCACCAGGTGAGATATATGAAGTTGATGGCAAAAAGCTTCATGTTTTTTCAAAGGGTAGTGGTAAGTTTACATTTGTATTTTTAGCAGGGCATGGAACAAGTAGTCCTACTTTAGATTTTAAACCTTTATGGCAAAAACTAAGTAAGAAAAACAGAGTTATAGTAATAGAGAGATCAGGTTATGGGTGGAGTGAAATTTCTAATAATGATAGAGATTTAAAATCTATACTTGACGAAACAAGAAACATTTTGGAATTATCTGGTGAAAAACCTCCATATATTCTTATCCCACACTCTATGTCAGGGCTGGAGGCCTTATACTGGGTTCAAAACTACACTAAAGAAGTCAGTGCAGTTATTGGAATAGACCCTTTAATCCCACAAGCTATAAAATTATTACCTAAACCAAACAAAGTACAACTACTTATTACATATTTGTCAGCAAAGCTTGGTTTAACTAGATTTATGCCAGAAGATGATTTCGCTAAAAGCTTTCCTATAATTAAATCAAATTGTTTAACAGATGAAGAAAAAGCAAAATACATTGCTAACTTTTACAAAAAAGCTTTTACTAGAGATATGTTTAATGAACTAAAATACTTGAATGAGAATTCTAATAAAGTAAGTATAAAAAAGTTAATTGATAAAAGAATCCCATTACTGTTTTTCATATCAAAGGAACAAGAAGAAGTAGCCCCTGGATGGACAGCAGCATTAGAAGAGTTTTTATCAAACATTCCTAAAACAAGAAGTATTGTCTTAGATTCGACACACTACATACACCACGACAAGTCTGAGAAAATGCATTCAGAAATAAATGATTTTATGCAAAGCATGTGATAAAAATTTCATATTTTTTAATATAATTTACATAATTTGAAAAGAGATAGGAGTTATAGATGATAATAATTGCAGGCATTTTAACGATTTTAATTGGAGTGATAGGCTCAGCTATAGGGTTTGAAATTAATTTTGATAGCTTAGGCCCTGTGTTAGCTATTGCAGTTATGGGTAGCTTCATTTTGCTAGAGGTTAAAAAGGTAGATAAGGATTAGAGAAGTTTAATTATTATAATTTAAGGCAGATAACCGTATCAATCACAGTATCTGCCTTGGTTGCATCAAAAACTTATTAACTATTGATTATAGGCAATTTTTCCGATTCATGCAAAGTATCTGCTGCTGGTAGTTTTTCCGGAGGCTTTACTAATAAAGTTATGATTGCTCCTAATAGACTTAGCACTCCAGAAACTATATAGCTTATGTTGTATGTGCCAGTAATATCTCTAACTAATCCCCCAAGTAGTGGTCCAAATACCCCACCGACTCCCCAAGCAGTTATTAGCATTCCATAATTGATTCCGAAATTTTTTACTCCGAAAAAATCTGCTGATGTTGCTGGAAAAATTGTTAACATTCCGCCAAAAGTAAATCCTACAACAGCTATTCCAAAAATCATTGGCACTGCAGTGGTAAAGCTAGTAAAAGCCATATAGACAGAAACTTGCATTAAAAACATGATTAAAAGTGTTCTCATTCGTCCAATCTTATCAGAGATAATACCACAACCTATTCTGCCTGAACAATTGAATATAGCATAAACTCCTACTAGTAAAGAGGCATTAGTAATGTTAGCTTGTTCCAAACCAATTTTCGCTAACTGCCCAATAATCAGAAGTCCTGCAAAAGTCCCAAAAGAAAACATTATCCAAAGCATGTAAAATTGCTTAGTTTTTAATACCTGATGCCATTCAAAATCCAAGCCTTCTTCACTAACTTCTGGGGTTAAGTCTTCAATTTCTACTTTTCGTTCATTTATAGATATTTCTTCAGGCATATAGCCCTTTGGAGGGTTAGTGATAACCTGCGACAAGAGCATAATCACTGTGAAAAATCCTGCACCTAGAATGAAAAATGTATTCTGTAATCCAAATTCTGATAATAGAAAGTTAGTTAATGGTGCAATATATACTGGAGCTAAACCAAAACCACTTACTACAATTCCTGAAATTAACCCTCTCTTTTTTGGGCTAAACCATTTTACAGCTGCAGGTGTTGGTGCAGCATATCCCATGCCCATACCAAGACCAAATATAATGCCAAAAAATGTTGTCAAACCAATTACTGTTAAAAAGAGACCTGACATTATAAATCCTAATCCTGCTAATACCGCGGCTGCCATAATTACTGGTTTTGGTCCAAATCTATCTTGGATTTTTCCTCCTGGAATCATGGAAAGAGCAAATACTGCACAAGCTACTAAATAAGGCACTTGAGTCATCGTTGCAGACCAACCTAATTGGTCTATTAAGGCTGCTGAAATAATTCCCCATGCATATAAAACTCCTAAGACTAAATTAAAACCTAATCCTGC
>CAZCFQ010000216.1:0-2611 GCA_964497955.1 uncultured Clostridiaceae bacterium
ACATAAAAGCAATAATTATTCAAAATGATATTAGAAGAAATGGATACTTTCATATTAGTACCGCTTTATCAAGTCAAATAAGACAACTTGGATATAATAAAGCTTTATCATCAAAGATTATTAGTTCTAGAAATACAGGACCTATGATAATGTATTGTTCCGATTTTGCTTATGAAACTCTTTATATGTCTGCTAATAAGAATCAACATGTTAGAATCAAAGCTAATAAAGAGTTAGTAGATACTAAAAGTGCTAATGTGATTGGATTAATTGAAGGAACTAATCCTTCAAATGAATATATCATAGTTGGAGCTCATTTAGATCATTTAGGTGGATATGATAACGGTCCATATTATCCAGGTGCACTTGATAATGCAACAGGTATAGCAGCTATGCTTGAAATAGCAAGAATAATGAGTGAAATGGAAAAGCCAGAAAAAACAATTGTTTTTACAGCCTTTAATGGAGAAGAAGTATATCTAGCAGGTTCACAATTTTATACTCAAAAGCCAATTTTCCCACTAGCTAGTTCAACTATGATTAATCTTGACATTGTTGGTACAAAGGGTAGTGATGTTATTGATATTTCAGGATACTTTAGACAAACTAATACAACACAACAACTTCTTAGTAGATATAGTTCATATATTGGTATAGATACTACAATTTCAAGAATTGCTTCAAGTGATCATGTACACTTTGCGGCAAATGGAGTCCAAAGTGTAATGCTAACAACAGTGGAATCTAGTCCAATTACTCATACTATACAAGATTCATACACGAAATCAGTTGATTTAGGTGTGTTAGAAAAAGTAATAAAGCTTGTAATATATTATCTACAAAATCAAGCATATTAAATAGCTTTAGTAAATTAGTTAAATCTCTAATTACTAAAGCTCATTTTCTTTTTAAAAATAAAACTTGGCTTCAATACATTTATTAATTACTTTAATGTATAATAAGAAAAAGACAATTTGGAGGTATAGCTATGTTAAATATTGGTCAAAAAGCAATTGATTTCACTTTAATTAATCAAAATGAAGAGGAAATAACTCTTTCCGATTTTAGCGGTAAAATTGTTGTACTGTATTTTTATCCAAAAGATAATACTTCAGGATGTACTAAACAAGCTTGTGCTTTTAGAGATGTTTATGATGAGATACTTGATTTGGGTGCAGTGGTGATAGGTGTTAGCCCAGATGGAGTTAAATCTCATCAAAACTTTGCTTCTAAACATAATCTACCATTTCATCTTTTAGTAGATGAGGACCATAAAATAGCCAGTCTTTATGGAGCTTGGGGAAAAAAGAAAATGTATGGTAGAGAATACGAAGGAATAATTAGAACTACTTATATTATTGATAAAGATGGAAAGGTCGCTAAAGTTTATCCAAAAGTAAGAGTAAAAGATCACGAGAAAAAGATTCTAGAAGCAATTAATGAGTTAAGTTAAAGGAGCTTAGAATGGATATTTATGTAAGAGTAGCAAAGCAAAGTGATAAAGAAAAGGCAGTTTATGTAGAAGGTCAATCAACTCCAAACTTAAGGTATTTAGAAAGAATGTGGGATGATTTTACTGAAAGTTTAGACGAACCGCTATACATAGCCTTTTATAAAGGGGAAATGGCGGGGTTAGGTAAATTATCAATTCTTTATGATGGTACTGCTTGGCTTGAAACATTAAGAGTAGATAAAAAATTCCAAGGTAGAGGTATTGGAAAAGCAATTTATAGAAAATATTTAGATCATGCAAAAAAAATTAATTTAGATCAGTTAAGAATGTATACAGGAGTTAATAATGCAGCAAGTGCAGGATTGGCTAGAATAAATGGATTCAATCTAGTTGGTCAATATAGCGGAGCAGATTTAGATATTAGCTCATACACTCCAAGTAAAGACGTTCCTGCTTTTAGAAAAGTAACTAATACTGAAGTTGCTAATAAGTTATTGATGCCATTAGCTGATAAATGGGGAAATAGTTTGGTATTAAATAGAACATTTTACCCATATAATGAATCTCTTATAAATGGATTAGTATCTGATGGTTCAATATATTATCATAAAGCAAGCAATAGCGTAATTGTTTATGGATCAAGATTTATGCCAGAGCGTGGTATGAACATTGGCATTATGGACGGAGATTATGATTTATGCTTAGATTTTGCAAGTTATTATACATACCTTTTAGGAATTAATAAGCTTACAATTATGTGGCCACCTAATTTAAAAGAAGTAAAAATTGTATTAGAAAAACACCAGTTCAAAATGCAACCTAGTGATTGTATCGTTATGGAGAGGAAGCTTTAGATGATTTTTGATGACACTCTTTACAAACTAATAATTGAAGAAAACAACTTTGATAAGAAAAAGATTGAACTAACTAGAGGATATAGTGCAATTAAAACTCATCAAAACAAGTTTGGCACAAATTCTTCAATCTCACAAATAGAAAAAGCATTAGAAGGTAAAGATGATAGCGGTTATGGACTAAAAGGTTTAGATATAAACATCAATGATATTAAGAATCTTCATAAAAAGCTTTCAAGTGACTTTAGCTGGATAGATAAAGTTAGAGAAACTCTATTAAAATATTTTTCCACTCAGTGTATAG
>CAZCFQ010000217.1:0-2598 GCA_964497955.1 uncultured Clostridiaceae bacterium
TGGTTATGTATATATTAATGGTGTATGTGTTGAGAACACTCAATATATAAGTGACTCTTATGTTTGTTAAGTAGTGGATGTTAACAGCTTATTTTTATAAACATTGGGATAGCTCATTTAATGAATACATCAATATTGATATCGATTGATTCATTAAATTCATTATGGTTGAGTTAAAAAAATAGTATAAATAGGCAAATATCTCAGTGAGCAGATATATAGTCAAAAAAACTGAGCTTTAAAGATTCAATAAATATTTTTCAGTAATTTATTTAACTCCTCGAAACAAAGGATTATAGGTTCCTCTAACAACCTAAATATATTATGTAAGGAAATGATTATGAAAAAGATCAGAAGTTTACTTTACTTATTGTTAGTAAGCATTTTTGTATTGCAAATAGGATTTTTAAGTAGTACTGCAGTCGAAACAAATAGATGCTTTTCTGAAATTATTTTTTCTGAACCCATTAAACTCAAAGATTTTGTTGATAATGTGTTCAGTAAACGGGATAAGATTGATTTGCTAGAGGTTAGGTATCAATACAAGAATGAAGAAGGCAGAATGAGTAGTGGAGGAATAGGAATACCAGAGTTCAAGAGCAAAGCCAATATGATGAATTATATAAATAAGTTATATTTATCATTGTTAGAAAATGTGGAAAAAAGTCTGGGGAAATGTACCACATCTGATAATCGCAGAAGCAAGTTTTATTCTGAAGGTTTATATCTAAAATCAGTTGTTATAAAAGCTGACAAAAACAAAGGAAGGACATTAGCAAAAGATTTAAACGCTCAAATTAAAATCTTTTCTAACTTAAGTTCAGAATCTATCAAGAAACAAACTAGATCGATTGATTCTGAATCATATGATGTTAAAACAGCCAGTGATTATGCACCAACTTCTGGAGTGGTCAATTTCTATACTAATTCTAATGGTTGGCGATGCATTTATAATGAAATGAACTGGTCCACAAATCAAGTATTCAATTTCAACTCTGGCGATGGCTATGAGCATGAAGTAGTATTTTATAACTATGACGATTTGTGCTGGGTAGATGGGTTACGGGGATCATCTAGTTACGGTTGGGAATCAGATTTACCTGATGCTTATCTAGATACAGCAACAGTTTGCGATGACACTGATGAACCAGTGTATACAGTGGGAACATTTGACGCAACCAAAATATTTGCTAACACTGATTATTACTCACTTATACTTGCATATCCAGGTAATAGTAATATTGATTCTGCAAAACTTTTAGGACAGAGAACTAGTGTATCATTACACTCGATATGGTTTGTGACAGTTCAGGAAACAAAGTTTTTAGTAGGATCATGGGGCCTAGATGTTCCTGGAAGTGGTGATCAAGATTGGGTGTATCAACCATAGATATTAAAGAAGGTAGCTATATTAAAAAGATTCTCATTATTATTGTATTGGCTTCAATCATAGTTGCTATCTCACCTTATGTTGTACAGGAAACTGTTACTGAAGATATGAGAGGTAGTGAGAATTTCTATAAGGTTGTATTTGGGTGGCCTGTTCCGTTTTTGAAGCAAGCACTTCCAATAGGGCCCATCCCTTCTAATCAAGAGATTACAACTCGAGCACGTTTCCGTTTTAGTTCATACGATTTTGATATAATTAACTTTATCATTTCAGTTACTGTAGTTTCAATAACATTTATCTTAATTGATTTTATATTAAGCAGATTGTTGTACCAGTTTAAAAATTAATAGATACATTAGGAGTTTGTCATTATGATTTTGTAAAAAGCCTATTTTGAAAACCGCAGATGTGACATATAGATATATTGTAAAAATTGTAATAATTTTTCAGTTATTATCGCTTTTAAAATATCGAAGATTGTCTTATTAGGTATCGTAGGAGCCTTAGGAGCAATAGGATTGATATATTTAATTGAGTTGATTAGAAGTTATATTAAAAGAAACTAAAGTATTACATTCATAATTGAATACCGTCATTATTTGTGTAAATAAGAGTAAATGTTTTTGATACCAAGACTATTTAATAATAAATATTAGTAATCATGATAGTCTGGTGAATTATTGTATTGTAAGAATACGAGTTCAGAAATAGAATAGAAAACTAATGGCTATATCCTGAGAGATAGGATGTAGCTAATTTTTGTTTTAAATTTATATTTTAAGTGCTCTTTGTAGATGTATATCCCATAGGATATGAAAAGGTGCGTCTATACCGCTGATATCGACAGTGTTTTTTTGGAGTTGCTACAACTGGTAAGATGACAACTGATGTTGTTGTAGCAACAAATGATGTTTAGGTTGTTAAGAAGATTTTTCGTGAAAAGATTTTTAGAGATGATAGCTAAAGGTATATATGAAAGCATAAGTTTATAAGCAATAATACTTCACTGTGCAGTAATGCAATATGTAAAAATATAGAAATAATGAAATAAAAAGAAGGATATTCTTAATTTAAGTAGAAGTATACTTTAGTAAAGGAAAACAGAAGAAGATGCTTAGCTGATGCAAGAGTATTAAACAACACAAAGTATTTTACATTTAAAAATTTAGATGATCTTGAGATACGTTTTATCCAAGGAGGATTAAAAT
>CAZCFQ010000218.1:0-2597 GCA_964497955.1 uncultured Clostridiaceae bacterium
ATATGCCTTTAGCTACCTTGTTTATATATGGCATAATATTACTTGGTTCACCTTCTTGTGAATCTCCTAACAAGCCACTTTCATGTGCTCCAATAGGGTTAAAGTATCTAAGTAATGCAACTGCAAAATCTGGATTTGCTTTAGCAGTATCTTTAAGAATTTCCTCACTCATAACCTTGGATTCTGTAAAAGGATTAACTTTAGGCAAAAGTTTCATAGCTTCATTAAAAGGCACTACATTATCACCATATAGCTTAGCTGTTGATGAAAAAACAAACTTATTTACATTGTATCTCATACATGCTTCTGTTAAGACTATAGTACTTATAACGTTATTTCTATAATATTTTAAGGGCTTTTTTACAGACTCTGAATCAGATTTACAACCCGCAAAATGCATAACTCCATCAATATCGTAATTAGCAAATAAGTAATCCACTGCACTATGATCATTTAAGTCTGCTTTATAGAAAGCAACTTTATGTTTAACAACTTTTTCAATATTTCTGACAACTTTTTCATTTCCTGCAGTTAAATTATCTGCAATAATTACATTGTGACCCGCTTCTAATAAAGCAACTGCAGTGTGCGAACCAACATAACCTGCACCGCCTGCTACTAATATATTCAATTTACTGTTTCCACCTCTTTAATTGTAATAATGCTTTTCTTTATTGATTATACTCCATATTATATTAAATCTAAAATGAAATAGTTTCTTAAATCTAGCGCTTATATTTTACCTACTTGAAAAATCAAAGACTATACTATTTAAGTCTGTATCTATAACTGTAAAGCTATCTGCCAAAACATTCTCAGAAAAACCCCTATAATAAACATTTTCTTTATCTAGAAATATTGAACTAGGATTAAAACTAGGGTAGTTTTGAATATCTTTTGAAATGTAGCTAATCTGTATCAAATCAGTCCCATCCAAATTACACCTAAATACATTATATCCCTCTTTAGGATTAGTAAAATATAAATACTTACTACTTGAATTTAAATGATCAATCCCTTGATTTATTAATACTTTACTCTCCAAAGTTTCTAAATCTATTCTTCTTAATACATTTTCATTAACGCTCCAATAGAATATTTGCTTGTCTATAACATTAATGTAATGACAATATTGGCCTTGTGTAATTTGGGTAGTTTCATATGATTTTAGATTATACATAAATATTGAAAATTCATCTTTACCAGTTGGCTTTATATAGTATAAAAATATTCCATCAGTGACTAGACTATTAGTTTTAGAGTCAATAATGATAGTTCTGTCTCCCTTAATATCTATTTTCTCAACTATAAAACCATCTTCCATATTAATGAAATAAATTTCTTTGTTAATAACATTTACATTAGAAACACTAAAATTGGTAAGTCTTTCTCTATTACTGCCATCAGTATTTATCTTATAAAGTCTTTGCCCATCAGAAAAGTTAGAGTAATAAACTGTACTATCAACTACGTTGATATAGCTAGCCATATCATCACAGATTTTTATCTTTTCTAATCCATCATAATAATACAATTTCCAATCATCACTTTCACTTCTGTAAATAATTCCCTTATCAAAACTACATATCAACCCTCCATTAGATATGTTTCCAGAATTACTACCAACTTTGCTTTCTTCCTTAAGTAAGTTACAACTAGTAAGTGCGATTATTAATAACATTAGCAGTAGTTTTCTCATTTAATTTTCCCTTTTTTATAAGTTTTAACTATGTAACAACATTATACACTTATTTTAGAGATATGTATTATCAAATATTTTTGCTTATTTTGTCCTATATCTTACCAAGCCAATTGACATCACGTAATATTTATAATAATGTATGTAAGTACTTACTTACATTAATTAGGAGGGCTAACTTTGAATAAAAAAGAACGAGAAAAACAAATAATAAAAAACGCATTAAAAGTTTTTAATCAAAATGGATACACTAAAGCAACTACTTCTTCTATTGCTAAAGAAGCTGGTATTAGTGAAGTCACATTATTTAGATATTTCAATTCAAAAGAAGAAGTTTTTGTTAAGTCAATTAAGTTAATTTTTGACACGTTACTAAATAACAATGAGCAAATAAATCAAACCTTATCAAAAGAAGAAAAATTCAAGTATTTGTTATTAGATAAGATAAATCTTATTTTAAAGAATAAAGACTCTGTATTGCTTTTGTTAAATGAATCTAATTTAATATCCAAATTTCAAGATAGAAGCTTTTTAGAAATAATTGAAGAACATTTTAAATCACATTTTAATATGTTTAATTTTAATCAAAAAAAGCAAGAAATAGCTATCAGGCTAATTATGGGCTCAATTTTATCCTTTATATACTTACCAAATTCAAAACATATAAAAAGAGAAGATTTCATACATGAAATTAGCAATATGATTTTTAACACACTAGATCAAGGAGAAATATAAAATGGAGAAAATATTTTCAAAAGTAGGAATTCTTATTGACTCAAAACCAATAAGAGTATTGTTAATAACTTTATTAATATTTGGAGCACTTTTTACAGGAGCTAGAAACATATCACTCTCAACTGGTAATGATACGATTGTACAAACTGATAATGAAGTATAT
>CAZCFQ010000219.1:0-2567 GCA_964497955.1 uncultured Clostridiaceae bacterium
GAAAAGAAGTACCTGAATTAAACGAAGACTTCGTATTAGAAGTTAGTGAGTTTGAAACAGTTGAAGAATATACAAATGATGTAAGAAATAAACTTTTAGAAGCTAAAGAGAATCAAGCTGAAGCTAAGTTCAAAAATGCTTTATTAAACAAAGTAGTAGAAAATAGCACAGTTGAGATTCCTGAGGTTTTAGTTGAGAGTGAAATTGATCGAATGTTAGAAGATACAAAGCGTAGTATGCAACAGTATGGGATTGGCTTAGAACAATATGCACAAATGCTTGGAAAGTCTGTTGATGATTTGAGAAATGACATGAGAGAACAAGCAGCTAAAAGAGTTAAAACAGATTTAGTATTAGGTGCAATTGTCGATGAAGAAAACATTGAAATTAATGAAGAAATGTTTGAAAGTCGCTTAGCTGATATGGCAAAAGCATATAATCAAGAAGTAGAAGAACTTAAAAAAATGCTTCAAGCTCAACCACAAGCAATTGAAAGCTTACAAGATGGTTGGAAAAAAGACCAAGCAATTGAGTTAATAGTAGAAGAAGCTGTTGTTAATGAAGTTGAAGTCGTTGAAGAAGAACAAGATGAAGAAGCAGAAGAAAACACAGAAGAATAATAAAAAGATATTTAATTAGGAGGACAGAAGATGAATTTAATTCCAATGGTAGTTGAACAAACAAATCGTGGTGAAAGAAGTTACGATATATACTCTAGGCTACTTAAAGAAAGAATCATTTTCTTAGGTAGCCCTATTACAGATAGTGTTGCTAATGTATTAATAGCACAATTTCTATTTTTAGAAGGCGAAGATCCAGATAAAGATATTTTCCTATATATAAATAGTCCAGGTGGTTCTGTTAACGCAGGATTAGCTATTTATGATACAATGCAATATATAAAGCCTGATGTATCTACAATTAGTGTAGGACTTGCTGCTAGCATGGCTTCAGTTTTATTAGCTGGTGGTGCAAAAGGTAAAAGGTTTATCTTACCACACGCAGAAGTAATGCTACACCAGCCAAGTGGTGGAGCACAAGGACAAGCTAGTGATATTGAAATCAGTGCTAATCAAATTATAAAAACAAGAGAAAGACTTAATAGAATTTTAGCAGATAAAACAGGTCAAGATTTCGAAAAGATAGCACAAGATACAGATCGCGACTTTTGGCTAACTGCTAAAGAAGCTGTTGATTATGGCTTAGTAGATAAAATAATGGAGAATAAAAGCTAGCTAAAAGGAAGGTTAATATGTTTAAATTTGAAGAAAAGGGTATGGTAAAATGCTCTTTTTGTGGCAAAACACAGGACAAAGTAAAGAAAATAGTAGCTGGTCCAGGTGTATATATTTGCGATGAGTGTATTGAGCTTTGTATGGCGATTATTGAAGAAGAAATCGAGCAACAGACTGAACTTGATCTAGAAAATATCCCAAGACCAGAACAAATTAAAAGAAGTCTTGATGAGTATGTTATAGGACAAGATAGAGCTAAAAAGACTTTAGCTGTTGCTGTATATAATCACTACAAGCGTATCAATGCTTTATCAAACAATGATGAAATAGAATTAAATAAAAGTAATATAGTTTTAATTGGACCTACAGGAGTAGGTAAAACATTTTTAGCTCAAACATTAGCTAGAAGCTTAAATGTTCCTTTTGCTATAGCTGATGCTACCTCATTAACAGAAGCTGGTTATGTAGGTGAAGATGTGGAAAATATCTTACTGAAACTTATCCAAGCTGCTGATTACGATGTAGAAAAAGCTGAAAAAGGAATCATCTACATAGATGAAATAGATAAAATTGCTAGAAAAAGCGATAATCCATCTATTACTAGAGATGTATCAGGCGAAGGTGTTCAACAGGCTTTACTTAAGATACTAGAAGGAACAGTTGCTTCGGTACCACCACAAGGTGGAAGAAAGCATCCTCATCAAGAGTTTATTCAGATAAACACTGAAAATGTTTTGTTCATCTTAGGAGGAGCTTTTGGAGGACTTGAGGATATAATCCAAAAACGTATTGGTAGAAAGTCAATGGGCTTTGGAGCTAAAGTTGAGTCAAAAGTAGAGAAAAAAATTGGTGACATTTTGAAAGAGATTGTCCCACAAGACTTATTAAAATATGGATTGATTCCTGAGTTTGCAGGAAGAGTTCCAGTAATTGCAACTTTGGATGCACTAGACAAGGAAGCTTTAGTAAGTATACTTCAAAAACCAAAAAATGCTTTAGTTAAACAGTATAAAAAACTGTTTGGTCTTGATGGTATAGAGTTAGAGTTTACTGAAGAAGCACTTCAGGCTGTGGCTCAAAAGGCTATGGCACTTGAAACTGGAGCCAGAGGTTTAAGATCTACACTTGAAAAGTTAATGCTTGAACTAATGTATGAACTACCTTCACAAAAAGACATTGTTAAATGTGTTATTACTGAAGGAGTAATCAATAAAGGTGAAGATCCAGTTGTAGTTAGAAAATCAGAAAATAAGAAGATTAGCAGTGCAGACTAAGAAAAGCACGCCCCTTTAAGCAGTGTTGCTTGGAGGGGTTTTTAATTAATAAAGAGAT